>JBJTQT010000089.1:0-15934 GCA_046075745.1 Cyanobium sp. | reverse complement strand
GTGTGATGCCCCCCTTGATGCCCAGCACCCCTTCCATGGCGGTGGCCCCGGCAAGCACGATCACGGCTGGATCCACCAGGGCGATCTGCTCCAGTAGCCAGAGTCGGCAGGCGGCCATCTCCTCGGGGGTGGGTTTGCGGTTCTCCGGCGGGCGGCACTTCACCACATTGCAAATGTAGGCCTCCTCATTGCTGTCGATGCCCACACTGGCGAGCATCTGATCCAGCAGCTGGCCGGCCCGCCCAACGAACGGGAGCCCCTGGGCGTCCTCCTGGGCGCCCGGCCCTTCGCCGATCACCATCAGTGCTGCAGAGGGATTGCCGCGGCTCACCACCACCTGCTGGCGCCCCTGGGCCAGGGGGCAGCGGCGGCACTCCGCGCAGGCCTGGGCCAGCGTGGCGAGGTCGGTGCTCAAGGGAGGCGGGGATTCCGGTTTGGGCATGGATGGGGCTGTGCCAGCTGGTCGGCAGGCTTGTGAAGTTTCCTGAAAAAACGCAGGGGGGCCTCAGTCCGCCGACCTAGTGCAGGATGACGCATCTCAATTTGCTGTGCCCGCCCTGATGTCGGCCCCGCTGAAGCTGTCCGTCAGGGCGTCCACCCTGCAGCCGTCTCTCACGCTTGCCATCGCCGCCAAAGCCAAGCAACTGCGGGCGGAAGGGCGCAACATCTGCAGCCTCTCCGCCGGCGAACCGGATTTCGACACCCCCCCCTTCATCCGGAAGGCCGCAGCGGCTGCCCTGGAGGCTGGGCACACCCGTTACGGACCTGTGGCAGGAGAGCCCGCCCTGCGGGCAGCGATCGCCGCCAAGCTCAAGGACGACAACGGGATCGCCGCCGCGCCGGAACAGGTGCTGGTGACCAATGGCGGCAAGCAGGCGCTCTTCAACCTCTTCCAGGTGCTCCTCAATCCTGGCGATGAGGTGCTGATCCCCAGTCCCTGCTGGCTCAGCTATCCCCCCATGGCTGAGCTGGCCGGCGCCACCGTGCAGCTCCTCCGCACCCAGGCGAGCCGTGGGTTTCAGTTCACGGCCGAAGAACTGGAGGAGGCCATCAGCCCTGCCACCAGGCTGCTCGTGCTCAACAGCCCCTCCAATCCCACGGGCATGGTGATGGGGCGCTCCGATCTTCTCGCCATGGCCGAGGTGCTGCGCCGTCATCCCCAGGTGGTGGTGGTGTGTGACGAGATCTATGAGGCCTTGCTGGCCCCTGGTCAGACCCACCACAGCCTGGTCGCCCTGGCGCCTGATCTGGCGGATCGCGTGTTCATCGCCAATGGATTTGCCAAGGGCTGGGCGATGACCGGCTGGCGGGTGGGCTGGTTGTTTGGTCCCTCCCATGTAGTGGCGGCTGCCTGTGCTCTGCAGAGCCAATCCACCAGCAATGTGTGCAGTTTTGCCCAGTTCGGCGCTCTGGCGGCTCTGGAGGGCCCCAGGGATTGCGTGCTGGAGATGGCTGCCCATTTCAGCGAGCGGCGCCAGGTGATGCAGGAGCTCCTGGCAGCGGTGCCTGGACTGCAGCTGGTGCCTCCCCAGGGGGCCTTCTATTCCTTCCCCGATGTGAGTGCCTGGGGGCTCGATTCGCTCACTCTCAGCAATCGCCTGCTGGATGAGGTGGGGCTGGCGGTGGTGCCGGGTGTGGCCTTCGGCGACGACCGCTGCATCCGCCTCTCCTGTGCTGCTTCCAAAGAGACCATCCAGGATGGCCTGGAACGGCTAAGCGCCTTCCAGGCCAGCCTCTGAGCCCTCCCTCATGCTCAGGGGCGTGCCCAGGAAACTCGTTGTCGTGGGCGACAGCGGCGTGTTCGGTTGGGGGGATGAGGAGGAAGGGGGCTGGTGTGAGCGCCTGCGCCGTCACTGGATGTCTCTGCCCGATGGCCCCGTGCTCTACAACCTGGGGGTCCGGGGGGATGGACTGGAGCGGGTGGCCGCCAGGCTCCCCGGTGAGGTGGGCGTGCGGGGGGAATTGCGGCGTCAGAGTCCCCAGGGGATTCTGTTGGCGGTCGGCCTGAACGACGCTGCACGCATCGGCCGGCCCGATGGCCGCCAGCAGCTTGCCCCGGAGGCCTTTCTCTTCGGTCTGCAGCAGCTGCTCCGCGACGCAAGGCAGCTGGCGCCTGTTTTCGTTCTGGGGCTCACCCCTGTGCTGGAGGAGGCCATGCCCTGGGCCGAGGTGCTCTGGTATTCGATGGCGGACGTGGGTCTGTATGAGGGTCTGCTGGAGGAAGCCTGCATGGAGGCTGATGTGCCGTTTCTGCCTCTGCTGGCCCCTTTTTTGGAGGAACCCCAGTGGCAGCGATGGTTGAGCGCGGATGGCCTGCATTGCAACAGTGAGGGCCATGGATTCCTCTTCGAGCGGGTGAGGCGCTGGCCTGCCCTGCTGGCCTGGGCAGGACTGCACCTCCATGAGGTGGCCACGCCCCAGCCCTGGTGAAGAGATCCCCCGTTCGGGGGAGCGTGAATTCCCCTGGTCGGTGGAGGTCGGAGCCGGGCTGATCGACGAGCCTGTGACCACATGCCTCCGGTCGAACCATGACCCACTCCCCCCATCCCCATCCCCATCCCCATCGTCCGCCCCGCTCCCCCCAGTTGCCCTTGCGGCCGCTGCGGCGCGTGATCCCGAAGGAACCGGGCCCCATGAATCAGCAGAACCACTGCTGGCTGGCGGCCTATGCCAGGAGTGCGGATGCCAGATCGCGGATCCATTGGCGCAATCGGCTGGTGGAAGGAAATCTGGGCCTGGTCCATAGCGTGGCGGCTCGTTTTGCAGCCATCAGCCCCCTCCCCTACGCCGATCTTGTTCAAGTGGGCTGCCAGGGCCTCATCCGGGCCGTGGAGGCTTTTGATGCGCGCCGTGCTCGCTGCCTCAGCACCTTCGCCATTCCCTACGTGCGGGGAGCCATTCAGCACGAATTGCGTGATCGGGAGGCCTGGATCCGTCCCCCTAGAAGGATCTGGGAACTGCGTCAGAAAGCTCGCACCTTTCAAGATGCCCGCAGGGCCAGCGGGCTCCCTCCCCTGGGCCAGCCGGAGCTCGCGGCCGCCCTCGGCTGCACGCCAGCTGAGCTGGATGAAACGGAGCGTCTCCAGGAGGTGGCCCATCCCCTGAGCCTCGATGCCCTGCAGTGCAGCAGCGAGGAGGTGGATGGTGCGGGCACCTGGCTCGACCAATTGGCGGATCCCCAGTCCATCGCCACAGTGGCCGATGGCCGGGAACCGGTGCCCCAGCTTGAGGCGCACCGGCGCACCCAGCTGGCATGGTTGCGGCAGCAACTCAATCGGCTGGATCCCCTGCAGCGGGACCTCGTGCTCGCACGGGTGCTGGTGGGCTGCAGCTGGGTCGAACTGGGTCAACAGCATGGCCTTCACCCCCGCATGGCGGAACGCCGCTGCAGTGCTGCCCTCAGGCAACTGCGGCAGGGTGCGGAGGTCTGGCGCGCTGGTGGAGAGGCCTGATGGGCTCAGAGGGCCCCTGGAACCCGCAGCGCCAGCCCGATGGCCAGCCCAGCAGCCACGAGGGTCTGCAGGGCATTCACGGTTTCGTTGCTGAGCCAGGGGAGCCTGGGCTGGAGGGTGGCACCGAGCAGGCTCTCCAGCAGGGTGGCCGCCAGTCCAACGGCGGCCACCAGGGCAAGCGCCACAGGGGTTTCGATCACCCCGAGGGTCGCCATCACCGCTGCCATCAGCCCGCTCCCCAGCACACTGGCCGCTGTGCCCTCCAGGCTGATCGCCCCTTCTGTGCCCCTTGCCACGGGACGGAGGCTGGTGATCAGCACCGTGTGACGCCCCCAGCGTTTGCCGATCTCACTGCCGAAGGTATCCGCCAGCTTGGCGGCCAGGCTGGCGGCAAATCCGATCAGCAGAAGGCTGCCCAGGGAGCCAGCAAGGGGCGTCAGGCCCGCCAGGATGGCGGCCACCAGGGCCGACCCCCAGACATTTTCTGGCCCCCGTCTCCCGCCGCGGGCTTCCGCCAGCCCCTCGGCCTGCTTGGCCTTGAATCCCAATTTGGTGACGGCCGAGCCCAGGGCGAGATAGGCCACCACCGCCAGCCATCCCCGCCAGCCGAGGCTTCCCCAGAGCACGGTGCCAAGGATGCCCGCATGCACCCAGCCCGCGGGAGTGAGCAGGGGCGCCCGCTGGGCCAGGCTGATCAGCAGGCCATTGATCAACAGGGCCACGAGCCAGTGGCTGGGGTGCTGATCAGGGAGCGAGAGGGATAACGGCAGCATGGGCCGGTGGCATCGTGTTGCACAGGTCTAAGGGGTGTGGGGCAAAGGAACCTGGGCAGCGGATAATCGGCACACCAGCGCTGCGCGGCACCCACTGCCATGTTCTTCAAGAAGCAGAAGTTTTTCCTTGATCTCAGCGGCCAGCAGGATGGGGATCAGGAGGCCAAGGCTGGCAAGGCCCCCGAGCAGAGGATCACCATTGCTCCGCCCGCACCGGCTCCTGAGAACAAAACCCCGCCCGCTGCCGCCAGGACGGAGAAGACAGCCGCCCCAGCCCCTGCGTCAGCCGCCCCCGCGTCAGCTGCCCCCCCTGCGGCAGCGACTTCAGCTGTCACATCAGAGGCCACCGCGGCGGTGTCCGCCTCAGCGGCCCGCACCACAGCCGAGGAGATAGCTGCCCAGCTGGCGGCGGAAGCGGCCAGCCGTCCCGCCCCCACCCTGGCCACCTTTGCCCCGGATTGTCTGGCTCCGGGCGCGGCGACCCCACGCCGCCGCCGTCGTGCCGGCGCGAATCTCGGCGCGTTCAAGGAGATTGCCCGCGGTCTGCTGAAGAGCTGACCCCCTCTCGCCAGCCTGTCAACCAGGCGGAGACCGTCACTGCTGCGGTGGCCGTGCGCAGGATGGTGGACCCTGCCGTCACGGGAATCCATCCCTGGGCTTCGGCCAGCACCTCCTCCTCGGTGCTCCAGCCTCCCTCGGGTCCGATGGCAACGACGACAGGATCAGCGGGTTGGCCCCCCATGACAGGTGCGTCGATCGTTGGAAGGCACTGGAGCAGGTGCGGCAGGCTGGCCCCCCGGCTGCTGGCCAGAAACCTGCGGCCTGTGGAGCAGGCGGTGAACCACTCCGCCGCCGTGCGGAGAGGATGGAGTTCTGGGAGCCAGAGGCGTTCGCACTGTTCGGTGGCCTCCCTGAGAATGGTGCGCCAACGCTCCTCAGGCCAGCCTGAGCGCACAACTCCACGGTCTGCCTGCAGGGGTTGAAGCTGATCGACCCCCAGTTCGGTGGCCATCCGCCAGATGAGCTCACTGTCCTGCCGGGGCAGTGCGACGGCAAGCAGGAGAGGGGGCGTGCGGGGAGCCAGCACCTGCAAGGGCTGGCTGAGGGGTTGCTCCAGCCTCAGTCGATCGCTTCCTTCAAGCAGGGCACCCCATCGCCGGCCGGCTCCGTCCACCACCTCACAGCCCTGGCCATCGGTCAACCGCAGCACCCGGGTGAGGTAGTGCGCTTCGGCTGTTGTCAGCAGCACCTCCTGTGCCAGACGCTCGGGAGCAATCAGGAGTCGGCGCCGTTCCCTGGCCAAGACCTCCCCTCCGGCTCTCATCTATGCGGGGCCTGGGGCCCCGCCGATGCGCCTCCACCTCCAAGGGCGAAGGGACTGCCTGGCTCCTCCTCGATCGGCCAGTCCTCGTTGAGTCCGCCGATCACCAGCTCGCAGAGTTCCACCACATCATGGTCGATCTGCCGCAGAGTGTTGATCAGTACGTCGAGGCCGATGGCGTCGCTGGTGCCCAGATCCAACCAGCAGCGCCCCCAGGTGCCCTGATATTCCATGGCTCCCATGTTGTGCATGAGGGCTGGCAGGGCCTGATCAGCCGCCTCCCCATCCCAGGCCAGCCAGCTCAGGTCAGCGCCGGCGTCATGGGCCTGAAGGTTTTCGGCGTTGAATCCCCCCAGTTTCCCGAGATAGAACCAGCTGTCGAAAGCGGTTTCCACATAGGCCCGCTCCCCCTGCCCCGGTGGATGGGCAAAGCGAAGCCAGAGCCAGCAGTTGAAGGGATCCACATCGCGAAAGCGCACGTCCACAGCCGAGCTGAGCAGGTCGTCTCAGGCTGCCATCCCATCGCTCCAGTCCTTGGGGAGGCATGCTGGCGGGATGCTTGAGATCCAGGGGCTCCGCTATCACCCCGCCACCTCCTCCGCGCCGGTGCTGCGGGACATCAACCTGTGCCTTGCCCCAGGGATACCCACCCTGGTGGCGGGCCGCAGCGGCAGCGGCAAGACCACCCTGCTGGAGGTGATCTGCGGGCTGGCCAGCCCGGATGCCGGCACGATTCGCTGGAACGGTGAGGTGCTCACCCCCCGACAGCGGCGCTGGCTCTGTGGACTGGTGTTTCAGTTTCCCGAGCGCCATTTCCTGGGTCTCACCGTGGGCCAGGAACTGCGTTTGGCCCAGCGTCGTGTCTCAACGGAAGCCCTCCAGGCCGTGCTCACCAGGGTGGGCCTGCCGGAGTTGCCCCTCACTCCCCCACCTGAGCAACTCAGTGGCGGCCAGCAGCGCCGGCTGGCCCTTGCGGTGCAGTTGCTCCGCGACCCGAGGGTGCTGCTGCTCGATGAGCCCACAGCGGGACTGGACTGGGCGGTGCGGGATGGGGTTCTGGATCTTTTGCTGGAGCTCTCTCAGGATCGCGCCCTGCTTGTGGTCACCCACGAGCCCGAGAGTTTCGCCCGCCTGATTCCCGATGGCTGGAGATTGGAGGAAGGGGTGCTTCAACCCCTGGCCCGGGGGGCCTCCTTACGATGCATCTGAGACGGGAGGGCGGTGATGGCTGATCAGATGCTGCGGGCCACGGCGGCCAATGGAGGCATCCGCCTGGTGGCGGTGACCACCACCTTGGCCAGTCGCTACGCCCGCCACCGCCATGGCCTCTCCTTCCTCACCACCGTTCTGCTGGGGCGCGCCATGACCGCTGGCCTGCTGCTGGCCAGTTCCATGAAGGTGGCCCACGGACGGGTGAATCTCCGCATCCAGTCGGATGGTCCCCTGCGCGGATTGATGGTGGATGCTGGCAGGGATGGCACGGTGCGGGGCTACGTGGGCAACCCTGCCCTGGAACTGGATCTGGTGCGTTCGTCCGAAGGCGAGCACCAGTTTGATTTTCGCCGCGCCACCGGAACCGGATACCTCCACGTGGTGCGGGACATCGGCGAGGGAGAGCCCTTCAGCAGCACAGTGGAGTTGGTGAGTGGCGGCATCGGGGATGACGTCGCCTGCTACCTGCTCCACTCTGAGCAGACGCCCTCTGCGGTGTTCGTGGGGGAAAGGATCGACAGCCGCGGGGTCCGCTGTGCGGGTGGGCTGCTGGTGCAGGTGTTGCCGAAGGCCGCTTCGGATCCTGCCCTGGTGACCCTGCTGGAGGAACGATGCAGGGAGATCACTGGTTTCAGCGAGCGCCTCGAGGCCAATGCGGATGCCCTGCACCTGCTTCTGGAGGATGTGTTTCCCGATCTCGACCCCCAACCCTTGGAGTGGGCGGAGGCCCGTCAGACCGTGCGCTTTCACTGCCCCTGCACTCGTCGCCGCAGTGTGGGGGCCCTGAAGTTGCTGGGTCGGGAGGAGCTGAGCAGCATTTTGCGGGAAGATGGCAGGGCTGAACTCACCTGCCACTTCTGCAATGAGGTGTATGGCGTGGAAGCCGAAGAACTTCAGAGCCTGATCGCTGAATTTGAGGCCGCGTGATCCAGCTCAGCCAATGAAGAGTGCCCCCAGAAGCAAAAGCAGGATCCCCATGGCAGCCTGTACCTGGTAAGCCTCCAGGGGAAGGGCCTGCAGCACGGGCAGCGGCAGGGCGGCGAGGAACAACTGGGCCAACCCCAGGCCCAGGGCCAGGAGCAGGATGGTCCACCCCACAGACCTCGCAAACTGGCCATTGCGTCGCTGCAGGTTTACCAGGGTGGTGAGGGCTGCCAGGGCGAGGAGGGCATCGGGTGCGGTTGCTGGAAATCCCAGGGCAAGCACCAGGAGCACTCCATGGCTGATCAGAGGAAACAGCCGTTCCCGGCCACTGGCCATGGAGAGGGAGAGCGAGCCACCGGGTTTGCTGGTTCCACCTCCAAGCCGGGGAAGGGCGAGCTGGGGGAGGCTCGGCAGCTGGGGCAGGGGGGGGCGGGCTGGGGATGGAATGGTTTCCTTCTGGGAGGCGGAGCGGGCCGCGCTGCTGACCCGCCCCTGCTGGCGTTCCTTGAGCCGATCCATCAAAACGGCGTCGTAGGCCGCCTCCACCCGGGAGCGAGCGAGGGGATCATCCCCAACGGCCTCCAGCTTCGATTGCCGTGCGGCCTGCACATCCTCAAAGCTGCTCTGCGGAGTGATGCCCAGGAGGCTGTAGGAGTCGGAGGGTCCTTCGGTCATCACGATGGCCACGCGCTCCCCATTAAAGACTCCCGCAATCAGAAGAGGGGTTCACAGCGATGAAAACCGGCTTCCTGCAGCAGTTGCTGGCGGCAGGCCTCTGCTTCCGCGGGAGCCAGCCGCCAGCGACGCTTGAGCAGGGGCATCTGGGGTGGGAGATGGCTGCCTTCACGGATCTCAACAGCATCCCGACCAGGGAGAAAGTTGACGAAATCTGAGCCCCCATCGCTGCGGGGGCGTGCCAGCCAGAAGGGATGGGACATGACGAGCGCTTCTGCCCTTTACAAATCGTGAAGTCATTCTGACGGATTCGTCCGCTCCCTGCGTCAGCCGCCTCAAAGGGCGATCGGATCGATTCCGCTCACCACGGGGGCCACGGCGTTGAGCTCCAGGGACGGGTGATCCTCCTGCAGCTGCTGGAGGTTCCAGCTGTTGCGGAAGAGCAGCACGGGCCTGTCCCAGGCATCGCGCACGGTCTTGCAGTTGAAGATCCGCCCGATGGCCTCCAGGGCAGGCCAGCCGCCGCTCACCCAGCGAGCCACCGTGAACTCCAGGGGTTCGAGGCGGGTGGCGACTCCATATTCGTTTTCCAGCCGGTATTGCACCACTTCGAGCTGGAGCTGGCCGACGGCGGCGAGGATCGGGTCCCGTTTGCTGAGATCCGTGTCGTAGAGCACCTGCACGGCCCCCTCCTCCCGCAGCTCATTCACCCCCTTGCGGAAACTCTTGAAGGCGGAGGGGTTGGGGTTGCGCAACCAGGCGAAAAGCTCGGGGGTGAAGCAGGGGATCCCCTCGAACTCCACCTTCGGGCCCACGTAGAGGGTGTCACCGATGGCGAACATGCCGGGGTTGTTGAGGCCGATCACATCCCCGGGATAGGCCTCCTCCACCACCTCCCGGTCTTGGCCAAAGAGCTTCTGGGGCCGGGAGAGGCGGATGGTCTTGCCGGTGCGGGCATGGCGCACGGCGAGATCTTTCTCGAACTTGCCGGAGCACACCCGCACGAAGGCCACCCGGTCGCGATGGCGGGGATCCATGTTGGCCTGCAGCTTGAAGACAAAGCCGCTGAAGTCGGGCCGCAGGGGATCCACCTCCCCCTCGCTGGAGCTGCGGGCGGTGGGGGGCTGGGCCAGCTCTAGGAAGGCATCGAGAAAGGGTCGCACGCCGAAGTTGGTCATCGCCGAGCCGAAAAACACCGGGCTGAGTTCGCCGGCATGCACCATCTCCAGATCAAGCTCTTCTCCTGCCGCATCGAGGAGTTCGAGCTCCTCCAGGGCCTGGGCCAGCAGATCGGGCTCCACCGCGTTGATCAGCTCCGGGCTCTCGATCGGCAGCTTCTTTTCCGCGCTCTGGCGGCCCCGCTGGGCCCGCTCAAAGAGCACCACCTCCCGGCTGCGGCGATCCACCACACCCCGGAAGCGATCGCCGCTGCCGATGGGCCAGTTCACGGGCCAGCAGGCCAGGCCCAGCTCCTTCTCGATCTCGTCCAGCAGCTCCAGGGGTTCGCGGCCCGGCCGATCCATCTTGTTGATGAAGGTGAAGATCGGGATGCGCCGCATGCGGCACACCTCAAACAATTTGCGGGTCTGGGGTTCCAGACCCTTGGCGGCGTCCTCGAGCATCACGGCGTTATCGGCCGCGGCAAGGGTGCGGTAGGTGTCTTCTGAGAAGTCCTGGTGTCCCGGGGTGTCCAGCAGGTTGATGGTGCGCCCGCTGTAGTCGAACTGCAGCACGGTGGAGGTGATGGAGATCCCCCGCTGTTTTTCCAGCTCCATCCAGTCGGAGGTCACCTTCCGTTGCTCCCCCTTGGACTTCACCGCGCCGGCCTGCTGAATGGCGCCGCCGTAAAGGAGCAGCTTTTCGGTGAGGGTGGTCTTGCCGGCGTCGGGGTGGGAAATGATGGCGAAATTCCGCCGCCGGGCCACGGCCTTGGCCAACTCCCGATCCTCCTCGGCCAGAGAGCTCCCGATGGGGATGGGATCAGGCGCGGGGCCGGCGCTGGCAGTAGCCATGCCGATGGCGCTTTCGGAGGGGGGGATGCTCATCCCTCCAGCCTGCCAGTCTGGGCGTCTGCGTGACGCGCCATCCGCCGGCCATGACTGAGATCACCTCTGCTCGCATGGCTGCTCTGGCCCATGAATTTGCGCAGGATGCCAGGTGCAGCCGCGTTTTCGTGGTGCTCACGGTGGGTGCGGCCCTCATTGCCACCTTGGGCCTCCTGGCCAACAGCGCGGCCGTGGTGATCGGCGCAATGGTGGTGGCGCCCTGGATCCAGCCCTTGGAAGCGATGGCCTTTGAGGTGCTCCGGGGCAGTGCGTTCCATTTCGCTAGGGCCCTGCGCACGCTGCTGATTGGAGCAGCTCTCACGGTCCTGGTGTCAGCCATTGTGGGTGTGCTTGTGGGCATGCCCACCTTCGGGGAGGAGGTGATGGCCCTCACCCGGCCCAACCTGCTCCATCTCGGCGTCGCCCTGACGGCGGGAGGCATCGCGATGTTTGCCAAGTTGCGCAAGGAGGCCATTGCCGCCCTTGCGGGGTTGGCGATTGCCGTCACACTGATGCCACTCCTCTGTGTGGTGGGCCTGTCCCTCGCTGCCGGCCAGTGGGAGCAGGCCGGGGGAGCGCTGCTGTTGTTTGCGACCGACCTGTTGGGCATCCTCAGCGGGGCGATGGTGGCGTTGAGTGTGCTGGAGCGGCCCTTTCGTGGGCGGATTCGCCACAGCCGGCTGGGGCTGACGAGCCTGGTGCTCACCGCCCTTCTGGTCGTTCCCCTGTGGGGCAGTTTTTTGCGCCTGCTTGCCAGTGCCCGCCGTCAGGCCTCTGAGCAGCGCATCGAAGAGCTGGTGCAGCAGAGCTTGAGCAACGAAACCCTTACCCTTGGCAGGGATTCCAGGCTGCAGGCTGTACAGATCCAGTGGGATCAAGACCCGCCGTTGATCGTGGCCCGAGCGGCGGTGAGCGACCCCAGTCTGCCCAGCCCGCAGCAAGTGGCGAAGGTTCAGGAGTTCGTTAACCACCGCCTGGCCCCTCGCCAGTTCCGCTTGGTGGTGCAGCGCACCGCGATCGAGGTGGTGGCCCCCTGAGGTGGCCTCAGGGGGGAAGGAGACCCCACACATCCAGGTACTGAACCCCCTGGCGGGTGACGTGCAAGGTGCCGAGCTGAGCGGCCGCGAGCTGGGCCTGCACCTCCTCCGGCAAAAACGCCGCGGCTAGGGAGTTGGCGTAGTCGCGGCGCAATACGGGGGGGAAGCCTGCGGCATGCTGCGCCACCATCGCTTCCAGGGCATCCGGATGGGCGGGGCGGCGGAGATCCCGCACCACCACCAGAGCCCCGGGGGCTCCGAGCACTCGCACGGTGCTCCACAGCACGGCGGGATTGTGGAGGTGGTGCAGAAGGCTATTGCTGACGATCAGGTCATAGGGCGGGGCAAACGGGGCTGGCAGGGTCGCCAAGGCGCCGGCGGCCAGGGGAAGAAGGGCCTGGTGAACGTGCACATGGGCCCAGCGTTCAGGCGACTGGGCACGACGCTCCACGGCCAGGGTGAGCATGGCCCCTGCCCCATCCACCCCCAACACTGGCGTGTGGGGAAGCGCCTCTGCCAGGAGGAAAGTGATGTTGCCGGGGCCACAGCCAAGATCCAGGATCTTCTCGATCGATCTGCCGGGGGGGCGGCCACCCACCAGGTTCAAGATGTGGGTGGTGAAGGCCCGATCGGAGTCCACAAAATCCGCCTCCGCATAGATCCGGGCCTGAAGTGGATCGTCCATGAGTTCCGGTTCGCAGATCCGCTCCATCTCCCGTGGGGCTGCTGCTGGCGATCCTGACAGTGGCTGTGGCGGAGAGGGGACACCGCCTGTGGGGGATGGCTGGCGTTGCATCCCCCAGTGATGGCGTTATGGTGCCGAATACCTCGTCTGGTCTGCTGTCCCTGTGACCCTTTCTGTTCCGCCGACTCCGGGGAGCCTGTCTCGCCCCAGCGATTCTCTTCTCTCTGCCACGGGGCCTCTCCCCACGGTTTCGGCAGGTCAGCGGCAGGACTTTCCCGAGTCAGCACCAGCGGCCAATCCGGTCTTCTACCGCACCTACAGCCGCAAGGGGCCTGGGGGGCGGGAGAGCTGGCGCCAGGTGGTGGAGCGGAATCTGGAGGGTCTGCGCCTGTTGGGCGACCTCAACGCTGAGGAAGTGGATCTGCTGCGCCGGATGCAGCTGGAGCAGAAGGCCCTGCCTTCTGGCCGCTGGCTCTGGATCGGCGGCACCGACTGGATCGCCAGGCCCGAGAATTTCAGCGGTGCCTACAACTGCACCTCCACCAACCTGGTGGACTGGGAAGCCTTCGCCCTGATGATGGATCTGGCGATGATGGGCTGCGGCACCGGTTCCATCATTGAGCCCCATCTGATCAGCCGCCTGCCGGCCGTGAGGAATCAGCTGGTGATCGATGGGGTGACCGATATCGGCGCCACACCCCCGGGCCAGCGGCAGGACCGCACCACCCACACCATTGAGGGCCAACAGGTGGCCATCAAGGTGGGCGACACCCGCCAGGGCTGGGTGGAGAGTTATCGGCTCCTGTTGCAGCTCAGCAGCGATGAGCGTTTCCTCGCCAGCGAGCCCATTCATGTGGCCGTGGATCTCTCCGATGTGCGGCCGGTGGGTGAACGGCTCAAGGGCTTCGGCGGCATGGCCAACCCGGTGAAGCTGAAGGACCTCTACGGCCGGGTGGCCCAGATCCTGAACAAGGCCCAAGGCCGTCAGCTGACTTCCGTGGAGTGTTGCCTGTTGATCGATGAGGCGGCCGTCACGATCGTGGCGGGCAATATCCGCCGCAGTGCCGGCATGCGCCAGTTTTCTGCCGACGACATCGCCGCCTCCCAGGCCAAGGACAACCTCTGGCAGCAGGACAGCGAGGGCAACTGGCGCATCGATCCCGAGCGGGATGCCCTGCGCATGGCGAATCACACCCGGGTGTTCCACACCCGGCCCAGCCGCCAGACCGTGCTGGAGGCTGTCACCAAGCAGTTCCACTCCGGTGAGGGCGCCATTCAGTTCGCTCCCGAAGCGATCGCCCGCTCCAGCGCCGACCTGTTGCCCACCCCCGAGCTGCGGGAGGAATTCGTGGGCATCTATTGCGATCAAGGCAGAGAGGAAGCCGGCCGCTGGCTGCAGCTTCATCACCCGGAGATCGGTGACGCTGAGCTGGAGCACCGCCTGGGCCGGTATGGCCTCAACCCCTGCGGGGAGATCCTCGGGGCAGATTTCCACTGCAACCTGGCGGAGATCCACCTCAACCGCATCGATCCCCAGGATCACATCGGCCAGGAGGAGGCGTTCCGAGCCGGTGGCCTCGCGGTGGCCTGCCTGCTCAACCACCGCTTTGAGGTGGAGCGCTACCGCCAGAGCCGGGCCTGGGATCCCATCGTGGGTGTGAGCTTCACAGGGCTCTTCGATTTCTTCGTGCAGGCCTTCGGCACCCCCTGGCTGCAGTGGTGGGAGGCCGGCCGTCCCGACAGCGAGGAAGGCCGATCCTTTCGGGCAGAAGAGGCGCGTTATCTGAGCCGATGGCGCGCCATCGTTGATGAGGCGGTGTGGAACTACTGCGATCGTCATGGGCTGCGTCGCCCCAACCGCTGCACCACCGTGCAGCCGGCGGGCACCAAGAGCCTGCTCACCGGGGCTTCACCTGGCTGGCATCCGCCCAAGGCCCAGCGCTTCATTCGCCGCATCACCTTCCGCAAGAACGATCCGGTGGCTCTGGCCTGCATGGAATATGGCTACACGATCGTGCCGAGCCAATCCGACAAGGACGAGCAGGGCAGGTTGCTGGACGATCCCTTTGATCCGCGCTGCACGGAGTGGCTGGTGGAGATCCCCACGGAGGTGAGCTGGGCCAATCTGCCCGGCGCCGATCGGGTGGAGATCAACAACTTCTCGGCCCTGGCCCAGTTTGACTTCTACATGCAGGTGCAGAAGCACTACACGGCCCACAACACCTCAGCCACGGTGGAATTCCGCGAGCATGAGGTGGAGGCCCTCGCGGCTGCCATCCATCGGGCGATTGAGAATGGTGAGGGCTACATCTCCGCAGCCCTGCTGGCCCGCTTCGATGCCAACGCCACTTTCCCCCGCTTGCCCTTCGAGCCGATCGATCGCGTCACCTACCAGCAGTTGCAGATCGACGTGAAAGCTCGCCGGATCAGCGAAGATTTCTTCGAGGCCCTGCAGCGCTACGACAACGGCGAACTCCAGGAGGCTGGCCCGGCCGGTTGTGATTCGGACAAGTGCCTGCTGCCGCAGAGCAAGCCTTAGCCAATGCGGGGATTATAATCTGCTTCAACATGCTTTTTCTCGTAGTCTAGTCTTGCTTGGTTGACTAGCTTGTGATGTTAGTATTCGATTTGATAATGGAACCTGTCATTAAATTATTATGCGAATGATCAGACCCGCAGATCTAGCAAGAAGATTTTACCCATTCTTTGCCAAACCCAGGCCTTCTTTTCTATTAGCTGAAATCCTCGCTTCAATGAGTAGAAATAAGCCGGTCCACATCCTCCAAGTAGGAGCAAATGATGGAGTCCTTTATGACCCGATACATGAAACACTTCTGAGGAGATCGAATGTCACGGCAACCCGGATCGAGCCAATCGTCGATTATTTTGAAGAGCTGAAAGCAAATTGTTCTAATATCGCCACACAAGTAGAGCTGTTCAATATATGTATTGGTGATGAAGATGGTGTTGTTGACATTTATCTTCCCAAGCAGAGTAAACTGCATGGTCTAGGAGAAAAGGGCCACGGCTCTCTTACCCCCGAGGCTGCGGGACGAAAAAGAGAGAACCTTGAATCGCGCAAAGTTCTTTGCAAGAGCTTTAAAAGTTTAATCAACGACATGCGTGTTCCTCATGCCGACGTATACGTTTCAGACTGTGAAGGTTATGATCTTCAACTTCTGCGAAAACTACCGGTAGAGCAATTGGGAGTAAAAGTCATCTTTATTGAACTTCTTTGCAGAACTGTGATTAGCAATGAAGATGTTGCAAATTCCGTTAAAGAGGCTGTCGAAATTGTTGTTTCCAAAGGACTTAATCGATTGATCTGGGATGGTATTGATTTTTTAAGTTGGAAATCTCCTAATGAATCTAAGCGTCATCAAGTAGAGGTGGAAGGTTTCACGACTCCTTGAGGCTTTCACTCAGGTGGGGAACTACACAACACTTTCTGTCTCCGCGTGATAGCTGCTCCGCACCAGCGGCCCGCTGCGCACCTGGGCGAACCCCATGGCCCTGGCCATGGTCCCCAGCTCCTCGAACTCCCCAGGGCTCCAGTAGCGATCCACGGGGAGATGGGCCAGGGATGGCCTGAGGTATTGCCCCAGGGTGAGCCGCTGGCAGTCCACGGCCCGCAGATCCTCCATGGCTGCCACCACCTCCTCCCGGGTTTCCCCCAGGCCCAGCATCAGGCCGGATTTGGTGGGGATCCGGGGCGCCAGCTCCCGTGCGGCGGCCAGCAGCCCCAGGGAGCGGCGGTAGGTGGCCCCCCGCCGCACCTCCCCCTGCAAGCGCTCCACCGTTTCCAGGTTG
>JBJTQT010000088.1:0-3143 GCA_046075745.1 Cyanobium sp. | reverse complement strand
TTTAGTAGGGGCCAGTTACCACCTCCCTTGGATGCCCGAGGTCACCATCGAGTCGGTGTTGCAGGAACAGCGACTCTTTGCACCCCCCGAGAACCTGGCTGCCCAGGCCCGCATCGGTTCGATGGAGGCCTACCAAGCCCTAGTGGCCAAGGCCGAAGCGGATCCCGATGCCTTCTGGGGTGACTTCGCCCGCAGCGAACTCCATTGGTTTGCGCCCTTCCACACCGTGCTGGATTGGAGCAACCCGCCCTTTGCCCGTTGGTTTGAAGGCGGCACCACCAACCTGTCCTTCAACTGTCTGGATCGTCACCTGGAGGGGCCGAAGGCAAACAAAACAGCCCTGATCTGGGAAGGAGAGCCGGGAGATGGGCGCACCTTCACCTACCGGCAGCTGCACGCAGATGTGTGCAAGGCGGCCAATGCCCTCAAGGCCCTGGGCATCGGCAAGGGAGATCTGGTGGCCCTCTACATGCCGATGGTGCCTGAAGCCGCCATCGCCATGCTGGCCTGTGCCCGGATCGGCGCGCCCCATTCGGTGGTGTTTGGTGGTTTCTCGGCCGATGCCCTGCGCGACCGGCTGATCGACGGCGAGGCGAAGCTGGTGATCACCGCCGATGGGGGCTTCCGCAAGGACAAGCCCGTAACCCTCAAGCCGGCGGTGGATGAGGCCCTCTCCAGCGAGGGCGGCGCCCCCACAGTGCAGAAGGTGCTGGTGGTGCGGCGCCTGGCCGGAGCCGGCGGCGACTGCGCCATGCAGGCGGGCCGCGACGTGTGGTGGCACGAGCTCGTGGAAGGCCAGAGCGCCGAGTGCCCGGCCGAGCCGATGGCCAGCGAAGACCGCCTGTTCGTGCTCTACACCTCGGGCTCAACGGGCAAACCCAAGGGGGTGGTGCACAGCACCGCCGGCTACAACCTCTGGGCCCACCTCACCTTCCAGTGGATCTTCGACATCAAGGAAAACGACATCCACTGGTGCACGGCGGACGTGGGCTGGATCACGGGGCACAGCTACATCGTCTATGGCCCTCTCTCCAATGGGGCCACCACGGTGATGTACGAGGGGGCGCCGCGTCCCTCCAAACCAGGAGCTTTCTGGGAGGTGATCCAGAAGCACCGCTGCACGATCTTCTACACGGCCCCCACGGCGATCCGGGCCTTCATGAAGAGCGGCCGGGAGGTGCCGGATCAGTACGACATGAGCTCCCTGCGTATCCTGGGCACCGTGGGGGAACCCATCAATCCGGAAGCCTGGATGTGGTATCGGGATGTGATCGGCGGCGACCGCTGCCCAGTGGTGGACACTTGGTGGCAGACGGAAACCGGCGGCGTGATGATCAGCCCCCTGCCCGGCGCCACCCCAACCAAACCCGGCTCAGCGACCCTGCCCTTGCCAGGGATCGTGGCCGACATCATGGATCACGAGGGCCATTCCCAGCCGGCCGACCAGGGAGGGTATCTCACGATCCGAAGGCCCTGGCCGGGGATGATGCGCACGGTGCACGGAGATCCGGATCGCTTCCGCAAGAGCTATTGGGAGGAGATTCGTCCGGCGGACGGAAGTCATGTGTATTTCGCCGGCGATGGGGCCCGCCGCGATGCCGATGGCTACTTCTGGGTGATGGGCCGCGTCGACGATGTGATCAATGTGTCCGGCCACCGGCTGGGCACGATGGAGATCGAAAGCGCCCTGGTGAGCCACCCGGCCGTGGCTGAGGCGGCGGTGGTAGGCAGGCCCGATGAGCTGAAGGGGGAAGGCATCGTGGCCTTCGTGACCCTGGAAACGGGCCGCCAGGGCGATGACGCCCTGATGGCGGAACTCAAAAAGCATGTGGGCAAGGAGATCGGCCCCATTGCCAGGCCGGATGTGATCAAATTCAGCGAGGCCCTGCCGAAAACCCGCAGCGGCAAGATCATGCGGCGCATCCTGCGGGCCCTGGCCTCCGGTCAGGAGGTGAGCGGCGACACCAGCACCCTGGAGGATCGCAGCGTTCTGGATGCCCTGAGGGTGTGAGGCCCCCAGGGCCCATTGCTCAGATGGCGGGCTGGAGTGCCGAGGGCTGACACAGCAGCACGATGAGCCAGATGGCCCCGATGATCGGGATCAAGCCGATGAAGATCCATGGCCAGGCTTTGCCTGCATCGCGAAGGCGCCTGATTGTGAGGGGCAAGGTTGGCACGATCGAGGCGGGGAAATAGAGGCTCAAAATCCAGCCGACGAGATCGGATGCATTGCTGAGCAGGCCCAGCACTAGGCCGATGATCAAATTGGCTAGGTAAAACCACCAGTACTCAGGGCGTTTTGATCGGCCGGTGTAGTCAAAACTCCGACGCCAGGCTTCAACGTAATACTGAATCAAAGGTTCCACAAGAAAGAAACCGTAAGGATCTCATCAAAAAACAGGGATTAACTTGCGCTGTCAACGTTTTTTGTTTGTTTCCACTCTGAAGGCAACGACCTCCTCGGAGATGATCCTTCCGGCTAGGCATTGGCCGGCTGAATCCAGCCGCAGATGGTGTCCGCCAACCGATCAATCTGCCGCTGCCGGCTGGGATCATCGGCCCAATCGCCCAGCAATTGGCGCCGCAATCCGGCGCTGGCCGGTGTGAGGTGATCGCCAGGCAGTTCCAAGAGAGACGTGGCGTCATCAGGGCGTTCCTGCAGCACCCCATAGAGGCGACGGCTCTGGTCGAGCCCATCGCTGCGGAAGCGCACCAGCAGATTGCGGGGTTGGCGGTAGCTGCGCGACACCTGGCGCAGGGTTTCGCTGGGGGAGGGGCTGAATTCCGTGCGAAAGCCAAATTGCTGCGCCACCTCCGAAAGCAGGGGCACGGAGCGTTCGGCGGAGAAGTTGTTGAAGCTCAGGGCGGCCAGGCCCGAGCAGGTGCGGCCGTTATCCGGCGCCAGCAGATGGAGCTTGCAGCCCAGGCTGTGGCCGAGGCGCAGCACGGCACCTTCCTTGGGCGGAGGGGCCTGGTCGCGGGCCTGGCGGAAGGCGCGCCAAGCCTCATTGGCCTGGCTTTGGTGATCGAAGCCGGGCACATAGCTCCAGGCCCGCACCTGCCAGCCCCGGGCCGCCAGGGCTTCCAACAGGCGCCGGTAGCTGATCTGGGGCGTGGCCGCCAGGTAGCTGCCGCCGATGAAT
>JBJTQT010000087.1:0-45830 GCA_046075745.1 Cyanobium sp. | reverse complement strand
GGCGAAGCCGGCTGCCTTGGAGCCCACCGAGAGGAAGGCCACCACCGGCGTGGGCGAACCCTCGTACACGTCTGGGGTCCACTGGTGGAAGGGCACGGCGGCAATCTTGAAGGCCACGGTGGCCAGCACAAACACCAGGGCCAGGGCGGCAATCGGCGATGCGCTGGTCTGAAGAGCAATGCCCACGGCATCCAGGCTGGTGGATCCGCCCGTGAGGCCATAGAGCAGGGAGGCGCCGTAGAGGAACACGGCAGCGGCGGCCGAGCCCACCAGCAGGTATTTCAGGGCAGCCTCGGAGCTGCGGGCGTCCCGCTTCATGTAGCCCGAGAGCAGGTAGCTGGCCACCGAGAGCGTCTCCAGTGAGATGAAGATGCTCACCAGATCAGTGGCCCCGCAAAGGAACATCCCCCCGAGGGTGGCGGCCAGCAGGATGGCGGCGTATTCCCCCAGGGGCGTGCCGCTCCGCTCCAAGTAGCGCCAGCTCATCAGCAGGGAGATCAGGGTGGAGGCGGCCACCACCGCCCGGAAGGCGATGGCCAGGTTGTCCGCCAGGAAGGCTCCCAGGAAGGAGGGCTCCAGAGGCCCGTTCCACTGCAGGGCCAGCAGCACAAGGGCGGCTCCGAGGCCGGCATAGCAGATGGGGGGCACCCAGCGGCTGGCGGTCTTCTCACCCGCAAGATCCACGAGCAGGCAGCCCACCAGGGCGATCAACACTGCGGATTCTGGCGCAATCGCTGCGGCGTTCAACTGCAAACCGATGTCGGCAACCACAGCGATGCATCAATCGTTGCAGCGGACTGTAGCGGCGCTGGGGACTGGATTAGGGGCCCTTCGCAGCAAGCCATTCGCGATCAGGTGCTCCGAAGGGCGCCTCGATGCGATATAGAAAGGAATCCGGTCTGATCCATCCCCTTGTGGCGCACACCCTGGTGATCGTCGAGAGCCCCACCAAGGCCCGCACCATCCGGAACTTCCTGCCCAAGGACTACCGGGTGGAGGCCTCCATGGGCCACGTGCGCGATCTCCCTAACAACGCCAGCGAGATTCCCGCCACCCACAAGGGCGAGAAGTGGGCCAATCTCGGCGTCGACACGGCCCATGATTTCGAGCCGCTCTACGTGGTGCCGAAGGATAAGAAGAAGGTCGTCAAGGAGCTCAAGGATGCCCTCAAGGGTGCGGATCAGCTGCTGTTGGCCACGGATGAGGATCGGGAGGGGGAGAGCATCAGCTGGCACCTGCAGCAGCTCCTGGAGCCCAAGGTGCCCGTGAGGCGCATGGTGTTCCATGAGATCACCAAACCGGCCATCCAGAAGGCGCTGGAAACCCCACGCTCCATCGACATGGAGCTGGTGCATGCCCAGGAAACGAGGCGCATTCTGGATCGCCTGGTGGGCTACACCCTCTCCCCGCTGCTTTGGAAAAAGGTGGCCTGGGGCCTGTCCGCCGGACGGGTGCAGTCCGTGGCGGTGCGGTTGCTGGTGCAGCGTGAGCAGGCCCGGCGGGCCTTTCGCAGTGGCAGCTACTGGGATCTCAAGGCCGCCCTGGAGGCTGGCAAGGCTGGCTTTGAGGCCAAGCTCACCCACCTCGGCAAGGAGCGGATCGCCGGAGGCAGCGATTTCGATGAAACCACAGGAGCCCTCAAGAGCGGCAGCACGGTGAAGCTCCTCAGCGAGGCGGAGGCACGCACGCTCCAGGCCGAAGTGCAGCAGGCCCCCTGGCGGGTGAAGGCCGTGGAGGAGAAGCCCACCGTGCGCAAGCCGGTGCCCCCCTTCACCACCAGCACCCTGCAGCAGGAGGCCAACCGCAAGCTGCGCCTTTCGGCCCGGGACACCATGCGCACAGCCCAGGCGCTCTACGAGCGGGGCTTCATCACCTATATGCGCACCGACTCGGTGCATCTCTCGGACCAGGCCATCGGTGCGGCCCGCAGCTGTGTGGCCAGCAAATACGGCAAGGACTATCTCTCCCCTTCCCCGCGCCAGTTCCAGACCAAGTCCCGCAATGCCCAGGAGGCCCATGAGGCGATCCGTCCCGCAGGGGAGGCCTTCCGTACCCCTGCGGAAACGGGGTTGGACGGTAGGGAGCTGGCTCTCTACGAGCTGATCTGGAAGCGCACCGTGGCCTGCCAGATGGCGGATGCCAGGCTCACCCTGCTGGCGGTGGATCTGGAGGCCGCCGGCGCCACCTTCCGGGCCAGTGGCAAACGCATCGACTTTGCTGGTTTCTTCAGGGCCTATGTGGAGGGCAGCGATGATCCCGAAGCGGCCCTCGAGGGCCAGGAAATGCTCCTGCCTGCCCTGGCGGTGGGGGATTCCCCCAGCGGCCGAGCTGTGGAGGCCGTGGGTCACCAGACCCAGCCCCCTGCCCGCTACAGCGAGGCGGCCCTGGTGAAGACGCTGGAGAAAGAGGGCATCGGTCGCCCCTCCACCTACGCCAGCATCATTGGCACCATTCAGGACAGGGGTTACGCCACCCTTCAGAACAACGCCTTGATTCCAAGCTTCACCGCCTTTGCCGTCACTGCCCTGCTCGAGCAGCATTTCCCTGAGCTGGTGGATACGGGCTTCACCGCCCGGATGGAAAGCAGCCTGGATGACATTTCTGCCGGCAAGATGCTCTGGCTGCCCTATCTGGAAACGTTCTACAAGGGGGAGGAGGGTCTGGAAGCCCAGGTGCAGCGCCGGGAAGGCGACATCGATCCCTCCACCTCCCGCACCATTGCCCTGGAGGGGCTGCCCTGCGTGGTGCGCATCGGCCGCTTCGGTGCCTACCTGGAGAGCAAACGGGAGGCGGAGGATGGCAGCGAGGAGCTGTGCAAGGCCACCCTGCCTCAGGAGATTACCCCTGCCGATCTTGATGCCCAGAAGGCGGAGCTTCTGCTGAAGCAGAAAACCGAGGGCCCCGAATCCCTCGGCGAAGATCCGGAAACTGGCCAGCTGGTGTATCTGCTGTTCGGTCAATACGGCCCCTATCTGCAGCTGGGCCAGGTGAGCGAGGACACACCCAAGCCCAAACGGGCCTCTCTGCCGAAGGGGGTGAAGCCGGAGGAGCTGACCCTGGAGGATGCCCTCGGGCTGTTGCGCCTCCCCAGGCACCTCGGGGAGCACCCCGAAGGTGGCAAGGTGCAGGCGGGCCTGGGGCGTTTCGGTCCCTACGTGGTACACGACAAGGGCAAGGGGGAGAAGGACTACCGCTCGCTGAAGGCGGAAGACGATGTGCTCGCCATCGGCCTGAGCAGGGCCTTGGATCTGCTGGCCCAGCCCAAGCGGGGCCGTGGTGGGCGCACGGCGCTGCGGGATCTGGGAACCCCGGAAGGGAGCAGCGAGGCGATCCAGTTGTTCGATGGCCCCTATGGCCTCTATGTCAAGCAGGGCAAGATCAATGCCTCCTTGCCGGAGGGCACCTCTGCCGAGAGCCTCACGCTGGAGCAGGCCATGGAACTCCTGGCTGCAAAGGCCAGTACGGGCAAGGCTGGGAGCCGTGGTCGCTCCACGACACGAGCAGCAGCCCCCAAGGCCACCCGCGCCAAGGCGGCAGGTGCGAAGGCTGCAGCCGGTGCCAAGACTGCAGCCGGTGCAAAGGCCAGCCGCACCAGTGCCGCAGCCACTCCCCGCAAGGCTCCAGCCACCACCAAGAGTGGTCGTCTGCGGGCCAGCCCCGTGCGGGTGATCCGCCCGGCAGGCAACGGATGAGCAGTTGCCGTTCCCAGGGCTGGTCATGGCAGAGCAGGGGAGCGGTGATCCCCTGGGCCCTTCCCCTGATCCTCGGGCTTTCAGGTTGTGCTGGCACCCCCTGGGGAGACACACTTTCCGGCAGTTTTCCCTCCCCCCAGGAGGAGCAGGATCCCAGGACGTCTGAGCCTGCGAGGGAGCCGGAGCCAGCCCCCTCTGGCGCTCCCCGGACCCCAGCGGCGGTCGCCCCGGCCCAGCAGCCCACCGGCCAGCCCACCGAACAGCCCACCCGCCAGCCCCCTGCCTCCGCGCCCGCCACCGTGCCGAAACCCGGCACTTCCCTGCCTGCAGCTGGATCCAGACCCCAAACTCCCCAGCAGGGTCCCCCTGCCGGCAAGACCCAGCCCCCGAAGGTCCGCGCCGTTGCCCAGTCCACCTCTCCCACTCCCTATCGGGTCACCATCCGACTGCCCCAGGCCGACCCTTCCGCTCCGGCGGAGGGGGTGACTGAGGCTTTGCGTGCCGCTGGCATTCCCTTTGAGGTGGAAACCATTGAGCGGATGAAAGGGGGATCTCCCCAGGGCACCGAGGCGACACCGACGCCCACCGTTCGCCCGGCTCCGCCCGCCCGCTGACATGGGATCCCCACCCCGCCCGTCCCTGCCACGAAGCCAGCGGGAGCTGAGTCCCCGTCAGGCGCGCCAACTCATGGACACCGCCTATCTGGCGGCCTCCACGGCCCTGCTCTGGGCCGCCCTCTACTACTTGCCGGTCGGGAGCCCCCTCTTTCGGCTGGCCCTGCCCTTGCCCCTCACCCTTCTGCAATTGCGTCATGGATGGCGATGCGCCATGGAGGGCGTGGCCGTCACCTGTCTGCTGCTGGTGGCCCTGATGGGTCCGATCCGCGGCCCCCTGGTGCTGTTCCCCTATGGATTGCTGGCGCTCTGGCTGGGTTGGGGATGGCGTCGTCGCCTCAGCTGGTGGCTCACCTTGCCCGTCGGGGCTCTCATCGGTGCCTTCGGCTTCCTGGTGCGGCTCGCGGTACTGTCCGTTCTGGTGGGCGAAAACCTCTGGTGCTGATCACCACGGCGGCCTCCCAGCTGCTGGATCGCCTCACCGATGCCCTGGGGCTTGGCCCCGGGCTGGATCTCGTCCAGGTTCAGGGGGCCGCCATTGGTCTCGTGCTGGTGCAGAACCTCCTTGTGGTGTTCTGCCTCCATGCGGTGGCCTACTGGATCTTTCCGCGCCTGAAGGCGCCGATCAGCGAGCCTCCTCCGGTGATGCAGGCCCTGGTGAGCCTGGACCCCCTTTGAATGGCCCTCGCCTGCTGGTCGGTTCGCCCGTCCCTGCGGCGCACTGGACCAGGCGCTGGCAGGACCGCTGCACTGAGGCCCAGGTGCTGCTGTTGCTTGCAGCCACTGAAACCGCTGGCGTGCCGGGGATTTCAGCCGCTGGGGCCACTCCTGAGTCACGCCGGGCCACGGCCGCAGCAGATGCCGAATTGCTCCTGCTGGGGCCCTTTGGTTACCGGCCCCACGCGCTGCCGCCCCTGCCTGCAGGGGTCTCCCCGGCCCTGATCAGCCATGTGGTGCTGGAGGCCCTGGCCCTCACCCCGCTGGTGGTGGATCTGGGCTGTGCCATGGCTCCCGCCATTCCCCACCTGCGGTTGCCTGCCCCGGCGGGTGGCGAGGCTTCACGCTGTCTCAGCACGGGGGAGGCGATGCCCCTGGTACGGGTGGAAGCGCTTCTGGAGCAGGGGCGCCGGTGGGGGAGAGCCTTGGTCGAACGCAGGTCCCCCAGGCCCCTGCTCATCGCCGAGTGTGTGCCGGGGGGCACCAGCACGGCCCAGGCCTTGCTCTGTGGGCTGGGAGTGAAGGCCCAAGGCCTGGTGAGCGGCAGTCTGCGCCGTCCTGCCCACCGGTTGAAACAGGCTCTGATGGAGGCAGGGGCCCAGGCGGCGAGCCTTGGGATTGGGGAAGCGGCCGTCAACGACCCCCTGGCGGTGGTGGCAGCGATGGGAGATCCCATGCAACCTCTGGCCGCTGCCCTGGTTTTGGAGGCTGCCAGCGCCGATGTGCCCTTGATGCTTGCCGGCGGAAGTCAGATGGTGGCGGTGCTGGCACTGGCGCTGGCGCTGGCTCCCCCGGATGTGCGGCCCCGGGTGGTGGCCAACGCGGCCCTGGCCACCACGCGCTGGGTGGCCGAGGAGGCCGACAGCGATCTGGTGCGATTGCTGCAGCATCTGGATCGGCGCTGGCAGGTGGAGCCCCTGGCCTTCTGCAGTGCCCTCCGCTTCAGCCCCCCCTGCCATCCAGCGCTGGCGGCCTATGAGGAGGGCTATGTGAAGGAAGGCGTGGGGGCTGGGGGGCTGGCGCTGCTGTGGGAACTGAGCGGCAGGGATCCGGAGCAGTTGGCCGAGGCCTGCAGTGCGGCCTGTGCCCAACTGCTGCCGGAGGCCAGGCCACCAGCCAGGGAGCGTCTACGGTCGATCCATGGCTGAAGGGCACCTGACGCGGCGCACGCTGCTGGGGATTGGAGTGGGTGGATCCCTGGCGCTGCTGCAGGGGGCCCTGATCGGCTGCACCCGGGAGGGATCCAGCCTGGCGGTCCGAAGGGGCGACCTTCCCGAGCGCTGGTTGCGTCAGCTCCCGAGGACCTGGCAGTTGCGCTGGCTCCAGGAGTCCACCCAGGTGCAGCAGGCTTCCCGGGCTGAGCTGGCGAAGCGTCCCGCCTTGGTGCAACTGTCCGATGGCTGGGCCATGGAGCTCCCCAGGGCCACCTGGGCTCCCATCGGCCAGGGAGGTCTCCTTCGCCGTCTGGATCCAGCTGCCACCGCGGTGAGCCGTCTCTTCGGCGGGGTGGAGCAGGAGCCGCTTGCCTTCCCCTGGAGCGCGAATCCCTGGGTGCTTGTGTTGCGGGATCGAGGCGACCTGGCCAGGCAGGAGTCCCTTGGCTGGGATCTGCTGTTGCATCCCAGCCTGACGGGGAAGGTGGTGCTTCCCTCCAGCCCACGGGTGGTGATGGCTCTCATGGGGGAGGACCCCGAACGGCTGTGCCGGCTTCGGCGGCAGGTGCTGGCCCAAGATGATCGCCATGGCCTCAATCTCCTGCTCAGCGGGCCGGCCCAGGCGGCGGTGCTTCCGAGGCAGCAGGTGGTGCCGCTCCTGCGGCGGGATCCTCGCCTGACCGCGCACCTGCCACACCAGGGCTCGCCGCTGGCCTGGTCGCTCCTGCTGCGCCCCGCGGGCATGGAGGCCACCCCCCCTGTGGAGTGGTGGGAGGCGATCCTGCAACCACCGCTGCTGGCCCGCGTTCTCGCCGCGGGTTGGGTTCCACCCCTGCCTACTCCCGAGCTGGCTGCAGCCCTGCAGGGATTTCCTACAAGCGTGGTGCAGCTTCTGCTGCCCCCTGAACCGGTGCGTGAACGCTGCAGAGCTCTGCCCCCCCTTCTGCCTGAAGAGCGCCGTCGTTTGCAGGAGCTCTGGAACAGCACCAGGGCCTGCAGCAAGGTTTCCTAGCCCCAGAGCCTTCGCCGTGGCGCCGCCGCAAGGCGACGGTGACCATCTGCAAGAAGCTCGGGAATGGGCAGCTGCAGCGGGCAGCGGGGGAGGCACTCGCCGCAGCGTTCGCAGGCTTGGGCGTTCACCTGTTCCCACCAGTGACCTGCCTGGCCAATCAGGTTGTAGCGCTCCTTGGCGAACGCTTCCATGCCATGGCCGACCGCCAGCTGCCGCAGTCGCAAAACGCTGGGAATGGGCACGTCCCGAGGGCAGGGCAGGCAGGCCTGGCATTGCCCGCACCACTCCACACCAAGGCGATCCCGGCCTCTCCTGCGAAGGCGGTCAATGGCCTCCTCCTCCTCTGGGCTCAGGGGTTCATCGGCAGCCGCCAGGGTGGCAGCCAGATCCAGATCGGAAGGAATGGAGGCCCCGACAGTGAGGGTGCTGATGCCCTGGGCAAGGAGGAAGCGATAGGCCAGGTGGAGCGGCGGGAAGGGGGCACAGTCCTCCAGCAGCAGGGGGGGGGGATCCTGCAGTCGCCCCCCCTTATCGGCGGGAGAGATCGCCATTACCCCCATGCCTTCCTCCAGGGCTGCTTCGGCCAGGGGAAGACGGGCGGGATCAAAGAGGTGCAGATGAAGGCTGCAGAATCGAAAACGGCCGCTCTCAAGCGCTTTGCTGATGAGGCCGTTGGAGCCGTGGCTGCTGAAGCCCACCTGCCCGACCACCCCTTCCCCCAGGGCCCGGGCGCAGAGTTCGGCACCAGGCCCTGTCAAGGCCCACTGCAGGTGGTCGTCGGTGTTCAGTCCATGGATGGCCAGGTTGTCGAGCCGCTCGATCCCCAGGCTTTGCAGGCTGCCCTGCAGGTGATCCCAGGCCTTGCTGGCATCCAGGCTGGGAAGGAGCTTGCTGGTGATCACGAGGGCGGCCCGTTCCCGGGGCTGCGCTCTGGCGAGGGAGGCCAGGGCGGTGCCGAGAAACTGCTCGGCTGGCCCATAGGCCGGTGCCGTTTCGATGTGGTTGATCCCCACCGCCACGGCTCTGTGGAGGACGGCCTCCATGGCTTCAGGCCCCTGGAGGGCCCGCATGGTTCCCAGGGTGAACAGGGAGACCGCTCGTCCGTCACCGAAGGGTCTTCGAGCGGGGGGACGGAGGCCGGAACCACGATTCTCAGGGAGTGGTGTCTTCATCCTCCGCAGGGCTGGGGGGCTCTTCGGTGGCATCGTTTTGCGTGTCTGGGCTCTCCCCCTCACCCTCCTTGGCAACTGACGGCTCTTCCTCTGAGACCCCTTCAGGAGCTGCCTGATGGAGATGACGGATCAGTTCGGCCGGACTGGTGCGGTCGAGAAAGCGGCGAAAATCCTCCTGGTCTTCTGCGTCAGCCTCCGCATCCACGGGGATGGACGCATCAGCCACCACCTCTTCCAGCATCCAGATCCCGCTCTCGGTGCGCAGAGCAAGAGCAATCGCATCGCTGGGTCTGGCATCCAGCTCGCTGCTCTCCCCCGAGGGATGGATCAGTTTGAGCACGGCTCTGAAGGTGTTGTCCTCGATGGCGTGAACCACGACACGCTCAAGCTTGAGTCCTGCCAGGGTGAGGATCTGCGCCATCAGGTCATGGCTGAGGGGCCTTGGAGGCCTCTCCCGGTTGATCCCAGCCAGGATGTTCTGGGCCTGGGCCTGGTCGATCCAGATCGGCACCTGCCTCCGCCCGGACGGATCGCGCAGAAGGACGATTGGACTGCGGCTGGCGGCATCGAGAGCAATGCCTGCGACATGCATTTCCACCATGGTGTGTCTGCTCCTGGGTGTGTCTGCTGTGCAACAGCCCCTGGCCGTTGTTTGATTATGACGAGCCAGCAGCCAGGCACAGGCAAGGAATGTTCACCGGATTGGTTCAGGCCATCGGCCGTCTCGAACCCGCTTCCCATGGGGTCTGGGTGCGTGGCGCCTTCCATGGGCTGGGTCCGATCGCCCTGGGGGACAGCATCGCCGTTGATGGGGTGTGTCTCACGGTGGCGCAAACGCATCCATCAGGGGAGGGATTCCGAGCCGATGCCAGTGAGGAAACCCTGGCCCGCACCACCCTCGGACAGCGGGCCCAGGTTCGTGCCCAGGTGAATGTGGAACCTGCCCTGAGGTTGTCCGATCGACTTGGCGGCCATCTGGTCAGCGGGCATGTGGATGGGCAAGGCACGGTTCTGGCCATCGAACCTCTGGCCGCCTCCTGGCGGTTGTCCGTGGCCTGGCAGGACAGGAGTTTTGCCAGATATGTGTGCGAAAAAGCCAGCATCACCCTGGATGGGATCAGTCTCACGGTGGCCGGATCTGAGCAGAGTGGAGCTGAGTTCTGGCTGGCTGTGATTCCCCACACCTGGCAGAGCACCACCCTGCAGCATCGGCGTGTGGGCGATGCGGTCAATCTGGAGGTTGATCTGGTGGCGCGCTATCTGGAGCGCCTGCTCCTGGAACGGAGCAGCGAGACCTCCACAAGTGCCGCCCCATCGCTCACGGCTCCCTGGCTCGCTGAACATGGCTGGTTCCCAGACGGGGCCACCTGAGGGCAAAACGACAGCTGCTGAGGCTTACTTCTTGGTGGAGTCCATCGGTAACAGCCAGATGGATCCTGTCTCTCGGTGGAGTTCAATGCGGAATTCCTGGCCGGGTTCAAGGCCCATCCGCCGCGT
The DNA here is from genome assembly GCA_046075745.1 of Cyanobium sp. Lineage (GTDB taxonomy): Bacteria > Cyanobacteriota > Cyanobacteriia > PCC-6307 > Cyanobiaceae > Cyanobium. The sequence continues at coordinate 35,972 of JBJTQT010000087.1, read as the reverse complement.
GTAGGCCTGGCCGATCAGCAGGTTTCCGTTTCCGTGCACTCGGGTTCTGAAGTCGGCATGCCGGCCTCGGCTCAAACTGCTGCTCATGGTGCTCGAGGGCAAGGTGTATCCCTTGGCAGCGACGAGCGCCCGATAGAAACTTTTTTTGAGAACGCGCCCACTGGGTCCTACGTACCCGCAGGCACGGGCGATCTGATCCTCCGGACGATTGCTGAGGGATCTGGCCTTGTCGAGCAGTTCCTTGCCCTCCAGGGGGGTAGTGGCCGGGGAGGAAAGCTCAGCAGCTGCTTTGGCTGGTTTGTCTCCCTTGCTGGCTGAACCCGTGTTCAAAGCCATCCGCTTGCGTGAGCACCTATCCCTTGATTTTGCCTATGCGGGATGGTTTCGGCAAGGAAATCATCCAATCCAACGGGAACAGATCGCATCAGAGGAGATAGAGCAGGCCGTAGAGCACCACCCAGATGCCATCCACGAAGTGCCAATAAAGTTCGGCCGCCTCAAGTCCGAAAGGTTCGCTGGGGGAAACGGTGCCCTTGGGCCCCACTTGAAGCTGAACGACAAGGATGCAGATCACCCCAAGGGTGACGTGAAGTCCATGGAAACCCGTCAGTGCGTAGAAGGTGCTGGCGAAGAGATGGTCCCGCAGGCCGAAGGGGAGATGGAAATACTCCACCATCTGGCCGATGAGGAAAGCAATTCCCAGCCCTGCCGTGAGAAGCAGCCAGATGCGGCAGGGGGCGGGCTTGCCGGAGAGCAATTCCCTGCCAGCCCGATGAAAGGTGAAGCTGCTGAGGATCAACAGGGCGGTGTTGATGGTGGGCAGCACGAGCTCAAGCTCGTAGTTGGAACCACTTGGAAGAGGGTTGACTGCGCGAAAGGTCAGATAGGCCGCAAAGAAGCCCGCGAAGGTCATGCCGTCCGCCACCAGGAAAGTGGCGAGGCCGAAGAGCCTCACATCAGGGTGACCCTCCGAGTGGCCGTGGTCTGCCGCCACGGGCTCAGTAGTGGCGGAGGAGTCGCTTGTTGCGGTGGTCACCAGACTGTCCATGGCAGGAATGCGTGGGTGGTTGTGTGGCTTATTGGCCTGTCCAGAGGTCTTTGCCGGTGGCTTCATCCACGGTCAGGAGAGCCGGGGCATGGCCATAGCCGTAGGGATGCTGCACAAGGGGAGCCTCACCGCGCCAATTTTCAACGGGTGGCGGTGAGGTGGTGAGCCATTCCGGGGTCAGGGCATTCCAGGGATTGTCGCCGGCTTTTTCCCCGGAGCGCAGACTCCAGATCACATTGAAGAGGAAGGGGAGGGTGCTGAGGGCCATGAGAAGGGCTCCAGCACTGCTCCATTGGTTGAGTGTGGTGAAGCTGGGGTCGTACTCGGCAACCCGGCGAGGCATTCCATTGAGTCCCAGCCAGTGGTGGGGAGCAAAGCAAAGATTGAAGCCGATGAATGTAAGGGCAAAATGAAGTTTGCCAAGGGGCTCATTCAGCATCCTTCCGGTGAACTTGGGATACCAGTGGTAAATGGAACTAAAAATGACGAAGACCGACCCGCCGTAAACGATGTAGTGAAAATGTCCAACCACGAAGTACGTGTCATGAACGTGGATGTCAAACGGAACCTGAGCAAGCGCAACACCGGTGATGCCCCCGAAGACAAAGTTCACGATGAAGGCGCAGGAAAAGAGCATGGCGCTGTTCAGGGCGATCTTTCCTCCCCATAGCGTGGCGAGCCAGTTAAAGAACTTGATGCCAGTGGGAACGGCGATGAAGGCAGTGGCAATAGTGAAAAAGAGCCGCATCCATGGGGGCGTACCGCTGGTGAACATGTGGTGTGCCCAGACAATCAGGCCCAGAACCACAATCGCCATGATGGAATAAACCATGGTGCTATACCCGAACAGCGGTTTTCTTGCATGGATCGGGAGGATTTCGCTCACCAAGCCAAAAGCTGGGAGCACCATGATGTATACCGCTGGGTGGGAGTAAAACCAGAAAAGATGCTGATAGACCACCACATTCCCCCCAAGGGAAGGATTGAAGAAGCCTGTATGGGCAATGATGTCGAAGCTGAGCAGGAGCAGGGTCCCAGCAAGCACAGGCGTCGATAGAACGGCGAGGATGCTTGTTCCCAGCATGGCCCAGCAATACATCGGTAATTGCATGAGCTTTAGGCCAGGCCTCCGCAATTTCAGAATGGTGGCGATGAAGTTGATCGCGCCAAAAATGGAACTTCCCCCCAACAGCAGCACGCTGATGATCCAGACCACTTGGGCCGAGGCGGGAGTCGTGATGCTCAGGGGCGGGTAGGCCGTCCAACCCGCTTGGGCTGATCCAGTAATGAAATGGCTAGCGATGAGCAGCAAGCCAGCCGGTGGGATCAGCCAGAAGGCAACGGCATTGAGCCTGGGGAAGGCCATGTCCCTGGCACCCACATAAAATGGAATGAGATAATTGCCAAAACCACCATTCACTACAGGAACAATCCATAGAAAGATCATGATTGTTCCGTGCAGGGTCAACACTTCGTTGTAGGTTTCCCGACTCACGAAGTCAGACATTGGGCTGACGAGCTCTGTGCGGATGACCCCGGCGAGTGCACCACCTATCAGATAAAAGAGGAAGCTGGTGACGATGTATTGGATTCCGATCACCTTGTGGTCAAGGCTGAAGCTGAAGTAGCGCAACCAGCCCTGCGGCTGAAGACTCTCTGTGGGCCCCGTCTGAAGGTTTAGATCCTGCGGTGTGGCAACAGTCATGGATTAGGCTATCGGTTGAGAATCGTGTTGAGCGACGGAGGTCGGCTGGGTCGGGGCTGGCGTGTTCTTCTTGAGCCAAGCGTTGTAATCGTCGGGGTCATGAACAACAACGGAGGAACGCATGCCGCCGTGATAGGGCCCACAGAGTTCAGCACAGACAACAGGGTAGGTACCTGGTCTGGTGGCTGTGAACGTGAGGATGGTCTGCTGGCCGGGAATCACATCCTGTTTGAGTCGGAACTGAGGAACCCAGAACGCATGGATGACGTCATTGGCTTTCATCCGTAACTCCACGGGTTGATTGGCAGGGATGTGGAGTTCGCCGCTGGTGATGTTGGCGTCGGGGTAGTGAAAGATAAAGGCGAACTGCAAGGCCGTCAGATCCACGATCAAAGCATCCTCCCCAGAGGCTGGCCCAATGCCACCCCACACTTCCGGCCCCGATCGCTGGGAATTGGAGGGATTGGATGCCGAAGAGATGGACGCTGGTTGAACAGATGGAGCACCAGTGTGAGCCTGGCTGTGGGCCATGGCGCTGTGGTCATTGAGTGGGGTCATCCCTCCCATCCGTTCATAGATGTCGTAGCTGTAGAGGCCAATGAACAGCACAACGATCGCTGGGATGGCTGTCCAGACGATTTCCAGGGGGAGATTTCCTTCGATTGGAGCCCCATCACTCGTGTCGCCCGGACGCCTGCGAAAGCGCACCAGGCTGAAGAGAAGCAGGCCGAGAATGCCGACGAATAGAACAGCACCAATGCTGAAGAGAACCTGAAAAAGTTCGTCGTAGACGGGAGCATTCAGGCTCGCATCCACGGGCAAAAGGGAGACGTTCTGGCCAAGCCAGAGACCAGCGAGCACGAGAGCCATGCCCACCAGAAACGTGATCAGAGAGGAAGGGATCGCCATGCCTGGGGGTGGACGGAAACGGACGCCGTTATCGGATCGCCCAGACCATGCTAGGAAACTCCTGCGTGGAAGTGGGATAGTTTGTAGCAGCAGCAGCATTCGCCGCTAAATGTTACAAACGGAGCTCAGATGTCTTGATTCCCTCATCTGAAAAACCCCGTTACCATGCTGTTTCCGCAAGAAAAGTTTTTTTGGCGCTCCGCTCCGTCCTGAGGTTGCTCACCACTCACCTAGTGGTTGCTCTGGTCGCACTTGTGGTGATCGGCGGTGCCACCCGGGTGATGGAGGCAGGCTTGGCCTGCCCAGACTGGCCCCTGTGCTACGGCTCGCTGTTGCCTGGCCGGCAGATGAATCTCCAGGTTTTCCTGGAATGGTTTCACCGGCTGGATGCCTTCCTCGTCGGAATCGCCCTCCTCGTGGTTCTGGGGTTGAGTGTGGGGCGTCGGAAGGAGCTTCCCCCCTGGCTCCCCTGGGGTTCTGCCCTTGCTGTCGGATTGGTGGCGCTTCAGGGTGGCCTGGGTGCCCTCACCGTCACCGGCCTTCTTTCTTCCTCCACTGTCACGGCCCACTTGGCCACAGCCCTCCTGCTAGTGCTTCTGATCAGTGGACTAGACCAGTGCCTTGCCTCTACGGAGGTTTCGGATCCACCACCCGCCTGGTGGTGTGCCGTCCCCCCGATCGCCACGGCACTGGTTTTCACTCAGTGTGTTCTCGGCGGTGCGATGGCCAGCCAATGGGCGGTGGATCAATGCTTCTCCGCGGGTGTGCAGTGTGAATGGCTCCTGCGCCACCGCCAGCTGGCCATGCCCGCAGGCCTCTCTGTTCTAGTGATGGCGGGGACGGCGTTTCTCACGGCTCGCACCGATGCCCTGACCCGGGGCCTTGCCATCTCAGCGGCAATGCTCGTCGGGATGCAGGTGGCTCTGGGACTCCTCACCCTGCGCTGGGAGCTCCAAGTGCCGGCTCTCACCATCGCCCACCAGCTCGTGGCAGCCCTTCTCATCTCTCTTCTGGGTGCCATCACCGGACGCGCCCTCAGTGCCTGGTCTGCCAGGCAGAAGTCCCCAGCTCTCGAGATTCCTTGTGGCTAGCAGCACGATTCCACGCTCTGTCCGCCTCCCAGCATGGCTGGAGGTGGCCAAACCCCGCCTGATCCCCCTCTTGCTGGCTACCACGCTGGGTGGCATGGCCCTATCGGCTGGCTGGCCCCTGGATCCCACCCGCCTGCTCTGCACATTGGTTGGGGGGGCCATGGCCTCAGCTGGAGCTGGTGTTTTGAACTGCCTCTGGGAGGAAGATCTGGATCGCCGCATGTTGCGCACCAGCAAGCGGGCGATTCCATCCGGCCGTCTGGCGCAGCGTCAGGCCTTTGCCTTGGCCATCGTGCTCACCCTGGGGGCCGTGCTGGTGCTGGTCTGGGGAGCGAATCCTCTGGCTGCAGCTCTGGCACTCCTTGGCCTGTGCAGCTATGTCCTCCTGTACACGGCTCTTCTCAAGCCACGGACATCTCTGAACATCGTGATTGGCGGGGTGGCAGGGGCCATCCCCCCCTTGGTGGGGGCTGCGGCCGCCGGATCCCTGGGATGGCCCTGTTGGTGGCTTTTCGCTCTGGTGATGGTGTGGACACCTGCCCATTTCTGGGCTCTTTCCCTTTTGCTTCGCGAGGATTACCGTGCCGCCGGCATCCCCATGCTTCCTGTGGTGCATGGGGTCGTTCACACAGCTGAGGCCATCGGCCGCTACAGCCTCCTCACAGTGGTCCTCAGCCTGGTCGGGATCGTTGCTCTCCCTGTCGGGGGTTGGCTTTACGGCCTCTTGGTTCTCCCCTTCAACGCCCGACTCCTTCAGCTGACCCACAGTCTCAAGCTCCAGCCAGAGGATCCGGCGTGTGCCCGCAACCTCTTCCGCTGGTCGATCTTCTACCTCTTCGGCATCTGTATTCTTCTTCTGCTGGCCCGCACTCCACAGGCCTCCCAGTTTGGCTTCCCTGCCATGGCGGTTCTCCTCCGTCTTCCCACCCCTGGCGCTTCCTAGATTGCGGGCCCATGAAACCCGATGGAGAAGCTCGGCTTGATTGAGCTCCACCACCTCACCAAGCGTTTCGGTGGTCACCGCAAAACACCCCCTGTTCAGGCCCTGGATGATCTCTCCCTCCAGGTGCCTGCAGGCTGTCTGTATGGCCTTCTGGGCCCAAATGGTGCCGGTAAGACCACGGCCATGCGGATTCTTTGCACGCTCCTGGCCCCTGATGGGGGGGAGGTTCGGGTCGGTGGGCACGATGCCCTGGCAGATCCACGAACGGTTCGTCGTCTTCTTGGGTACGTGGCGCAGGATGTGGCCATCGACAAGATCCTCACCGGCCGCGAGCTGCTCAGGCTCCAGGCCGATCTCTACCATCTGCGTCCTGCCGAGGCCGAGACCAGGCTCAAGGAGCTGATCGTTCTGCTGGCCATGGAGGATTGGATTGACCGCAGATGCGGCACGTATTCAGGCGGAATGCGCAGACGGCTGGATCTGGCGGCAGGCCTTCTCCATCGACCCTCGGTTCTGGTCCTGGATGAGCCCACGGTGGGTCTTGATATCGAGAGCCGCAATGCCATCTGGGAGGTGCTCCGGCTTCTCCGCGATAGCGGCACCACCATCCTTCTCAGCAGCCACTACCTGGAGGAGGTGGATGCTCTGGCTGATCGCTTGGCCATCGTCGACTCCGGCCGGGTCATCGCCGAGGGCACCCCACAGCACCTCAAGCAATCCCTCGGAGGTGATCGGGTCACCCTGCGGGTGAGGGAATTCAGCACTGAGGAGGAAGCCGGCCACGTGTGTGACCTCCTTCAGGCCTGCCCCGCCGTGCGTCAAGTTGTGGTGAACAGAGCTCAAGGCTGTTCCCTCAATCTGGTGGTGGAGGATGAACATGCTCTGGAGGCCATCCGGGTCGCTCTCACTGCCGCGGACTTTCCAATCTTTGCCCTGGCTTCCAGCCGCCCGAGCCTGGATGATGTCTATCTCCAGGCCACGGGACGCACCCTGATGGATGCAGAGCTTGCGGTGATGGGCCAGAGAGATCCGAAGGAGGAGCGCAAGCAGCAGATGCGTTGACAGCAACAGACCCGACATCCCCATGTTTCAGCACGCACCATTGCCCTTTCCCCTGCCATGACCAGTGCCAACCCCAGCTTGAGCCCCCTGCCGACGGAGACGGCGGCCGGATCCTCGGCCTTCGCCGAACTCACCCAGGAAACCCTGGCGCTCACCCGCAGGTTGTTCGTTCAATTGATCCGCCGTCCTTCCACCCTTGTGGCGGGAGTGCTTCAGCCCCTGATCTGGCTCCTGCTGTTTGGTGCGCTTTTCGCCAATGCCCCGTCCGGCCTGCTGCCGGGTGGTGAGAGCTATGGCCGCTTCTTCGGAGCTGGTGTGATCGTCTTCACAGCCTTCAGTGCGGCTTTGAATGCAGGTCTGCCTGTGATGTTTGATCGGGAGTTTGGCTTCCTGAACCGTCTTCTTGTTGCCCCTCTTCGCTCCCGCAGCTCCATCGTGCTGGCTTCGGTTCTTTATATCCTCTCTCTCAGTCTTTTGCAAAGCATGGCCATTATTCTTGTGGCCGGCCTGCTGGGTTATGGATGGCCTGGAGTTGCCGGGCTCCTGCTTGTCCTCCTGACTCTTACACTCCTTGTTTCTGCTGTCACAGCCCTGAGCTTGGGCCTTGCTTTTGCCCTGCCGGGACATATTGAAATGATTGCCGTCATTTTTGTTGTGAATCTCCCCCTCCTTTTTGCAAGTACAGCCCTTGCTCCGCTCTCCTTTATGCCCTCTTGGCTGGCCTGGCTGGCCTCAGTGAATCCGCTCACCTTCGCTATTGAGCCGATCCGGGCGGCATATAATGGGAGCCGATTTCTTGACGCCGTAGTTCTGCAGGCTCCCTACGGGTCTCTCACCGGAGCAACCTGCCTGCTCATACTTCTTGTCTTGGCGCTGGCCCTCTTCCTCACGGTGCGCCCCCTGCTGGACCGCAAACTGCAGTGATTCCTTCTCCCTCTTCTCCGTCCTCGGGTGAGCCCGACCATCCAAAAGTCACGGAATCTGCGCCATCCGACTGGCGAGTAGACCTCCTCGATGCTGTTCAACAGCGGGATGCACCCAGGGCCACCATGCTGGCCCAGCGATGTGTGCATCGTTATGGCATCGATGTTCTGGAATCCCTTCTGGAAAGCGTCAGCCCCCCAGAAGGGGACGATGCTGACGCTCGAGCCTGGTTGCTTCCCTTGCTGCTGCAGCCCGCACCATTGCAGCCAACCACACCCCCTCCCTCCGCTGCTCCCTCCATTGCAGCTGAAGTGAATCTGGACGAGGTGTTCGCTCCCCTGGAAATCGCCTTCCCTCCCTTGACCTCGGTGGTCGGGGATCCCACCCCAAATCTGGGCGAGTTCCAGAGTGCCCAGCTTGAGAGCGAGCACTCACAGGCGGATCCTTCTCCCTTGGTGAGCTTTGCAGGCACTGAGGAGCCGCTGAGCCTTCAGCCTGATGATCCACCTGATGAATGGAGGTCTGAAAGTGTTTCTGCTCTTCAGACCACCCCTGAACCCTCCGAAGCGGCTGAGCCCTCCGAAGCTGCCCCGATTCCCAGGTTCGAAGGCGATAGGGCCAGCGACCAACGGTCTTTTGCACTGCCAAAAGAGCGCCGCCAGGGGAAGAGAGCCTTCAGCCGTCCAGCCCCCATCTCTCCAGCCCTTGAGCGCTGGATCTCCTGGCTTCACGATGGGACCAGCTCCAGGCGAGGGTCCTGAACACCATGCTCCCCCGTGATTGGTCCCAGCTGAAGGGGGCATTGATCGTTTCGGTTCAGGCGCCGGAGGGCTCCCCCATGCGAGACCCCCAGGTGATTGCCGCCATGGCGGAGGCCGCACTGGCGAATGGGGCTTCCGGGGTGAGGCTAGAAAGCCCGGAGCACATCGCCGCTGTTCGCCGGCGTTGCCCGGAGGCCCTCATCATTGGCCTCTGGAAACGCAGCTGGCCCGAGAGCTCTGTTTACATCACCCCGCGCTGGCAGGAGATTCAGGCCGTCTGGGGGGCCGGAGCTGATGTGGTGGCCCTGGATGCCACGGACCGACCCAGGCCTGATGGTGAATCCCTTGTGGATCTGGTGCGTCAGGCCAGGGAGCACCTTGCGGTGCCACTCATGGCTGATGTGGACAGCCTCGAAGCGGGGGTGAGGGCTGCCGAGCTCGGCTGTGCCTGGGTGGGGACCACCTTGTATGGCTACACCGAAAGCACCAGCCGCTGCACCCCACCGGCCTTTGGCTGGCTTCGCCAGCTGCGGGAGTCTCTTCCCCAGTCGGTGCCCGTCGTCTGCGAAGGAGGGATCGGCCATCCGAATCAGGCTCGGGAGGCCCTGGCTCAAGGTGCTGACTTCGTTGTGGTGGGGACGGCGATCACCGGAGTTGATCTGCAGGTGGCGCGGTATGTGAAAACTTTGAGGGAAGGATCACAAATCTTTCTGTAGGGCGCGACACATGGGTCCTGCGGAGGCGCACGATGAAGAGGTGTGATTCCTGGAGGATGTAGGCGCCATGACCTTGGCACATCTTCGTCTTCGTAATGGCGTTGGGTTGTCGCATGGATTCCCGCTCATGCCCGGGGCCGTGCTCAGTGTTGTTCTGCTGGGAGCAGCGGCGTTTCCACTCAGCCCAGGCCATCTAGCCCAGTTCGAGGCGCTCAACCGCGAACTGGGCAAACTCTGTGCTGGCAACCCTCCCAGGCAAGCCCTCAACGTGTGCCGGTTGCACGCCAAGTTGGTGAGGGCCTTCTGACGGGGCTGCTCACATCATCCCGGGCATCCCCATGCCGCCCATTCCGCCCATTCCGCCCATTCCTCCCATCCCGCCCATGCCATCCCCCCCAGGAGCAGGGGCGGCAGGCTCTGGCCGGTCGGCGATGATCGCTTCGGTGGTGAGGATCAGCGAAGCAATCGAAACCGCATCCTGCAGGGCCAGGCGCACCACCTTCGCCGGATCCAAGATGCCCGCCTCAAGAAGATCTTCGTAGGTGCCGGTGAGGGCATTGAATCCCTTGCCGCTCACGCGGATCTGCTCCACCACCACATCACCGTTGGCTCCGGCATTGCTGGCAATCTGCCGTACGGGTTCCTTGAGGGCGGCCTGGATGAGGCGAACACCGGTGATCTGATCACCACTGAGGCTTGAGATCAGGTCCTCCAGATCATCCGCCAGAGCCAGCAGCACGGTGCCGCCTCCAGGAATGATCCCCTCTTCCACAGCAGCCCGGGTGGCGTTGAGGGCATCCTCGATGCGCAGCTTGCGGTTGCGGAGTTCGGTTTCGGTGGGTGCGCCCACCCTGATCACGGCCACGCCACCGGCCAGTTTGGCAATGCGCTCCGTGAGTTTTTCGCGGTCGTACTCGGAATCCGTGGCCTCCAGTTCCCGTTTGATGGAGGCGATCCTTTCTCCGATGGCGGTGCGGCGGTCCTCCCTGGTGAGAATCGTTGTGTCGTCCTTGCTGATGGTGATGCGCTCCGCCTGGCCGAGATCCGCCAGGGTGGCCTTGGCGAGAGTCATGGCCCGGTCCTCACTGATCACCGTGCCTCCGGTGAGCACAGCGATGTCTTCGAGCATGGCCTTGCGGCGATCGCCGAAACCGGGCGCTTTCACGGCGGCTGCTTGCAGCACCCCACGGGTCTTGTTCACCACGAGGGTGGCCAGGGCTTCGCCTTCCACGTCCTCGGCAATGATCACCAGGGGTCTGCCGCTGCGGGATACCGCTTCGAGCACCGGAACCAGATCCGTGACACTGCTGATCTTGCGATCGGTCAGAAGGATGAAGGGGTTGTCGAAGCTGCAGTCCCGTCGCTCCTGATCGGTGATGAAGTAGGGGGAGCTGTAGCCCCGATCAAAGGCCATGCCTTCGGTGATCTCCACTTCCGTTGCCAGGGATTTGGATTCCTCCACGTTGATCACCCCATCGGTGCTCACCCGGTCCATGGCTTCGGCGATCATCCGCCCCACTTCCTCGTCATTGCCGGCGCTCACCGTGGCCACCTGACGTATGGCCTCTCCCTGCACGGGGGTGCTGCGATTGCTGATGCCCTCCACCGCCCGACCCACGGCCAGCTCCATGCCCCGGCGGAGCTCCACGGGGTTGGATCCTGCGGCCACGTTGCGCAGGCCCTCCCGCACCATCGCCTGCGCCAGAACCGTCGCTGTGGTGGTGCCATCCCCAGCCGTGTCCTTGGTTTTGGAGGCCACCTGCTGCATCAGCTTGGCGCCGAGGTTTTCAAAAGGATCGGCGAGCTCGATCTCCTTGGCGATGGTCACACCATCATTCACGATGTCGGGAGCGCCGAATTTCTTCTCCAGCACCACATTGCGGCCCTTGGGCCCGATGGTGACCCTGACCGCCTCCGCGAGGGCATTCACTCCACGCTCAAGGGAGTCTCGGGAGGCATCGGAGAACTGGATCAGTTTGGCCATGAGGAAACGGGTGGCACTGGCTTGATGACCAGGCTCCCACACGGAAGGCCAGGCACCGCGGGGCTTCGTCACCAGATGCGGATCTGTTTGGTCCCATCGCCCTCCGCCTGGAACAGCCCCCGGTAGGGTCTCTTGTGTGCAGACAGATTTCGCCCCGATGGAGGACATCCTCCAGCAGACCCTGGAGGGTGCCGCTGATCGCGCGCTCTCGCCACCGGGTGGTGCGGATGGCGTTGTCTTTCTACTGATCGCTTCCCTCGGGCTCGTGATGGCTCTGGTGTATGTGCCGATCAGGCTCTTCCTCACCATCACCGCAAGAAGCCGTCGGCTGCGTCTGTTGCAAAGGATTCGCCGCCTCAGGGAGGATCTCGGCCAGCCCCTCAGTGCACCCAGTCCAGAGGATTCCGGCCAGGTTTCTTAGCGCATCACCATACCGCCATCCACCTGCAGCACCTGCCCTGTGATGTAGGCCGCGGCTGGATCAGACGCGAGAAAGCGCACCACGCCTGCCACCTCCTGGGGGAGGCCCATGCGGCCCAGGGGGATGGCCTTGAGGATCGGCTCCTGATCAAGGCTGGCGGTCATCTCGCTTTCGATGAAGCCGGGCGCCACGGCATTCACGGTGACGCCCCGGGCGGCGAATTCGGCGGCGTTGCTGCGGGTGAGGCCGATCAGGCCGGCCTTGGCGGCGCTGTAATTGGCCTGGCCCGGATTGCCCATCAGCGCCACCACGGAGGTGATGTTGATGATGCGGCCGTTGCGGGCCTTGAGCATCAACTTGCTCACCGCCCGGGTGGTGAGAAAGCAACCGGTGAGGTTCAGGTTGATCACGCTCTGCCAATCGGCCGTTTTCATCCGCATCAGCAGGCCATCGCGGGTGATTCCCGCGTTGTTCACCAACACATCAATGCGCCCACTGCGCCCCACGATCTCCTGAACCATCGCGTCCACGTCCGTCTCCTCCGCCACGTTGGCCCGATGGGCCCAGGCCCGCCCACCCGCCTGCTGGATCCCCTCCACCACCTGGGCAGCTGCCTCTGGAGACTGGGCAAAGTTCACCACCACCTCCGCTCCAGCCGCCGCCAGCTCCTGGGCGATGGCACGGCCGATGCCCCTGCTGGCGCCCGTCACCAGGGCCACCTGACCGGCCATGGGGCCCTGGCCAATGCCTGGGGTGGGCTGCGGCTGGCTGGTCATGGCGGGAGGATGGGGGTGCGGCGGCGATCGTATGCCCGCACTGAGCACTCCAGACTCAGCCGGGCATCTGCTCCACACTCACCACCGCATCGCCCAGCAGATCCTGAAGGAGGTCCAGCTGTTTCTTGCTCCCCAGCACAACCATCAGCTGGCCAGGTCCCAGCTTCACGTTGCCTCCAGGATTGGCCACCAGGGTGGGTGTGCTGCTGTAGCTGCTGCCCCGGTAGGTGTAGGGGTTCACCACCGCTGGGGCCGGCAGGCGAATCGCCAGTACCAGGGCGCCGGAGCGGCCCCGCAGATCCAGTTCGGCCAGGGTGCGGCCGTTGATGTCCCCGAGCTGGGCTGGGTTGTCGCTGAGCTGAAATTCCTCCACCTCACAATCGGAACCAGCCAGCAGTTCCATGAAATCCACCGCCAGGGGGCGGGTGGCGGTGGAGGCCATGGTGCGGCCCCCTGCCACGTAGGGACTCACCACCTGGTCGGCCCCGGCCTGCCGCAGTTTCCGTTCGGCCTCCTCGCTGTCGGAGCGAGCGATCAGTCGGCACTTGGGGGCGATCGCTCGGGCACTCAGCACCACATACACGTTGGCAGCATCGTTCGGCAGGGCCGCCACCAGGCTGCGGCAACGGTGGATGCCCGCATCGATGAGGGTTTCATCCAGGGTGGCATCCGCCAGCAGCACCGGGAGGCCCTTGGCCTCTGCCGCATCCCGCCGCTCCTGATCCATCTCCACCACCAGCAGGGGTGTGCCCTCCCGGCTCAGCTGGGCTGCGATCTCCCGACCGATGCGGCCATAGCCACAGAGGATCACGTGGTCGTTCATCTGTTTCAGCCAGATCAGGAGCCGACGCTCCTGCAGACGCTGAAAGTAGCCGGTTTCCGCCAGCCCCAGCAAACTCTGCAGGCCAAGCTGCACCACCACGAGCCCACCGATGATGGAGAACACGGTCACGATGCGTCCCTCGTGGCTCAGGGGGTGCACTTCCCCGTAGCCGATCGTTGGGATCGTGATCGCCACCATCCAGTAGCAATCCCCCCAGTCCCAGCCCTCGGTGATGCGATAGCCCAGGGCACTGGCATTCACTACGATCACCAGGGCAATCAGGGGGATCAGCCAGGGATGTCTGATGCGGGAGGTGGGCGGCGGGCGGCGCGGCAGGTGCACCCTTGGGGGTCGGGTTCTGCCACGGCGGATCAGGGATCTAGGCCAGGCCAAGGGCGTTGAGCACCTCCGCATCCGTGAGAGTGGCCAGCCCGGAGGGTGCGGCCAGGCCCCGCACTCCCTCCCGGCCCGGCAGCGACTCGGCGCTGCGTCCCAAGGCCACCAGGGGAACGCCGCAGTAGAGGGCCAGTTCCTCCGTGAGGGGATCACTGCTGAGCACCACGTCACTGGCGGCCACCTGGGCGGCCCGTTCCAGCAACCCTGCCGGTTTGGCCGGAGGTAGGAGCTGGTGGCGCAGCCCGGGAATCCTGGCGCCGATGGTGGTCGGCAGGCTCTGCCATCGCTCCTCGGGCCAGTCGCCAGGCACGCCCGCGGGCACCAGCAGGAGCATGGGGCCATCGCCTGGGGGGAGAGAGGCCCTGGCTTTCTCCAGGGCAGGTTTCGGCAGGGAGAGGCGGAAGCTGTCGGCCTCCAGGGACACCCCGATCGGTTTGAGGTATGCCGAAAGCTCCTGGCTGGGCCAACCCCCCTGGGCCGGGCTCACCAGCTCCGTGGCGGAGAAGCCTGCCGTGGCAACACGGGTGGGGATATGGCTCATGGACAGCATCAGATCCACCTGCCGGCCTCCTGCCTGGTTGATGCACACCTGGAAATCCGGCTCCCGCACGGATCCGAGCAGGTTGGCCCAGTCCGCCAGGCTGGCATCGCTGAAAGAGAAGGGAATCACCTTCTCCACGGCAGGCAGCAGTTTCCACACCGGGGCGGCGGCAGGGGAGCAGGCCACGTGGAGGCTGAAGCCGAGCTTGTCGGCCACGGCCGCCACTGCTGGCATGGCCTGCAATTGATGGAGAGCATCCCCGGGGATCAGAAACAGGGCGCGCATCGACGGGGGGGACGGCAGGCCTGATTGTATGGAGCAGGTCCTGACGTGTCCGTAGCTTTGGGAGGTGCTGCATGCATTTGCTGATCGCCGCCGCGGGTAGCGGGAGCCGCATGGGGGCCCAGGTCAACAAGCTTTTGCTACTCGTGGCAGGCCGGCCCGTCCTGGCCTGGACCCTGGAGGCGGCCTTGGCGTCCCCCTCAATTCGCTGGATCGGTGTGGTGGGCCAGCCCCACGACGCGGAGGCGATTGGGGGGATCGTGGCGGCAGCTGCGCCTGACAGGCCAGTGGTTTGGATTGTGGGGGGAGCGACCCGACAGGATTCGGTGAGCCGGGGCCTGGCGGCCTTGCCACCGGAGGCGGAGGGCGTGCTCATCCACGATGGCGCCCGCTGCCTGGTGGAGCCGGATCTGCTGGAGCGCTGCGCCGAGGCCCTCCGGGAGGCCATCGCTGCTGGAGAAGGGATTGTGGCGGCGGTTCCGGTCACGGACACCATCAAGGAGGTGGATGAGCGAGGCGCCATCACCGCCACCCAGGACCGCAGCCGCCTCTGGGCCGCCCAGACCCCCCAGGCATTCGGTGTGGCCCAGCTGCGGCAGGCCCATGCCACCGCCACCGCCGAGGGCTGGAGCGTCACGGACGATGCGGCCCTGTTCGAACGGCTTGGGCTGCCGGTGAAGGTGTTGGAGGCCTCACCCTCCAACATCAAGCTCACCACCCCCTTTGATCTGACGGTCGCTGAGGCGGTTCTGGCCCGGCGAGGGTGTGGTGCCGTCGGCGGCTGAGCTGTTCTCTAACGCTGATCAGCAGGCATCCTGGTGGCATTCGGCTGGCCAGGCTGCAGGGTCCAGCCGTCCGCACCCTCCAAGGTGGAATCCATGGCTGAACTTTTGAACCAGTGGTCCTTCTGGGCGGTGGCCGCGGCCGTGCTGGCCGCCCTCACCTCCCTGCTGGCCAAGGTGGGCCTGGAGGGCCTCCCCAGCAATCTGGCCACCTTCCTGCGCACCGTTGTGGTGGTGGTGTGTCTTGGCGCGGTGGTGTCGTTGCGCGGGGAGCTGCTGCCGCTGTCTGCCCTGCCGCGGCGCAGCCTGCTGTTCCTTTTTCTCTCGGGCCTGGCCACCGCAGGCTCCTGGCTCTGTTTTTTCCGCGCCTTGCAGATGGGGCCCGTGGCCAGGGTGGCGCCGATCGACAAGTTTAGTGTGGTGCTGGTGGCCATCGGCGGGGTGGCCCTTCTCGGGGAGCAACTCAGCCCCCTTCAGTGGTTGGGTGTGGCACTGATTGCCCTCGGGGCTGCGCTTGTGGCCTGGACCTGAACAGCCCTGGCTGACGCCAGGAGGCCCTCAGGCCAAGCTGACCTGAGAACACCCACGGCGGAGTGATGACTGGCGGCGGAGGAAGAGCGAGAGGTGGAGGCGGAGTCCCCGGGCTTGGCAATCCCCTCGGGTGGAAGACTTTGGTGCTGAGACCATTCCGGCGTTGGCTGCTGGCGGGGGCCCTGGTGATGGCCTTGACGCTTCCCTTGGGCCTGGGAGGCTCGTTGGCCTCCCCGGCCTCAGCCCCGCCCCAGGCCCCAAGGACGCGGGTCGATCAGCCGGCCTCGGCCTGGATCACCCTGGATGGCCGGAAGGTGCTTGAGGTGCGTGTCGCTGCCGGTGCCCAGACCCCCCAGACCGTGGCGGAGCGGGGTAGTCGCCTTTTGGAGGAGCTGGCCAGGAACCAGAGGGTGGATCCCGATCAGCTCGTGGTGAAGGACGATCCTCCCTATTCCATGGTGGGGTTGCTGGGCGCCGATGGCCGCTTTCAGCCCCAGCTGGCTGTGGATGAGCGGGCAGCCAGGGCATTTGGTCTCTCCAGGGAGGATCTGGCGGAGCGCTACCGCGATCAGATCCGCGGGGCCCTGCGGCAATATCGCAGTACCCACAGCCTGGAGGCCTGGCTCACAGGTCTGGGCCTGGCCTTGGCGGTGCTTCTGCTCTACGTGCTCTGGTGGCGGCTGCAGGGTGCGCTGAACCATCGGCTTCAACGCTGGCTGGATTGGCGTTTCGGTGGAGCAGGCCTGCGTCTTGGGGGCAATCAGGTGCTCGACGGCGAGCAGTTGCGGGGGGGACTGCAGGTGCTGCGGCGCCTTGCGCACTGGACGTTGCTGTTGCTGGCCAGCTACCTGCTCCTTCCCTTGTTGCTGAGCTTCTTCCCCCCCACCCAGGCCATTGCCGAGGGGTTGCGGGCCCACATCCTGCGGGTGTTGGGTCAGCTGATCGACAACGGGGCCAATGCCATCCCCAATCTCCTGGCGATGGCTCTCATCCTCTTTCTCACCCGCCTGGCCATGCAGGGATGCAAGGCCTGGTTCGCCGCGATCGAGCGGGGGCGTCTGGCCTTCCCAGGGTTCTACCCGGAGTGGGCACGACCCACCGGGCGTCTGGTCTCTTCGGCCATCCTTCTGGCGGGGCTGGTGACGGCGTACCCCTACATTCCCGGATCGGGCAGTCGTGCCTTTCAGGGGGCTGGCCTGTTCGTGGGCCTGCTGGCGGCGCTGGGATCCAGTGCCGTGGCCACCAACGTGATCAGCGGGCTGATGCTGATCTACACGCGGGCCTTTCAGGAGGGCGATCGCATCGAGATCAATGGAGTGCTGGGGGTGGTGCAGGATCGAGACCTGCTGGTGACGCGCATCGTCACCCCCCGCCATGAGGTGGTGAGCCTGCCGAATGCCACCGTGATCGCTTCCCCCATCCTGAACTACAGCTTTAGTCGCCGGGAGGGGGCCCAACCAGTGGCTGTGGCCAGCACCATCACCATTGGCTACGACGTGCCCTGGCGCCAGGTGCACAGCCTCCTGCTTGGGGCAGCGCGCTCAGTGGCGGGCATCGCTGGGGATCCCGCCCCTTACGTGCTTCAGACATCCCTCAATGATTTCCACATCAGCTACGAACTGAATGCCTCCGTGGCGGATGTGCTTTGTTACCGCGAGATCCTCTCGGAATTGCTGGGCGCCATCCAGGATCAGTTCGCTGCGGCGGATGTGGAAATCCTCTCCCCGGCTTATCACGCGATGCGCAATGGCAATCCCCGCACGGTGCCCCCATGGCCACCGCGCTCAGACTCCTAGGCGCTCCCGCCAGCTGATGTCCAGTTCCAGAGAGCCCTTGTTGCCATCCAGTCGGGCCCAGACCCCCAGAGGCAGGGCGGCATTGCCTGGCATATGGCCCACCGGCAGATCGGCCACCACCGGAATGCCCAGGTCGGCGGTGCGTTCCAGCAGAACCTGTTCGGTGGTGAAGAACGTCTCGGGAGCCTGATCGGCCCGATCCGGATCGGTGCAGCCGCTGAAGCGACCCCAGCCGATTCCCGCAAGTTGCTGCAGGGCTCCGCAGAGGCGCCAGTGGGTGAGCATCCTCTCGATCCGGTAGGGGGCCTCCCCCACGTCTTCGAACACCACGATGGCCCCCTTCAGATCTGGCAGGTGGGGCGTGCCGAGCAGGTGGGTGGCCACCGTGAGGTTGGCCACCAGGAGGGGGCCTTCGCCAACCCCTCCAATCCATCCACACCCCTGGAGTGGTTTCAGTTTTTCCCCGAAGAGCAGGCCGTGCAGCCGCTCCTGGCTCCAGGCGGGCTCCTCCCCGAGGGTGGTGATCAGCGGCCCATGCACCCCTCCGCTGCACCTTTTGGCCCAGCGCGCCCAGAGCAGGGAGGTGACATCGGAAAAACCAAGCAGCCACTGGGGTGCTGCCGTTGGATCCAGCCAGGCCAGCTGTCGTGAGTCTGGCCCCTCCTGCAACAGCCGCGCTGATCCCCAGCCCCCGCGCACACAGGCCAGCAGAGGAGCGCTCTGCCCATCGGCAGCCGTGCCCCGCAGATCCCCCGCCCGCTGGTCATCCCTGCCGGCCATGTATCCCCAGCGTCGCCCCAGGATGGGGGGCAGATCCACCACAAGTCCCCAGCTGCGGAGCACCTGGAGGCCAGCCTCCAGGCGTTCGCTGCTCTCCAGAGCTGAACTGGCTGCCACCAACCGCACCCGATCCCCCGGGTGCAGGGGAGGTGGCAGAGGGGGGAGAGTCGGCGGTTCGCTCATGCCTGCGATATCACAATGGCCAGGAGCAGCAGGCCGCCAAGCATCACCTGATGGGTGAAGTGCCTGGCGTAGGTGGCCCTGGGCAGGGACGGTCGCCGCAGAATGCCCGCTTCCCACTGCATGCCCAGGGCGGCGAAGGTCCACAGGACCCAGAAGGAGGGCTGGGCCACACCCCGCAGGATGGCTGCACCGGCCAAGGCTGCCGCCGCCAGGCCGTAGCAGCAGGCCACCACCAGGGGAGCCGCTGCTCCAAGGGTGAGAGCACTGCTGCGCACCCCGATGCGGCGATCGTCCTCCCGGTCACTCATCGCATAAACCGTGTCGAAGCCGAAGGTCCACAGCAGGGCGGCCAGCCAGGTGAGGAACAGGGCTCCGCGCGCCGCACCTGCTGCAAAGCCCCCCATCCCACTGCTAGCGGCCCAGGGAATCAGCACCGCGAATCCCCAGCACAGGGCCAGGACCATCTGGGGCAAGGGAAACCAGCGCTTGGCAGAGGGGTAGAGCAGAACGGGAGGCAGGCACGCCAAGGCCAGGGCCAGGCAGAGCCCCCGGCTGGATCCAGGCAGGGCGAAGACCACCATCAGGGCCGCCAGAAGACAGCACAGCAGGAGCACCCAGGCGGTCGACACCTGCACGCGCCCGTCTGCGAGGGGGCGGCTTTTGGTGCGCTCCACCAGGGGATCGATGGAGCGGTCCCAGAGGTCGTTGGCGATGCAGCCAGCTCCGCTCACCGCCAGGCCCCCCAGAACGATCCAGCCAACGAGTGCTGGCGGCGGTGGCGAGAGGGGATTCAGCCACAGCGCCCAGCCAGCGGGGATGAGCAGGATCAGCCTGCCGCTGGGTTTGTGCCAGCGCAGCAATTCCAGCCAATTGGCCACCCGTCGGCCCAGGGGCCAGGTCATGGCCGGTGTTCTGCCCACCCTTATCCGATCAATGGCGGCAGGCTATCGGCAGGCGAGCACTGCGGATTGCTGCAGAGGACGGTCTAACGGGGGCCACGGGTGGCAAAGTGGCGCGGCCTTCGCCCGGCTTGGTCCTGATGGGCAGCACTGAGCCTTCGGTTTCGCCGACGTCCCAGGGAAACCCAGGATCTGAAGAGCGGCGGGTGGCTGCGATCGATATCGGCACCAACTCGATCCATCTGCTGATCGCTGCCGTGGATCCCTCCCTCCACAGCTTTCGCGTGCTCTTGGCGGAGAAAGCCACCACCCGTCTGGGGGAGCGGGATCCGGTGACTGGAGATCTGGGTGGTGAGGCCATCGAGCGCGCCTTTCTCACCCTCCGCCACTGTCGGGATCTGGCCAGGAGCCATGGGGTGGAGCAGATCCTCACGGCGGCAACGAGTGCGGTGCGGGAGGCCCCCAATAGCCGGGAGGTGTTGCAGGCGATCCAGGACCAGCTCGGCCTGGAGGTGGATCTGGTCAGCGGAGCGGAAGAAGCACGCCTGATCTATCTGGGCGTGCTGTCCGGCATGGCCTTTGATCAGACGCCCCACATCATTCTGGACATCGGCGGGGGTTCCACGGAACTGATCCTTGCCGATGGCTCCGATGCCCGTGTACTCACCAGCACAAGAATCGGCGCGGTGCGTCTGCAGCGGGACTTCTGTCAGGAGGATCCCCTTCCACCATCCCGCCGCACATTTTTGGAGGCCTACATCCAGGGGGCCCTCGATCCAGCCGTGGCACAGCTGAGGCAGGCCCTTCAACCGGGTGAGAAGCCCATCATGGTGGCCACAAGCGGCACGGCCATGGCCATGGCGTCCCTTCTAGCCTCTGAGGAAGGGAGAATGCCCCTGAGGTTGCAGGGCTATCGCCTCACCCGATCACGGCTGCAGGGGCTCCTCAACCGCCTGGTTGGCATGCCCCTGGAGCAGCGGAAGCAGCTGACTCCCATCAACGAGCGTCGGGCCGAGATCATCGTGCCAGGAGCACTCATCCTTCACACGGCGATGGCGATGCTGCAGATGCGCGAGCTGGTGGTGTGTGAGCGAGCGCTGCGTGAAGGCCTGATCGTGGATTGGATGCTGCGCCAGGGTTTACTGGATGATCGTTTTGCCTTCCAGAGCACGATCCGCGAGCGCACGGTGCTTCACCTGGCCCGCAGTTATGGGGTGAATCTGGAGCGGGCAGCCCGGGTCGCCGATCTGGCCCTCAGCCTCTACGACCAAACCCGGGGCTGGCTGCACCAGGATGGAGGCCCGAGCCGGCTCCTGCTGTGGGCCGCTGCCCAGCTCCACACCTGTGGGCAGCACATCAATGTGGCGGCTTATCACAAGCACACCTGGTATCTGATTCGCCATGGAGAGCTCTTGGGCTATTCCGAAGCCGAGCATCTGATGGTGGCGGCCATGGCCCGCTACCACCGGCGCAGCCTTCCCAAGAAGCGCCACGAGTCCTGGCAATTGATCGAGAGCCGGGAAGACCGGCGCACCGTGAACACCATGGCCCTGTTGCTGCGGATGGCCGCGGCGCTCGATCGGCGGCCGGATCAGGTTGTGGAAGCCCTAAGGGTGAGACGTCTCGGTTCGGCGGGTTTCGAGATGATCCTCCAGGCGGCACCAACCGCGGACGGGGAGCCTGCCCAGGATCTGAGCCTGGAGTGCTGGAGCCTGAGATCCTGTGCACCGGTGGTGCTGGAGGCCTCCGGGCTGGAGCTCAAGGTGTCGTGGATGGTGCGGCAGGGGCTGCTGGCGTGAGGCCCGGCGGGCTGAACCGCTTCCAGCGAATGTCATCCACTCCGCCGAGGGCGGCGGCTGGGGAGGATCCGATTGAGGCCCGTACGGCGTGAGGGCGTCCGGCGATCACCTCAAGTCCCTTGCCGAGGGGGAAGCGTTTCTCTCCACTGAAGGTGCCCTCATAGAGGACCTTGCCGTTGGCCTCGCGCACCTCAATCCAGCTGGGTTCGCTGGATTGCAGCAGGAGCGTGTCCGCGCTGGGTGATGGGGCAGATGGGGTGGCGGTGCCGGATGCAGGTGTGATGCGTTGCTCCTGTCTCCCTGGTGCTGCGGGGGGGCTCACCGCCGGCACCGATTGGCCTAGTTCAGAGGCGGCAGGGGTGGAAGGCTCTCGGCTCTGGGTGAGCAGCAACCAGGCTGCTGTCGCTCCGCAGGCCGCTAGCAAGATGGTCAGGGGCCAGCGCCATCCGAAGGAGGACCTGCGGGCTGATGGCAGCCTTTGTGGACGATGGGACTGTCGGGCCTCTGCAGGGGGCCTGACGGCCAGAAGAGAAGTCGCCTCAGCGGTGGAGGAGCCTCTGCCCTGGGGTCTGTGTCCCATCAAGCGGCTCTGCCGCACCTGGCCAACCGCTTCCTCCACATTCACATTCAAGGTTCCGGCAATCCGGCGAGCCAGGGCCACGATGAACACCCCCTCCGGGAGTTCCCTGTGTTCCCCGCGTTCCAGGGCCTGCAGCAGCCGTGGTTCGACCTTCAACCTCTTGGCAAGGGCGTCGGGAGAGAGGCCGGCATCTTCGCGGGCTCGGGACAGCTGCTCACCGAGCCGCACCAGCTCTGGAATCGTTTCCTCACCTGTTGCAAGGGTGGAGAGTTGGGCCTCTGGGTTGTTCAAGATCACGGTTCCAGCCTTCTGCAGTATGGCCAGAGGAGAGGACACCTGCAGGCCGTGGCTCATGGCTGAAGGCGTTTCTGCTCTCCCGCCCAGACGTTTGACAAGGAGGCTTGGCGGAGGCGAAGGATATGGACATACCAAAATAAATCAAGGAATTTCCGGAAACGTCTCAATCTATGGATCAGCTGCCTGGATTCAAAAATGCGCCAGAGTGGCAGTCCATCGTTTTCATAGAGATCAACCAGGGTGAAGAATCGCTTGTAATCAACCGCGTCCCCCCGGGGATGAATTCGCAAAAGTTTTGAGGCGCTGAAGATGTTGAACATTTTTTTGGCCGTGCAATCATTGACGACGACTGGACTTGCCCTGAGAATAAAGCTGAGGTTGTGTTCGGTCAGAAGTTGGGAGGTGAAAAGGACGTTTGGAACACAGACGGGATCATCCTTGTGGAAGTATCTCAATGTTGCCCCGTGATACTGATCCCAGTGTAAATGGGTGATATAAATATGTGTTGGTTCAAGGGATTGAAGAATTTCAGCAGGAGGTTCTGGATAGTTCTACCAGCTTCTCCAGTAGCAGGAGCCTGTCAGCCAGGGGTCAATCAGAAGACGTAAGTTCTTGTGTTTATATATAAACAGACGTGCCACAGTACAGTGACTTTCATGCCGAGAACAATTGGCGTCTATCAAGTCCACTCTGCCCACTCTGCCCACTCTGCCCACTCTGCCCACTCTGCTCAGGGTTCATTTCATTCCGTGAAAAGGGGTTTTCATCTGCCCTCAAGCGCTTGATATGTCTGATATTGGGGATCTTGTTATGGGCGATACTGGATTCGAACCAGTGACCCCTTCCGTGTGAAGGAAGTGCGCTACCACTGTGCTAATCGCCCTGGTGCCCTCGCCTCCCGGCGGAAGGTCAACCAAAGAAGCATAAACCACCTGCGGGCCAGCTGATCCGTCACCATGGTGTCTGCGATGCCTCCCCCATGGCTTTCACGCCTCAGCCGCACCCGCCTGCCGCTGAGTCCGAAACCCTCCCCACCACCGATGTCCTCATCGTCGGCGGAGGGGTCTGTGGCACAGCTCTGCTGTTCGTTCTCTCTCGCTACAGCACGTTGCGCCACCTGACCCTGGTCGAGCGCTATGGCCAGCTGGCCCAGGTGAACTCGCGGGCTTCCAGCAACAGCCAGACCATTCACTGCGGCGATATCGAGACCAACTACAGCCTCGAGAAGGCTCTCAAGGTGCAGCGCATCGCCGGGATGATCAGCCGCTACGCCGCCCTGCTGCCTCCCGCCCTGAGGGAGAGCTGCGTGTTCAACACCCAGAAGATGGTTCTGGCCGTGGGGGAGGCTGAGGTGGCCACGTTGCAGGAGCGCTTCGAGAGGTTCTCCCCGTTTTTTCCAGCCATGCAGTGGCTGGATCAAGCGACGATCGCGGACTGGGAGCCCAGGGTTGCCCTGGTGCATGGCCAGCCCAGAAATGAGGCGTTGGCCGCCATCGGCATTCGCGGCGAGGCTACGGCGGTGGATTACGAGGCCTTGGCCCGCTCCTTCGTTCAGCAGGCCACAGAGCTCCTGGCTTGCCAGCCGGAGCGCACCCTTGGCCTCCACCTCGGAACCGAGCTCCGGAAGATCACCCCTGATGGGGATGGCTTTCTAGTGGAGCTGGCTCCCTGGCCCGGCGCGGAGGGTGCGCCAGGGCAGCTCTCCGCACCGAGAAGCCTCAGAGCCCGCTATCTGGTGGTGAATGCCGGGGCCCACAGCCTGCTGCTGGCTCAACGCATGGGCTACGGCCTGCAGTATTCGTGTCTGCCTGTGGCCGGTAGTTTCTATTTTGCTCCGGCGGTTCTGCGGGGGAAGGTTTACACCATGCAGAATGACAAACTTCCCTTCGCTGCCCTGCATGGGGATCCCGATGTGCGAGTGGATGGGCAGACCCGCTTTGGGCCCACGGCCCTCCTTCTGCCACTGCTCGAACGCTATCGCCCGGCTTCCTTCCGCGAATTTCTTGAGGTGCTTCGTCTGGATGGCAGGGTGCTTGCCGTACTCGGCCAGCTCTTTGGCGATCCTGAGATTCGTGCCTACATCCTGCGCAATCTTCTCTATGAAGTACCCGGTCTGCGACGCCGTCTGTTTCTGGAGGATGTGCGCAAGATCGTGCCAGACCTCCAGATCGATGACCTCCAGTTCGCCAAAGGTTATGGAGGGGTGCGTCCCCAGTTGATCGATAAACAGCAGCGCCGTCTGCTGCTTGGTGAGGTCACCATTCCCGCCTGTCCCGGTTTGGTGTTCAACGTCACCCCCTCTCCCGGTGGCACCTGCTGCCTGGGGAATGCCGTGCGGGATGCCCAGACCATCGTGGACCGTCTGGGGGGCCATCTCGATCAGGCTCGCCTGGAGAGCGAGCTGGTGGCAGATGGTCAGCCTGAGCTGGCCTGAGTCCCTGCTGCTCCACCAAGGCTGTTCTCTGTCAGGGGCCGTCTCGGCCCCCTGTACCCGGCAGAGGGGGGCTGAGGGATCCTCCCGCCAGGTCCTGATCAATCAGGGCATCCAGTGTGATCGCGGAGTGCACGAGGGCCTGGTAGTGACGAATCACCCGTCGGCTTCGCTTCATCGCTTCTCCGGGATGGCCCTTTGCCTCCCCAGGGACTGGGCCGATCGGTCCACCATCCTCGCTGAGGAGTTCCAGATCCGACTGGAGGGCCATCAGGGCCACCACCAGCTCATGAATACGTTGGCGACGATCAGCCATCGTGGAGAGTCATCCGTCTTGCTTGGCATCATGGGCAACGGCCATCTGGATGTGGTGGGCACCGATGCCTCTGGTCTGGAGGGGCTGAGTCCCGCCTGGAGGCAGCGATTGCGAGAGGTGGACTGGGTCGCGGCTCCACGCCGGCTTCATGCCGACGTTCTGGCGTGGAGTGGTTCGCTCCATACGCCGCCTGAGCTCGTGGCCACGGATCAACCGGATGAGCTCCTGCCATGGCTAGGCAGGGCTCTGGAAGCCGGAGAGGTGGGTGTGCTCCTTGCCAGCGGGGATCCCCTCTGGTTCGGCATCGGGCGTCTGCTGGTGGATCACCTCCCCACCCAGTGCCTGGCCTTTCACCCTTCCCCCACATCCCTTCAGCTGGCCTTTGCCCGGCTGGGCCGTCCCTGGCAGGACGCCCAGTGGGTGAGTCTGCACGGGCGCAATCCTGAGCCCCTTGCCGAGGCCTTGAAGCGGCGTCCCCCTGCCCTGGTTGTTCTCACCGATCCCGCTCAGCAGGGGGCGGAGGCCGTGCGGCTCGCACTGGTGGCCTCCGGCCTGGCATCGAGCTATGCCCTATGGGTTTGCGAGCGGCTTGGCCATCCCAGGGAACAGGTGCGCCGGCTGCCTTCAGATCACCCTCTTCCTGTGGATCTCGATCCCCTGCATCTGGTGGTGCTCGTGGCCGAGCCGCCGGATGACCCCGATCCGAAGCAGTTGCCGCTCTTTGGGCTGGAGGATGGGCTCTGGCACCAGATCAGTGATCATCCGGGGCTGATGACCAAGCGGGAGGTGCGCATCCAGCTCCTCGCCGAGCTGGATCTGCCCCCCACAGGGGTGTTGTGGGATGTGGGCGCCGGGGTGGGTTCCGTCGGGCTGGAAGCCCTCCGTCTGCGGCCAGGCCTGCAGCTCTGGGCGGTGGAGCGCCGCCCTGGCGCTCGTGCGTTGATCCAACGCAATGCCAGTTGGCTCGGGGTGGAGCCGGCAGGAGTTGTGGAGGCCGCGGCCCCTTTGGCCTTGGCTGATCTCCCTGCCCCGGACCGGGTGCTCATCGGTGGGGGTGGACGTCATCGCCGGGAGGTGGTGCGAGCCGCTTTGAGCCGATTGAGGCCCCTGGGGAGGATCGTCGTGCCCCTGGCCACCCTGGAAGCCATCGCTGAGGTGCGTGGGGAATTGGAAGCCGCCGGGCTGCAGGTGGCGGTCAGCCAGCTGCAGGTGTGGCGTGGGGTACCTCTCGCCGATGGCACACGCCTGGCCCCTCTCAATCCCGTGCTGATTCTCAAGGGGTGGCGGGTTGCGGAAGCCAGCGGATCTGAACCGGCATCCCCGTCTTGAGCCCAAGGCGTTCCGCTTCGCCAGCTCCCAGTTCCACCACCCCATCCACCGGCACCTCGGGCCCGTAGACCGGGCAGGGCAGCTTTGCGCAGACCGGGGCATTGGCCTCGATGCTGTGAATGCGCTGATTGGCGATGAAAACCAGATCCAGGGGCGCCAGGGTGCGATGCATCCAGAATTTCGCCATGGCAGGGGGGCTGAAGTTGAACCACATCCCACGCAGAGGGGGGAGCGCCGGCCGTTGCTGCAGACCCATGCTGTATTGCCGCGGGGTGCTCGGGACCTCCAGATCAATGCAGCGGGATTGAGTCTCACTGAGGCACCAGCGGGCTTGAATCGGGAGAACCTGCGGAGGGCCGGCTTCCACGCCATCTGCCCCGCAGGCGGATATCAAAAGCCCAGCCCCCATAAGGCAGCCAATCCGCACACCGGAGTGCAGCAGTTCCTTTGTCATTTCCTGAGGCAGTACCCCTGTCCCCGCACAGTGTGGATCAGCTTGGGCTGATCAGCCGCCTCCAGCTTCCGGCGGAGATAGCGCACATACACCTCAATCACGTTGCTGCCCGCGGTCCGCTCCTCTGGCCAGATCTCCCTGAATATTTGCTCCCGGCTCACCACCTCCGGGCTGTGCCGAAGCAGCAGCAGCAGCAGTTGAAATTCCCGCGCTGTCAGGGACAGTGGGCTCCCACCCCGCACCACGGTCTGTTGTTGCGGATCCACCTCCAGGTCCCCCACGGTGATGGTGGGGGTTCCATCGCTGCGGGCCGATGCACCGAGCTTCAGGTGCAGGCGCAGCCGGGTCAGCAGATCACTGGGCCCTGCGTTGCTCAGCCAAAGATCATCCGCTCCCCGTCCCAGAGCCCGGCATCTGGCCTCAATATCGTCCTGGGGGCTGCCAAGCAGGATCGGTACCCTCCCCCAGCGCAGGCGCAGGGCTGGGATCAGTTGGTTTTCAGAGGGAGACAGGAGCACCGCCGCTGGTGCGGCGTCGTCTGGGGTATCGCTGGACTCCATGGGGGGCAGGGGGGCCGTGCAGTACCCGGAAGCCTCGAGGCGTGGGGCGAGAGCCATGGCCATCTCTCCACCCAGAAGCACCAGCGGCCCTGCCTCAGTCATCGCTCTGCGGTGCCCGCGGCTTGGCCACGTGGGGCAGCCCCCATCCGAGCTTGTTGCGCAACACCTGGAAGAACTCGTGGTCAGCCAGTCGCACAAAACCAACAGGGTGCTCGCTGCGGCGGATCAGGACGCGATCTTCAGGCCACACGTAGCAGCCTGCACTGCCATCCACCACCATCATCAGCCGTTCAGGCGTGGCAGGAAACACCGTCACCGGTTCGCGATCCGAAAACACCAGTGCCCTGGAGGCCAGGGAATGGGCTGCGATCGGCGTGAGCTGCAGCACCGGGCAGTCAGGGGTGATCACAGGCCCGCCAGCGCTCAGGGCATAGGCGGTCGATCCGGTGGGGGTGGAGAGGATCACCCCATCGGCAGCGATGTCCACCGGGGCGTGGCGACCGATGGCCACCTCAAAATGACACATGCTTGTGAGGGGTTCCCGGTGCAAGGCCATCTCATTGAGGCAGAGCAGTTCCCAGCGTCGTTGCTCGCCCCGCATCACGGTCACCACCAGCATGGTGCGCTCCTCCACGGTCCACTGCTGAGTCACCACCTGATCCAGCACCCGATCAAGATCCTTCAGATAGGCCTCAGCCAGAAATCCCAGGTGCCCGGTGTTGATGGTGAGGATCGGCACGCCGATCGGTGCGGTCTGCCGGGCGGCGGAGAGCACGGTGCCATCGCCGCCGAGCACCACAGCAAGGGACAGACCCGCATCAAACCCCTTGGGCACACAAGCGGAATAGCCCACCCCCCGAAGGTGCTGATCCGGGTTGGCGAAGCCCACCACCCCACCGGAACTGCTGACGCGCACCACCGAGATCCCGGCCTCGCTCAGGCGAGCCTCGATGGCGTCGGCCGTGGCAAGCGCCACAGCCTTGCCGTCATTCACGATCAGTCCAACGCGGGGCACCGATCGCAGGTCACAGGGCCCAATGAGTGTATGGGCGCACGCTCAGAACTGTTCCAGGAAGCGCAGATCACTTGTGTAGAGCCGACGGATGTCATCAATCCCGTGGCGCACCATGCAGAAGCGTTCCACGCCGAGGCCCGCAGCAAAACCGCTCCAGCGCTCAGGATCGATTCCCAGGCCTTCCAGCACCGCTGGATCCACCATGCCGCAGCCCATCACTTCCAGCCAGCGGCCTCGCCATTGCACATCCACTTCTGCTGAGGGCTCGGTGAAAGGGAAGTAGCTTGCGCGGAAACGCACCGGCAGGTCACCGAAAAAGGCCTTCAGGAACGTTGTCACTGTGCCCCGCAGATGGCTGAAATCCAGGCCCTCATCGATGGCTAGAACCTCGACCTGATGGAAGACCGGGGAATGGGTGGCATCCATGGAATCCCTTCGGAACACTCGGCCTGGGGCCACCACCCGCACAGGTGGAGGATTCGCTTCCAGGAAGCGGATCTGCACGGGCGATGTGTGGGTTCTCAGCAACCGCTGATCCTTCCCGGTTCCTGTCTCCAGATCGCCTGCTCCTGACACCAGATCCAGATAGAAGGTGTCCTGCATGTCCCTGGCGGGATGATGAGGAGGGATGTTCAGTGCCGTGAAGTTGTAGTGGTCGGTCTCGATCTCCGGCCCTTCCGATACGCGATACCCCAGTCCCGCGAAGAGATCAACGATCTCCTCACAGGTCTTCACCAGCGGGTGCCGATGGCCTGGCCGGATTCCGCAGGGTGGCATCGTCACGTCGATCCCTTCCCGTTGAAGCCGTTCCCCCATCTCTGCAGCTCGCAGGTGTTCCAGTCTCTGGCCCAGCAACAGCTGCACCTGCTCCTTCAGTCGGTTGGCGCGTTCCCCCAGCTTGGGTCGCTCCTCTCCCTGAAGTTGTCCCATGGCTCCAAGAACGGCACTCAGCCTGCCTTTTCGCCCGAGCAGCCCGACACGCAGCTCCTCCAGCTCCACAGGGGTATGGGCCTGTCGGATCGCTCCTTCGGCCTCCCTTTCCAATTGCTCCAGCTGCTGGCTGAGCTCCTCAAGGCTGATGGTGGCGCTCACGGCAGGTCGATGGCTGGAGCCGACTGTAGGCAGCTGACTAATCTGCCTCTGGGGCTTTTCTCCCCAGGCATTCCCGATGACAGCGCCATCCGCGTTTACCCCGCTCCGCATTCTGATCAGTAATGATGACGGTGTCTTCGCCGATGGGATCCAGGCCCTGGCCGGGGAGGCCCACCGAAGGGGCCATCTGGTCACGGTGGTCTGCCCCGATCAGGAGCGCTCTGCCACCGGCCATGGCCTCACCCTGCAGACACCCATTCGTGCGGAGCGCGCCGATGAACTGTTTGCCGAAGGTGTCACGGCCTGGGCCTGCAGCGGTACCCCTGCCGACTGCGTGAAGCTGGCCCTCTTCCGGCTCCTGGAAGGCCCACCGGATCTGGTCCTCTCGGGCATCAACCATGGTCCCAATCTGGGCACGGATGTCCTCTATTCCGGCACCGTGGCCGCGGCCATGGAGGGCACCATCGAGGGCCTCCCGGCCATGGCCGTGAGTGCGGCGGATTTTGGTTGGCGGGAGTTTGAACCCGCAGCGCGTCTGGCCTTGGAGGTGGCGGAGGGGATGCTGGCGACGGGCTGGCCCGAGGGCTTGCTGCTCAACCTGAATGTGCCCCCGGTGCCAGGGGAGTCCATGGGTCCCCTGCGCTGGTGTCGGCCAGCGGTGCGCCGCTATGCCGATCAGTTTGACCGCCGCATTGATCCGAGGGGCCGCACCTATTACTGGCTGGCCGGGGAAGTCGTCAATGATCTGGAAACCCAGGTGGCGGGTCCCCTGAACTGGCCGACGGATGTGGCCTGGATTCAGGCGAATGGGGCCAGTCTGTCGCCGCTGCAGCCGGAACTGTTCTGGCGGGGAGATCCCGCAGTGTTGCCCCATCTGGAGCGCATGCCCGAAGGCGTTTAGGTCCTTCTGTAAATGCGTTGCAGCATCCAGAGGGAAAACATCAGGCCGATCAGGTGGGCAAACAGCACCTGGGTGTTGCTCAGCACGCCGAGCATCTCGATGGACGTGATGGGAAAACCCACAACCCTGTTTAGGCCGGCATTGATCGGGGCACCAAAAAATCCCGGAGCCTGCAGGGAGGCCTGCACGAAGAGGCTGCCAGCCAGGGCCTGGTAGCCCACCACGGCCAGGGTGAGTCCCAGAAGATCTCCGAGGAGTCCGCGTTTCAGGAGCTGAGCCGTTTCCCCCTTGCTGGGTCGCACGGGCCGATCCAGGGCGCGGCCGCAGCGCACGACCAGCCAGCCATGCCAGAGACTCCACAACAACACCAGGAAGGCGAGCGTCGTCAAGGAGAGCCCTGGGCCCAGTCCAAGGGCCCGCTGGGAATTGGCCGCCAGCTGGTTCCCGATCTTGCTGAAGAAGAGCACCCCGATCACCACCACACCGAGGGTGAGCTGACTCCAGAACCGCACCCAGCCCATGCGTCGTAGAGCGGCGGAGATCCGGTACAGGTCAAGGGGTTCAGCCATGGTCTTGATCAGTTGTCCACCAACTTGCCATGGGAAGATCAAGACAGTGAGAGCAAGGCCCATCCTTACGCCTGCATCTTCAGGGCATGGCCAGTGCCTTTCCCTGCCGCTCCCGCTGTGACCAGTCTGTGCCCGCCGGCGCAGGTGCGTTGTCCCACGGCCGTGGCGCTGGGAACCTTTGATGGTGTGCACGCTGGACACCGTCTTGTGATCTCCCGAGCGAGGGCAATGGCCGCTCAGGAGCAGGTGCAACCGGTGCCCACAGTGGTCAGTTTCTGGCCCCACCCCCGGGAGGTGCTCTATGGCGAAACCCGTCTGGTGCTGGATTTGCCGGAGGAAAAGCTTGCCTTGCTGGACCCCCTCGGCATGGAGCAGCTGGTTCTGCTGCCGTTCACGGCCCAGATGGCTTCCTTGACCCCCGAACAGTTTGTGGTTGAGGTGCTCTCCGGGCAACTGAGCGCAAGATGTGTGGCCGTTGGGGAGAACTTCCGTTTTGGGGCGGGTCGCACCGGCGATGCCGATGCGCTCTGCTCCCTTGGGCGGCAACATGGCATTGAGGTGGCCGTGGTCCCCATGGTGCACGATCCAGCAGGGCGATTGAGCAGCAGCCGGATCCGACAGGCGCTCGGCGAAGGCAGAATTCCCGAGGCAGAGGCCATATTGGGGCGCCCGTACCGGTTTGAGGGCGTGGTGGGTAGGGGCAGGGGACTGGGGCGCCAGCTGGGATGGCCCACGGCCAACCTGAAAGTGAGTGGTCGCAAGTTTCTCCCCAGGGAGGGGGTCTATGCCGCGCTCACTTGGCCAGGGGAGCCTGGCGCCTGGAGCCCCACGCCAGCTGTGATGAACCTCGGGCGCCAGCCCACCGTTGATCCTGAGGCGCCCTCTTCCGTGGAGGTGCATCTGCTCGACAGGGATGAGGATCTCGTGGACCGCAAACTGGTGGTGCAACCCGTGCGCTGGCTTCGGGAGCAGCGCCGTTTTGCCAACCTGGAAGAGCTGTCTCGACAGATCGGCTCAGACGTGCACGACGCCAGACAACACCTTGAGATGGCCACCTGAGAGATGGGCAACTGATCCCCGCCATGACTGACTCCACCCGTTCCCCATCCGATCCGCCATTGGTTGAGAGTGCTCCGAGCGATGCGTCGGTCGCTCCGGTCGATCGGCTTCTGGATGCCAATCTGGATCGGGCCCGAGAGGGTTTGAGGGTCCTGGAGGACTGGTGTCGTTTTGCCCTCAACCGTCAGGATCTGGTGGAGCGGTTCAAGGATCTCCGCCAGCGACTGGGGCAATGCCATCGTCTGGCCTACAAGATGGCTCGTGATACTGCTGGGGATGTGGCTACAGGCCTCTCCCACCCCGCCCAGGACGGACGATCTGAGCCCCTCGCCGTGGTGGAGGCTAATGCCGCGCGGGTTCAGGAAGCTCTGAGGGTTTTGGAGGAATTCGCCAGGGCCCGTGATCCCGATCTGGCTCACGAAGCTGCTGTCGCTCGCTACACCCTCTACGACCTGGAGGTGGAATGCCTGAAGAGCAGCGTCACGTTTGCTCAGTCCCGAACGGCTTTGGCTCTGTCCAGAAAGGATCGTCTAGCCCAGTGCCGTCTTTATCTAATTACCTCACCGGCCCCCAACCTGATGGAGGTGGTCGAGGCGGCCTTGGCGGCAGGCGTCCGTCTGGTGCAGTACCGCCCCAAGGCAGACCCCCCCACCGATCTGGAACGGTGGGAGCAGGCCAGCGCCCTACGCAAGCTCTGTCATCGCCATGGGGCTCTCTTCCTCGTCAATGATCGGCTGGATCTGGCGCTGGCCGTGGAGGCCGATGGGGTGCATCTTGGCCAGGGGGATCTCCCCCCCGAAGTGGCGCGCCGGATCCTGGGCCCGGATCGGCTGATCGGTCGCAGCACCCACGCGCCTGCTCAGCTGCACCAGGCCGTCCTGGATGGGTGTGACTATGTGGGGGTGGGACCGGTCAATGCCACACCTTCCAAGCCTGGCCGCTCCCCGGTTGGTCTCTCCTATGTGGCCGCAGCGGCAGCAGAGTGCTCCATCCCCTGGTTTGCCATTGGCGGCATCGATGGCAGCACGGTCGCAGCGGTCCGGCAGGCCGGGGCAAGGCGCGTTGCGGTGATTCGTGCGATCACGGAGGCGGTGGATCCCCATCGCGCCACCAGAGCCCTTCTGGATCAGCTTGAGGCCGCAGCGTGATCATCATTTCCGTGAACGGGGAAAGGATGGCCTGTCCAGCGAACCTGGAGCTCAGAGATCTCCTGAAGCATCTGGGCTACCAACCTGAGGTGGTGGTCGTTGAACTCAATGGAGAGATCCTGTCCCGCTCTCAATGGGGGGGGAGAACGGTGGTGGAATCCGATGTGATGGAGGTGGTCACCATTGTGGGAGGAGGTACGTAGATTTTTATGGTCTTTCACCTCTGGGTTCAATCCTCCATGGGACTCCGTCTCTTCAAGCGCGTCGCCAGCTTGATGGTGGTGCCCATCCTGCTCACCAATCTCCTCCTTGCCGCCCCCCGTGCGGCCGATGCGGCCAGCGGAGGACGCATTGGTGGTGGCAGTTTCCGTTCGGCCCCTTCACCCCGCAGCTATGGAAGCGGTGGAGGACGCTACAGGGGAGGATCGGGCCGCACCGGTGGCACCTACATCCCTGTCCCCTACGGCGGCGGCTACTACGGGGGTGGTTACTACGGAGGTGGTTACTACGGCGGCGGTGGCTTCGGACTCCCCTTTGTCGTTCCCATCTTCGGCTTTGGCGGTGGGCTGCTCGGATTTCTTGTCCTGATGGCTGTCCTGGGCCTGATGGTGAATGCCATGCGCCCCAGCAGCTCCACCTCCTATGGCGGCAGCCTCCCTGGGGACGATTCCTACGGGAGCCTGGAGGGACCGGTCTCCATTGCCCAGATCCAGGTGGGTCTACTTCCTTCCGCCAAGCAGCTTCAGGCTGATCTGCGACGGATGGCCGCCACGGCGGACACCAGCACCACCTCTGGTCTGCAAAGGGTCCTTCAGGAGACAACCCTTTCCCTGCTGCGCAACCCCGAACTCTGGGTCTATGCCAATGCCGAGGCGGCCCAGGTGTCCTTCAACGCGGCAGAGAGCACGTTCAACCGCCTGTCCATGCAGGAGCGAAGCAAACTCCGCAAGGAACTCACCACCAATGTGGCCGGCCGCCGCAGCCAGGACACGCTTTCGGGCACCCTTCAGGGCGCCAGTGATGCCACCAGCGACTTCATTGCCGTCACAGTGCTTGTGGCCACACGTCACCGCCTGGCCATCAAGGAAGCGCACAACGCGGATGCTCTGCGGGAAGCCCTCCAACAGCTTGGCGCCATCGGCGATGAAGATCTCCTTGCCCTGGAGGTGATCTGGCAGCCCGAGGGGGCTGGTGAAGTCCTCACCACTGAGGAACTGCTCACCGCGTATCCCCAGTTGCAGCACTTGTGATCAGCCGCAGCCAGCTGCTCTGCCATTGAGAATGCGCAGAGCGGCCATGGCTGCCCCATAGCCATTGTCAATGTTCACTACGCTGAGCCCAGGTGCGCAGCTGGCAAGCATCCCCTGCAGAGCAGCCTGCCCCCCGCTGCTCACTCCATATCCCACGGAGATGGGAACCCCGATCACCGGCTGGGGCAGCAGACCAGCCACCACCGTGGGTAAGGCCCCTTCCATCCCAGCGCAGACGATCAGGATCGAGGCCTCCCGCAGCTCGGGGAGCCTCTCCAGCAACCGGTGCAGCCCGGCGACACCAACATCCTGGATCAGCCGGCAGGTGATGCCGTGACACCGCAGGGCAAGGGAGGCCTCCTGGGCCACCACCTGATCGCAGGTGCCCCCTGTCACCACCACCACATGCCCTTTGGCCGGATCGATCGGTGGCAGTTGGGGAGCGGTGAGGCAGCAGGCTTCCGGGTGATGTGTCACCTCAGGAGCGGAGGGCCCAGCGGTTCCTAGCAGCCGTATCACCGTAGCTGCCTTGCTGGGGGAAACCCTCGTCACCAGGCCGATCTCTCCGGCGCCCACCAGGTCAGACAGGATGGCCGCGATCTGATACGCCCGTTTGTGCTGGCCCCACACAGCTTCCACCATCCCCAGGCGCTCACGACGGTTGAGATCCAGATTGGCGTTGCTGATCATGAAACGGAGCTTTCGCCGGCGAACACGAGCGGGAAGGGATTCTCGCTGTGGAAGGGAAGGGAAAGGATCTGCTTGGCGGAGGATTCAAACTGCTGCTGGATGGCGGTCACCTCTGATTCGGGGATGGCTTTCCAGTCGTCGCGATTGCTCCAGTGGATCAGCAGGACGCCTTCCTGGCGTGCCCCATCCCAGAGCAATTCCCGCCGCATAAACCCCTTCTGCTCCCTGAGCCAGGGATCCCAGGTCTGAAGCTCAGCTGCGATCCAGGCCTGTCTGGCATCGGCAGGCACCTGCAGCCTGAGATGTTCCACCACGCTCACCTGCCAGCCTTCGCCCTCAGCCTCTGGTCCCTCCCTCACGTCCACTGCGATCAGCGCCTCCAGTCCCTCCCTTTGGATCTCGCGCGGGTCATTGGTGAGGGGGCGATCCTGATCCACTTCTGCTCCAGAGGGTCGCTGGTTGCCTGCGCAAACCTAAGCAATTCAACCCAGAAAGTGGCTAGGACCGCTGGAGGAGGGCAACCGCATAGGACGCGATGCCTTCTTCCCGTCCCGTGGGCCCAAGTCCTTCGTTTGTGGTGGCTTTCACCCCCACCTGATCGCAACGGATCTGCAGATGGCTTGCAAGATTGCTTCGCATCTGTTCGATGTGAGGCCTGAGCCTGGGGCGCTCCGCCACCACCACCAGATCCACATTGATCACCTCCCATCCATGCTCCCGCACCATGGCCATC
The DNA here is from genome assembly GCA_046075745.1 of Cyanobium sp. GTDB lineage: Bacteria > Cyanobacteriota > Cyanobacteriia > PCC-6307 > Cyanobiaceae > Cyanobium. The sequence continues at coordinate 396 of JBJTQT010000087.1, read as the reverse complement.
ACCTGCGTCAGGAGCTTCAGGCTGTCCGCATCCTTCCATCGGTCATCTCCTGGGGGGAAATGCTCACCGATATCCCCCAGGCTCAGGGCCCCCAGCAGAGCATCCATCAAGGCATGCACCAGCACGTCCGCATCGCTGTGCCCATCGAGCCCCAAGCCCTCCGGGTGCTCCAGGGGGACCCCCGCCAGGAGGAGGGGCCGGCCGGTCACAAGACGGTGGATGTCATAGCCATGGCCGATCCGCAGGTTCATGGGGGTGCGGGCGGGGGAGCTCTGAGCTTGCCATCGGGCATAGAGATCGGGTCTACGTTCCCTTGTGCGCCGCTGCCGTTCCTGCTCTCGCCAGGCGGTGATGGCCTTGTGGTCACCGCTGCGGAGCACCGCCGGCACCTCCATC
>JBJTQT010000086.1:0-2615 GCA_046075745.1 Cyanobium sp. | reverse complement strand
GATTTGTTTGCGCCCGACCTCCCCATGTCGGAGGAGGGGGCCACCGGTCCCTAGGCTCAGGGGCTGTGACTGGGCAGGATGCCCCTGCCGAACCACCCCGCCGATGAACGGATCCCCCCTGCGCATCGCCTCGCGCCGCAGCCAACTGGCGATGGTGCAGACCCACTGGGTGCGTGATGCTCTGGCTGAAGCCCATCCAGGGCTGGAGATCCGTATTGAGGCCATGGCCACTCAGGGGGACAAGATCCTGGATGTGGCGCTGGCCAAGATCGGAGACAAGGGGCTCTTCACCAAGGAACTGGAAGCACAGATGCTGGTGGATCGAGCAGATCTCGCTGTCCATAGCCTCAAGGACCTTCCCACCCAGCTTCCCGAAGGACTCATCCTCGGCTGCGTGACCGAGCGCGAGGATCCTGCCGATGCCCTGGTGGTGCACCGGAAGCACCACGACAAGAGGCTGGACACCCTTCCGGAAGGGAGCGTTGTGGGGACCAGTTCCCTCCGTCGCCTCGCCCAGTTGCGCCATCACTTTCCCCATCTCACCTTCAAGGACGTGCGTGGCAATGTGATCACCCGCCTGGAGAAGTTGGATGCGGGGGACTTCGACTGTTTGATCCTTGCGGCTGCAGGTCTGGGTCGCCTTGGGCTCGCTGATCGCATCCACCAGCTGATCGACCCGGCAATTTCCCTTCATGCCGTAGGGCAGGGTGCCCTGGGCATCGAATGCCGCCAGGGGGATGAGCGGGTGCTGGCGCAGATCAAGGTGCTTGAGCATCTGCCCACGACCCGCCGCTGCCTGGCGGAGCGGGCCTTTCTCCGCGCACTCGAAGGTGGCTGCCAGGTGCCGATCGGTGTGAACAGCCACTTCGAGGGGGAGACCCTCGTGCTCACCGGTATGGTGGCCAGCCTGGATGGACAACGCCTGATCCGGGACGAGGCCCGGGGTGATCAGAACGATCCGGAGGCCATCGGCATCGCCCTGGCCCAGACCCTTCGCCAGCAGGGGGCCACAGACATCCTGGAGGAGATCTTTGCAAGCGTCCGCCCCGGCAGCTGAGGCCAGCCCCGCCCCTGGGGAGGCCAGGCCCGCAGGGTCGGCCCAACCCTTCCAGTGGGGCTTGGTGGGCTGGGCCGCCCTGGTGGGCACCCTTACGGGGCTGGCCATCGTTGGCTTCCACGAACTGCTCGGATTCATCAACAACTTTCTCTATGGCCCGTTCGTGGAGGGCTTGCTGGTGATCGGCCGCTCGCCGGCCGCCTCTGGACTCAGCGACGCTGTTGGGCTCGATCTGCCTCCCCTGGCTCCGGATGCGGGAACGCCCCTGAAGTCGATGCTGCAACTGGGGCTGGATGGTCTGGGTTGGCTGGCGCCGAGCCCTCCGGCGGCTCTTCCTGAGCCCCAAGCCGCTTCAAATGACAGCTTCACCGATTGGCTGGCCCTCTGGCCCGTGGTGGTGGTGCCAACCCTGGGAGGTCTGGCCGTGGGGGTGCTCCGCTGGCTGGCCGGTTCGATCGGTCCGGGCATTCCCAGCCTCCTGGCCATGGCAGATGGGGCAGCGGCATCCGCTCCCCGCATTCCGTTGGTGAGACTGGTGGCTGCGGCCCTCAGCCTGGGGAGTGGGGCCTCCCTGGGGCCGGAGGGTCCCAGTGTGGAGAGTGGGGGGAATCTGGGTCTCTGGGTGGCCAACCGTGCCGGTCTCACACCCCAGTCTCAGAAGGCACTTGTGGCGGCGGGTATTGCCGCGGGGCTCGCAGCAGGCTTCAAGGCCCCGATCGCCGGGGTGTTCTTTGCCTTTGAAGGCAGCTTCAACGCCATCCAGAGCCGACCAAGCCTGCGGGCGGTGCTCGTGGCGGCCGTGGCCTCCGCCCTGGTCACCCAGCTGGTGCTTGGCGACTCACCGATCCTGCGTCTGCCCGCCTATCAGGTCCGCTCCCCCCTGGAACTTCCCCTCTATCTGGGCCTTGGCCTGCTGGCGAGTCTTCTGTCCCTTGCCCTGGTGCGTCTTCTGGCTATTGGGCGCCATCCCCGGGTCACAGGGCTGGTCAGCCAGCTTCCGCCTGGACTGGCGACCGCCCTCGGGGGAGCTGCCGTCGGCGGCATGGCCCTGCTGTTTCCAGAAGTTCTCGGGGTGGGCTACGACACGATTGAAAGCCTGCTCGGCCAGGACGACGCCATCCCACTGCTCACCCTTCTTGGGGTGATTGCCGCCAAGCTCCTGGCCACAACCCTGAGCAATGCCTCAGGATTCGTGGGTGGTGGCTTTGCTCCAGCCTTGTTCCTTGGAGCCGTTCTCGGGAATGTCTATGGACAGGTTCTCGGGGCCGGCGGTTTGAACCTTCCGGTGGCCGAACCACCGGCCTACGCCATGGTTGGCATGGCTGCGGTGCTCGCCGGCAGTGCCCGAGCGCCGATCACATCGATCCTCTTGCTGTTCGAACTCACCCGGGATATCCGCATCGTGCTGCCACTGATGGCTGCAGCCGGCCTCAGTTCAGCCCTTGTGGAACGCTGGCAGGGCTTCCAGTCGACGGACATCCTGGGCAGAGATCTGGTGGAGGAGGATCGGCGCCACCTCATGGCCTCACTCTCTGTGCTTGAGGCTCTCGAGCCGGAG
>JBJTQT010000085.1:0-3982 GCA_046075745.1 Cyanobium sp. | reverse complement strand
TCGCAGAACTGGTTCCACGCCGAGGCGCCGGAGCGCTGTTGGAGAGTGGCGGTCATGAGTACAGGAGATGTGTCGAGAGCCAGAACCGAAGCCGGTTGTGGCAGGACGGATGGAAGGACGGAAAACCGTCAGGCCTCCGTCGAGCAGAAGTGTAACGGACTGTTGCGGATTTGTGAAGAGGCTTCATGAAGAAAGGTTGAAACGCGCTCTGGAGGGCGGCGCGGGGTTCGGGCAGCGGGGCGGCGGGGTGGCGTGTCGGCCAGGCCAGAATCTTTGACAACCCTTAAGCCCAGTCGGCTGATCCGAGCGCCATGGCGGTGAAGCGGTCGCTTTACATCTCCTCCACCTTTGCCGATCTCAAGGCCCACCGGGCCGCCTTGAAGGAGGCGCTGGAGAAGGCGGAGTACGCCGTGTCCTCCATGGAGAGCTACCCCGCCTTCGAGGAGCGGCCCCTCGACAAGTGCCTGGCCGATGTGGCCGAGGCCGATGCATATGTGTTGCTGGTGGCCCATCGCTATGGCTTCCGGCCGAAGGAGGGCAATCCCGAGGGCAAATCGATCACCCAGCTGGAATACGAGGAGGCCTGCCGCACCGGCAAGCGGCCCCTGGTGTTCACGATTGCACCTGACCACCCCTGGCCGCCGCCTTGGATTGATGAGGGGGCAGACAAAGCGGCGGTGCAGGCCTTCCGCGCCAGCGTGGAGGAGCGCCACGGGGTGAATCGCTTCACCGATCCCGCCCAACTGGTGGCTCTGGTGCTTGCCGCCCTGAGCAGTCAGGAGGAGAGGGCGGGGGAGCCAGGGGCGGCCCGCCGCTGGACAGCGGCGGCGATCGAGGCCTGGGTGGAGACCCACCGGCAGGCGGTGGAGCGGCAGTTTCTGGCGATTCCGGCGGTGCAGGACCGCAGCCTGCATGTGGATCTGCCTGTGGAGCTGCGGGAGGCCAGCGGCAAACAAAAGGTGTTTCTGCGGCCCGACCATCTGGCGCCCGCCTTGCAGGGCCCCGCTGCCCACCTGATCCTGCTGACCGCCGAGGGCGGCGCGGGCAAGACGAGCCTGGCGTTTCAGATCGCCCGCTGGGGCCTGGAGGGCAGGCTGGGGGGCCCAGCCGAGGCAGACCGCCGCTCTGCGCCGGGCGCGCCGATGCTGCCGCTGTTGATCGACACGGCGCTGGCGGAGGGGGAGACGGTGCTCAGCCGGGCGCGCCAGGGGCTGGAGGCAGCCAGCGGCGCGGTGCGGGGTGGGCTGGAGGAGCCGCTGGTGGCCGAACTTTTGCGCGGCAAGCGACTGCTGGTGATCATCGACCATTTTTCCGAGCTCAGCGCCGAGGCGCGGCAGCGGGTGGTGCGATCCCTGCCCACCGGCCTGGTGCTGATCACCTCCCGTCAGCCGGAAGAGGAGCTGCTGGGGGAGCGGGCCTCCACCCGCATCCAGCCCCTGCAGATCGCCTTGGATCAACTGCAGCGCTTTTTCGGGGAGGTGTTGGAGCGCAAGGGAGTGCGGGAGCGCTTCAGCGACGACGATCTGGAGCCCATCCAGCGCCAGCTGCGGCGCATGGTGGGCGACAAGCCGATCACGCCCCTGCTGGCCCTGCTGTTCATCGACGATGTGATCGCCAAGCTGGACGGCCAGGGGGTTCTCGCCGCCTCGGTGCCGGAGCTGATGCTCGGTTATGTGAACCGCATCAGCGAGGTGATGCCCGAGGCGGAACGGCGGCAGGCGGGAGTGGCCATCGCGCCGCTGTGGGTGCAGCGGGGGCTGATGGCCCTGACGCTGGCCAGCCACCGGCAGGGGCCGCCGGGGCGGCCGCGGCTGCAGCCCCTTTCCTTCCGCCGGGAATTGGCGCTGGAGGCCCTGGCCGCGGTGCCGGGGTTGGAGGAGCTGGGCCTTCGCGAGGCGTTGCTCGCCTACCTGCTGCGCTTGCGATTGCTGCACCATCCGGGGCAGGACAGATCGGAGATGCGCCTGGCCCTCGATCCCCTGGCCGACTACCTGGCGGCCCTGCGCCAGCTGGAGCTGCTGGAGGCGGAGGCTGCCGCGGCGGCCACCGCCACCTCACCGTGGGACACCTTCCTGCGGGAGCTCGAAGCCCGTCCGGAGGGGGATCTGGCGCTGATGCGGGGCTTTCTGCTGGCCCTGCGGGATGGCTGTCAGGAGCGGATGGAGCGCCCTCGGGGCGCCGCCGAGATCCCAGCGGAGGCGGCCGACAGGCTGGGGCATCTGGCGGGGATCGATCCGCTGGAGGAGCGGCGCCGCCAGCAGGGCCAGCGGGCCCGCAAGTTGATCTATGAGCTGGCGGTGCCGGAGGCGGACGACCGGCGGCGGGCGATGGAGGTGTTGGCGGCCATGGCGGGCGATGCTGATCCCGCGCCGCGCCAGGCGGCCCGCCAGGCCGTGGGCCCCCTGGTGGCGTTGGCGCGCGATGGCCAGCGGCAGGCGGAGGAACGGCTGCTGGCGGTGGAGGCCCTGGCGCGGCTCGGGGGGACGACGGCGGCGGACGCCCTGGCGGAGCTGTGGTGGGAGGCCGCTGGGCCGCCGGAGCTGCGGCGCGGTGCCGCCGAGGCCCTGGGGCTGATGGAGGCCAGCCCCGCCCGCCCCGAAGCCCATTGGGATCTGTTGAAGGCGCATCTCAAGGAGGAGGCCCACCACCTCCAAGGGGAAACCGACCAAGCCCGGATCGACGCCCAGCTGCCTCTGCTCCAGGGCGCCTCGCGTGGGCTGCAGCGCCTGGCGGCCCGCTCCAGCCCCTTCGCCCTGCCGATGTGGGGCGCTGGGGCGGGCCTGGCGGTGCCCATGCTCACCCTCACCACGGCCGCCGGGGCGGTGACGACGCGGCTGGTGGAGGTGCCCGTGTGGCAGGTGCCCCTCCCTGGCGGTTTGGCCCTGGAGGTGGTGAAGATCCCGGGCGGCAGCACCACCATCGGTTCACCGCCGGGGGAGGTGGGGCGCGACGCCTACGGCCACCGGCCGGATGCGGTGGGGGTGGAGGTGGAGGCGCAGCGTGTGGTGACGGTGCCCAGCTTCGCCATGGCCCGCTACCCGATCAGCCAGGCCCAGTGGGCCTCCCTGGCTGGGGAAGACCACCAACGGGAGGGGGATCGGGAGTTGAAGTTGGCTCCTTCCCAGCACATAGGCGCTGATTGGCCAGTGGAGAGCGTGAGCTGGCACGACGCCCAGGAGTGGCTGCAGCGGCTCAACCGCTGGCTGGCGGAGCAGGGGCCGGCCCCGGGGGGGAGCGGTGCGCCACCCGTGCTGGGGCTGCCCAGCGAAACCCTGTGGGAGGTGGCCTGCCGCGCGGGCACCACCACGCCTTTCCACTTCGGCGACACGCTGGATGCCAGCTGGGCCAATTTCGATGCCACCTACGTGTATCCAGGCGGCCGGGCCGGGCGCTACCTGCAGCGGCCTTCGCCGGTGGGGGCCTACGGGCTGGTGAACGAATGGGGCCTGGCCGACCTGCATGGCAATGTGTGGGAGTGGTGCGCGGATCGGTGGCACCCCTCCCCCTTGGGAGGCCCCACGGATGGCCGCCCTTGGATGGAGCCCATGGAAGGGCTGATGGAGAATCGGCTGCTGCGCGGCGGCTCCTGGTTCCTCGATCCTCTCAACTGCCGCTCGGCCTACCGGTACTGCGACCACCCGGACTTCCTCTACAACTCCTTGGGGTTCCGCGTCTGCTCCCTCCCCCCAGGATCGCCTCCTTGGCCCTTGAGCCCTTAATCCCTTGGCTCTTTTGCGGCTTTGCCCTTTTTCCACAGGGGACTTTTGGAGCCAAAGGGCTGTTCGGCCCCACGCGCCGCTGGCGCGCCGAGCGTGTGGGGCGGAGATGTCGGATGGGACGGTTTACAACTGGGTGGGCTTTACAACTGGCTGAATGACATGATCCAGCTGCAAAAAGCTAAACCCACCAACTTGAGAAGACTCAAGTTGGGCCAAAGCGCTCCACAGAAGATGTTTGGCATGGTGAGACGCGGGGCGTGGAA
>JBJTQT010000084.1:0-8210 GCA_046075745.1 Cyanobium sp. | reverse complement strand
CCGGCCGGCCATCTGCTGGGTGAGACGCTCCGCGGCCCGGGCCAGATCCAGCTTGATCACTTCGCTTGGGCATGACCCCACCAAAAACAGGGTGCGGATCTCCGGGCGCCGTTCCAGCAGGTCGCGCACCAGCCGATCCAGCTCGTCGTTGGCATCCGCCAGCCCCGCCAGATCCCGTTCCCCCAGGATCGCCGTGCCGAAGCGGGGTTCAGCGAAGATCATCACCCCAGCAGCGCTCTGGATCAGGTGGGCGCAGGTGCGGGAGCCCACCACCAGAAAGAAGGCATCAGGCATGCGGCGATGCAGCCACACGATCGAGGTGAGGCCGCAGAACACCTCCCTCTGGCCGCTTTCCTTGAGCACCTCGGGGAAAGCGCCACCGGTGGCGGGGCTTCCTGCGGGGGTGACGACCATGAATGTTGCGTCTCTGACCCCTCAGAGTTAGCCATCTCCACCGGCTGCTGGGGGCAGTCGTCACATCTTTTGGTGGGTCTGCGGTGTTCCGATCACCGATGGCGGACATCCATTGGGATGATGGCCGGATGAGCCAAGCCATCTTCCCCCCACCACCTGAACCCTCTCCGGAGCTCCTGCAGCGGGCCGCCAGGGTGCGGCGCGGTGCCATGGCCCTCGCCCGCTGCAGCGATGGGGAACGGCAAGCCGCCTTGCGGGCCATGGCCGCTGCCCTGGAGCAATCCCGAGAGGCCATTCTCCTGGCCAATCAGGCCGATCTGGACGCGGCAGCTGCGGAGGGATTGGCCCCTGCCCTGGTGGCTCGCCTCAAGCTGGACGGCTCCAAACTCGACGGAGCCATTGCCGGCGTGCGGGAGGTGGCGGACCTCCCCGACCCCCTTGGCCGGCGCCAGCTGCACACAGAACTGGATACGGGGCTTGTGCTGGAGCGCATCACCGTGCCCATGGGGGTGCTGGGGGTGATCTTCGAGGCCCGACCCGATGCGGTGATGCAGATCGCCTCCCTGGCAATCCGCTCAGGGAACGGTGCCATCCTCAAAGGAGGGAAGGAGGCCTCCCGCAGCTGCAGCGCGATCCTGGCAGCACTCCAACAGGGCCTGGCGGGCACCTCTGTGGATCCCTGTTGCCTGGAGCTGCTCACCAGCCGGGAAGAGAGCCTGGCCCTGCTGCGCCTGGATGGTCTGGTGGATCTGATCATCCCCCGGGGCTCCAACGCCCTGGTGCGCTACATCCAGGACCACACCCGGATTCCGGTGCTGGGCCATGCGGATGGGATCTGCCACCTCTACATCGATGCCGCGGCCGATCGGGAGCAGGCCCTACGGCTCACCCTCGACAGCAAGACCCAGTACCCGGCGGCCTGCAACGCCATTGAAACCCTGTTGGTGCACCAGGCCATTGCTCCTGCCTTTCTGGCGACGGCCATCCCGGCCCTTCAGGAGGTGGGCGTGGAGCTGCGGGGCGATCCACAGGCCTGCGCCCTCGGCGTGCCCACCGCCGCCACCGAGGCCGACTGGGACACCGAATATTCCGATCTGATCCTCAGCATGAAGGTGGTGGCAGATCTGGAGGAGGCTCTGGCCCACATCGCCCGGCACGGCTCCCGCCATACCGAGGCCATCTGCACCTCGGATGCCGCCACGGCTGAACGGTTTCTGAGCAGCGTCGACAGCGCGGGGGTGTACTGGAACTGCTCCACGCGTTTCGCCGATGGGCACCGCTACGGTTTCGGTGCCGAGGTGGGCATCAGCACCCAGACCCTGCCGCCGCGGGGGCCCGTGGGCCTGGAAGGCCTGGTGACCTATCGCTATCTGCTGCGGGGCGAAGGCCATATCGCGGCGGACTACGCCAGTGGCGCACGACGCTTCCAACACCACTCCCTCACCCCATGAGCGAGGCCAAGGACACCCCACCTCTGGTGCTGGTGCACGGGCTCTGGGACACCCCGGCACTGTTCAACAGCCTGCGCCGGGCCATCGGCGATCGCCGGGAGGTGTTCATCCCCCACCTGCCCCATGGCCTGGGGGTCGTGCCCCTGGAGGTTCTCGCCGCTGATCTGGGCCAGGGCATCGAGGAACGTTTTGGCCGCGATCAACTCCTGGATGTGATGGGCTTCTCCATGGGTGGGGTGATCAGCCGCTCCTGGATCCAGCTGCTGGGCGGCAACCAACGGGTGCGGCGCTTCACCAGCGTGGCCAGCCCCCAGCAGGGCACCTGGGCCGCCCAGCCCTGGCCCGGCCGCTTGCTCGCCAGCGTGGGTGACATGAAGGTGGGGAGTGATCTGCTCAGACGGCTCAACAGTGATCCAGATGCTCTGGCAGGCATCGACTGCTGCTCGCTCTACTGCATGGCGGATGTGATGGTGGTGCCGGGATGGAAAGCCGTGCTGCCGGTGGGGCGAAGGGAGGTGCTGCGCCCCCTCAGCCTGCAGCACAACGAACTGATGGCCAATCCAGCCTCTGTGGCCCAGGTGGCCAAAGAGCTGCTGCGTCCATGAGGTGCAGGTGCCCTGCACATTTAGAGGCAGCGAACAGCCACCATGACCGGTAGGGTTGGCGCCCACCAACGGGGCAAAGGGTGAACGCTGCAGAACCCGAGAGGGCCGTTGACGAGAGCAGGAATGGGGGGAAGACCGCAGGCTGGAGTGAGCTGACGGCAATCAACTGGGCCAAGGCTCTGACGGTTGTCCTGCTGGTGACCTTGGCGTTGCGGTTCGGCGTGGCAGGCACCAGGCAGGTGCTGTATCTCAGCCTGCACATCAGCTACTGCCTCTGGTGGCTTCTTGAGCAGTGGTTGTTTCCCGCCAGAGCCCAACAGCTCTTCACAGACAGGGTGGGGCCGGGCCGCTTCGCCCTGGCCCTCCTCTTCATCGGGGTGCTCTACACCCTGCCGGGGCTGGCGGCCTTCCTGAACCCCAATCCCATCTCCAATGGGGCCGTAGCGCTGGGGGTAGGGCTGTTCAGCTTCGGCAGCCTGATCAACGCCAGCGCTGATGTGCAGAAGACAACGGCCAAGGCCATGGGCGCTGGCCTTGTTGCCGATGGCATCTGGCGCCGGGTGCGGCATGTGAACTACCTGGGGGATCTCCTGCGCTACCTGAGCTTCGCCATCGTGGCCGGGCTGAGCTGGGCCTACATCGTTCCGGCTCTGGTACTGCTGATCTATCTGCAGCGGATCGGGCTGAAGGAACGCCAGATGGCTGCCAAGTATCCCGAGTTTGCGGCTTATCAGGCTCGCAGCACCCGTCTGCTGCCATGGATCTGGTGAGGCGTCACTCCGGTGTCCTCCTGGGGATGATCCTGGCCCTTGGCAGCCCATGGGCCGGATCCGGTGTTCGAGGCCAACCCGCAGAGCTCCCCTCCTTGGCTGAACCACCTGGATTCCCGGCTGAAACGGCCAAGCCCCGCACCCCTTCCGGGCCAGCCAAGCCCCTTCTGGGGGTGTGGCTCACCCTCAACGATATGGGGACCCTGCGGGATCGGCCCAAGCTGGAGGCGGCGGTGCGGCAGCTCGCGGGGCTGGGATTCACCACGCTCTATCCCGTGGTGTGGAACGGGGGGTACGCCTACTACCCCAGCACAGTGACGCAGCGGCGCAAGATTCAGGACTTCACCGTGCGGGGCCTCCAGGGGCAGGATCCCCTCGCGGAGCTGATCTCCCTGGCCCGGGCCCGGGGCCTGCAGGTGGTGCCCTGGTTGGAGTTTGGTTTCATGGCCCCGCCCACCTCCGAGCTGGCCCTGCGCCACCCCCAGTGGCTGACGACCAAGCGGGATGGCAGCACCACCTCCATGAGCGCGGCGGGGGAGGTGGTGTGGCTCAATCCCTTTCGGCCGGAGGTGCAGCAGCTGCTGACGGAGCTGGCCCTGGAGGTGGTGAGCCTCTACGAGGTGGATGGAGTGCAATTCGATGATCACTTCAGCCTGCCCAGCGCCTTCGGCTACGACGCCTACACCCGGGCGCTCTACCTGAAGGAGACGGGCCGGAGCGTGCCGGCCGATCCCCAGGATCCGGCCTGGGTGCGCTGGCGTGCCGAGAAGCTCACGGGCTTTCTCCGTCGGCTGCGGGCCGCGCTGAAGGGCCGCAAGCCCAATCTGTTTGTGTCCCTCTCTCCGAACTACGCCGACTTCGCCTACAAGCTGCAGCTTCAGGACTGGCGCAGCTGGGTGAAGGAGGGCCTGGTGGATGAGGTGGTGGTGCAGCTCTACCGGCCGGATCTGAACAGCTTCACCACTGAGCTGAACAGGCCGGAATTCAAGGAACGGCGGGTGCCGATGGCCGTGGCGCTGATGGCCGGCCAAAGAATGCGCCCCACCCCCATGCCTTTGCTGCAGGGAAAAGTGGAGGCTGTGCGTCAGAGGGACCTGGGGGTGGCCTTTTTTCACTATGCGCCCCTTTGGGAAGCCACGCCGGATCCAGCAGGGCGGCTCCAGGAGCTGGAGGGTCTGCTGAATCGCAGGGAGGAAAGCGCTCGCTGAGGGCAAACAGGAGCCTTCACTGGGGGTTCGGATGGGAATCCTCTTCCCCTACCGCTCCACAACCTGCCAGCGCAGCGTCATCACGGCTGAGCGCTTGATCGCCCGCCAGCTGTGTCCAATCCCAGGGCCCCAGATCACGAAGTCGCCGGGCGATTCCAGCAGCACGTGCAACTCCTTCTCAAGGCAGCGCAAACGCAACTCGAATCCTCCTTCCTCCGCAAGCAAGGAGAGGCTGTAGCCATGGCTCAAAGGCTTGGCCTCCCCCCAGCCGGGAGGATCCGCCGGATCGTGCACAAACCACTTCAGCGCCAGATTTTCCACCTGCTGCGCACCCTCAGGGTGTGCCGCATGGCGCAAAAACCGCAGCGACTCCAAGGGGATTCCGGGATGGTCACCAACGACCCAATTGGTGTGGGGCGCCTCGGGGGAGCGAAGCGCCCAGGCATTGCCAAGCTCCACCTCCTCCAGCTCCGTTCCCCACCAGCGCACGGCCTACTCCGCCAGCCCTGTGTGCCTGATCAAGGCCTCCGCGGAGGGTCCCCGCCCGCGGAACGCCTCGAACACCTCCGCTGGATGGCGGCTGCCCCCCAGGCTGAGCACGGTGTCGCGGAAGCGGCGACCGGTGGCGCGAATCAGCTCCTCGTTCTCCAGACCCACCTCCTCAAAAGCGCTGAAGGCATCGGCGCTGAGCACTTCGGCCCATTTGTAGGAGTAGTAGCCGGCTGAATAGCCGCCGGCAAAGATGTGGCCGAAGCTGCAGAGGAAGGCGTCTTCCTCGATGGGAGGCAGCACTGTGGTGGTGCGGGCCACCTCCCGCCGCAATTGTTCGGGGGTCTGGCCGCATTCGGGGTGCCACTGGCTGTGGAGGCGGAGGTCGGTGAGAGCAAAATGCACCTGGCGCAACGTGGCCGCGCCGCCCATGAAGGTTCGGCCCGCCTGAAGCTTGGCAAATTCCTCCTCCGGCAGGGGCTCACCGGTCTGCCAGTGGCGCGCCATGCCCATCAGCGTGGCCCGGTCGTAGCACCAGTTCTCCATGAACTGGCTGGGCAGCTCCACCGCATCCCATTCCACGTTGTTGATGCCGGCAGCCTGGGGGCGCTCCACCGTGGTGAGCATGTGGTGCAGGCCGTGGCCGAATTCATGGAAGAGGGTCTCCACCTCCTGAAAGGTCATCAGGCTGGGGGTATCCCCCACCGGTGGGCTCTGGTTGCACACCAGATAGGCCACCGGGAGCACGGGAGTGCCATCGGCGTTCACCTGGCGCACCAGGCACTCATCCATCCAGGCACCGCCACGCTTGCTCTCAGGACGGCTGTAGGGATCCAGATAGAACCCTGCAATGGGCAGGCCGGTATCCCGATCGTTCACCCGGAAGAAGCGCACATCCGAGTGCCAGACGGGCGCCTGGCCATCGGCCGCCTCGATATGAATGGCGAAGAGCCGGTCACAGAGCCCGAAGAGGCCATCCAACACCCGGGGGAGGGGGAACCAGGGCCGCAGGGCCTCGCTGTCAAGGGCAAAGAGCTCCTTGCGGCGCACCTCGGCCCAGAAGCTCACATCCCAGGGCTGGAAATCGGCAGCTTCCGGTGCACCGGCCCTTTCGGCACAGGCCCGCAACGCTTCCAGCTCCCGCTGGGCCGCCGGGTAGGAGGCCATCCGTAGATCCTCGAGCAACTGCTCTACCTCCGCCTCAGAGCCAGCCATCTTGGAGGCCAGGCTCACTTCGGCCCAGTTGGCATAGCCGAGGCAGTGAGCCTGCTGCCGCCGCAGCTCCAGGATCCGACTGATCAGGGGCCAGTTGCTTCCCTCCTCCCCGGATGCGCGGCTCACATGGGCCCGATACACCTGTTCCCGCAGATCCCGCCGGCGGCTGTACTGAAGGAAAGGCCCGAAGCGGGGCATGTCCAGTCCCATCTGCCAGGGGCCCTTCTCCGCACTGGCTTCGCTGCCATCGGAACGCCGCAGATCGGCCTGCCGGGCGGCCTGGGCGAGCTGTTCCAGAAGGCTCGCCGGCAAGCCATCCACCTCGTCAGCGGACGAGAGGGTGAGGGTCCAGGCACTGGTGGCATCCAGGAGCTGATTGCCGAAGCGGGTGGCCAATTCAGCCAGCTCCTGGCTGGCGGCATTGAAGGCCGTCTGGGCCTCTCCCTCCAGACCCACTCCCCGCAGGGTCATGTCCCGCAGCTCGGCATCGAGGATGCGCCGCTGGGTTCCATCCCATCCGCCCTGGTCCTGAAGCTTCAACAACGTGTTGTAGATCACCCGGCTCTGCCCGCAGCGCTGGCCGAAGGCCACCACCGCGGCCTGCTGGCTCCCATGGGCCTCCCTCAGCTCAGGGCTGTTGCACACCCCGTTGAGATGGCCCACCACACCCCAGCTCCAGCGCAGGCGCTCGGTGAGGCGATGGAGGGGATCCATCACCTCATGCCAGCCCAGGGAACGGTCCTCGTGCAGTGCCTCGAAGAAACGGGCCTCAAGGGTGGTGAGTTCTGTCTCCAGCTGGGACAGGAGCTCAGGGATCGCCAACTGGATCTGATCGGGGGTGATGGCCTGAAAATCGGGCAGGCCTTCGCCCACCAGGAGAGCCGGCTTCTCAAGGGTGACGCTCATGCGAAAGGCCGCCGCTTCATGCACTCCAGCCATTCCAACCCACCGGAGACTTTTCTGGGGATTACCCGAGGGGAGGCAGCCCGCCGATGAGGGCCACGGTCTGGCTGGCGAGCTGCCCGGAGAGCGCATTGGTGCTGGCTTCGTAGAAATCAATCGCCACACGGGGCCAGAAGCCGATCACCAGGGTGGGCACCAGGAGACACAGGCCGATCACCAGTTCTCTGGGGTTCATGTCTCCCACCATCGCCAAAGCGGGGATCCTGGGGCCGAAGAACACCCGCCTGCAGAGGGAGAGCAGATAGATCGGTGTGAGCACAAGGCCGATGGCGGCCAGCACGATCGTGATCACCCGGAAGCCCGTAGTGAAAGCGTTGTTGGCGGTGATGCCTAGAAACACCGTGATCTCACTGACAAACCCACTCATGCCGGGAAGGGCCAGGGAGGCGAGGGAGCTGGCCAGAAAGAAGGCGAAGGTGATCGGCAGCACCTTGGCCAGACCACCCATGTTGGGGATCGAGAGGGTTTTGGTGCGCTCGTAGAACACACCAGTCACAAAGAACATGGCCGCCGCGATCAAGCCGTGGCTGATCATCTGCAACATCGCCCCACTCATCCCCAGGGCATCCACCGCGCCGATTCCCAGCAAAACAAAGCCCATGTGACTGACGGAACTGCAGGCGATGCGCCGTTTGACATTGTCCTGGGCGAAGGCGTTCAACGCTCCCCAGATGATGTTGACAATCCCCAACACCATCAAGGCCGGTGCCAGCCGCAGATGCTCCTCCGGCAACATCTGCACGTTGAAGCGCAGCAGGGCGTAGCCCCCCATTTTCAACAACACCCCCGCCAGCAACATGGACACCGGGGCGTTGGCCTCCCCATGGGCATCGGGCAGCCAGGTGTGGAGGGGGAACATCGGCAACTTCACGCCAAAGCCGATCAAAAAGCCCAAATAACAGAGCAAGCCAAAGGTTCCACCCGGGGAGCGGCTGGCCAACTCGCTGAGGTTCAGGGTGAAACCGTCGCCGGAGAGGGCCAGGGCCAGGCCACTGACCAGAATCAACAGGGAGGCGGTGGCGGTGTAAAGGATGAATTTGGTGGCGGCATACTGCCGCTGGTTGCCACCCCAGATGGCAATCAGCAGGTAAACGG
>JBJTQT010000083.1:0-17170 GCA_046075745.1 Cyanobium sp. | reverse complement strand
TGTGTCCGTGCTGGAGGTGGGCGACGGTGTGTTCGAGGTGCTCTCCACCTCCGGTGACACCCACCTAGGCGGCGACGACTTCGACAAGGTGATCGTGGATCACCTGGCCGACACCTTCAAGGCCAACGAGGGCATCGACCTCCGCCAGGACAAGCAGGCCCTGCAGCGCCTCACCGAGGCCGCCGAGAAGGCCAAGATCGAACTCTCCAGCGCCACCCAGAGCGAGATCAACCTGCCCTTCATCACCGCCACCCCGGAGGGTCCCAAGCACCTCGATCTCACCCTCACCCGGGCCAAGTTCGAGGAGCTGGCCAGCAAGCTCATCGACCGCTGCCGCGTGCCGGTGGAGCAGGCCCTCAAGGACGCCAAGCTCTCCTCCGCCGAACTCGATGAGATCGTGATGGTGGGTGGCTCCACCCGCATCCCGGCGGTGCTTGAACTGGTGAAGCGCATCACCGGTAAGGATCCCAACCAGACCGTGAACCCCGATGAGGTGGTGGCGGTGGGTGCCGCGATTCAGGGCGGTGTGCTCGCCGGCGACGTGAAGGACATCCTGCTGCTCGATGTCACCCCCCTCTCCCTTGGGGTGGAGACCCTCGGTGGCGTGATGACCAAGATGATCACCCGCAACACCACCATCCCCACCAAGAAGACCGAGGTGTATTCCACCGCGGTGGATGGGCAGACCAACGTGGAGATCCACGTGCTCCAGGGCGAGCGTGAGATGGCGGGTGACAACAAGTCGCTCGGCACCTTCCGCCTCGATGGCATCCCCCCCGCCCCCCGCGGCGTGCCCCAGATCGAGGTCACCTTCGACATCGACGCCAACGGCATCCTCAGCGTGACCGCCAAGGACAAGGGCAGCGGCAAGGAGCAGAGCATCTCCATCACCGGGGCCTCCACCCTCTCCGACAACGAGGTGGATCGCATGGTGAAGGATGCGGAGGCCAATGCCACCGCCGACAAGGAGAAGCGCGAGAAGATCGACCTCAAGAATCAGGCCGAAACCCTGATCTACCAGGCCGAGAAGCAACTCTCCGAGCTGGGCGACAAGGTGGGAGCGGAAGACAAGGCCAAGGTGGAGCAGTTCAGTGCCCAGCTCAAGGAGGCCGTCGCCAACGACGACACCGCCACCATGAAGAGCGTGCTCGAGCAGCTCCAGCAGGCCCTCTACTCCGCAGGTGCCGCCGTCTACCAGAACGCCGGTGCCGCCGACGCCGCCCCGAGCGGCAATGGCTCCAGTGGCAACGGCACCAGCAGCGGCTCCTCCGCCGATGACGTGATCGACGCCGAGTTCACCGAATCGAAGTGAGTTCCAAGGCCGGAGTCCGGCCCGATCACCACAAGCCCCCCGCAAGGGGGGCTTTTTCATGGCGCCTCCACCTGCTCCCCCACCCATTCCGCTGTGGCTGGCGCCAGCAGAATGCCGTTGCGGTAGTGGCCCGTGGCCACCAGCAGCCCTGGTGCCACCTGCTCCAGCCAGGGCGCGGGCCGCCCCAGGGGCCTGGCCCGCAGCCCCTGCCAGCGCCGCCGTTCCCTGGCCTCCAGTAGCCAGGCCGGCGCCAGGCCGTCGAGGCTGCGCAGCCGCTCCAGCGCCTGGGGATCCCCCAGCCGGCCCGGCTCCAGGGTGGCGCCCAGCCACAGCCGCTGGCCCCCCGGCAGATCGGGCCGCGGCACCAGGTTCACCCCGTGCCACACCAGGGCACCGGGCCAGCTCCAGCCGGCGGCCGCCAGGGCGCTAGGCAGCTCCAGCTCCATCGCCTGCCCGAGCACGGGCTCCAACAGATCCCCCTCCCCCTCCCCGCGCCCCAGCAGGGGATTGAGCAGGGCTGCGCTCTCCACCCCCGCGCAGAGCACGAGCCACTGGGCCTCCAGCCGCAGCCCGGAAGCCAGCTTCGTGCGCCAGCCGCCGGCGGCCCCCGGCTCCACGGCCACCACCGTGTCCCGGCAGGTGGACAGACCAGAGGCCAGGGCATCGCTGTACAGCGCCTCCATCGCCTGGCCTGGATCCAGCTGGCCATCCAACGGAGAGTGCAGCGCCCCGAGGGCCGGCCCCGGCGGCTCCGGCATCAGGGCCTCCAGCCGCTCGGGGGGCCACCATTCCAGGGCGATGCCCTGCGCGGCCCGTTCGTTCTGCAGCCAGCGCAGCCGCTCCACCTCCCCCTCATCCTCCGCCAGCAGCAGCAACCCATCCCGCCAGGCGATGGGTTGCCCCCGTTTGGCCAGCTCCTGGCGCCAGCTCTGCCAGAGGTCGAGGCTCCGCAGCCGCAGCCGCCAGGCTCTGCCGCTGCTGCGATGAAACACATGGGCCATCAGCACGCCAAGGGCCGCGATGCTGCCGCCATCGCCCCGCAAGCCATCCACAAGCAACACCCGATGGCCGCGGCGCTGCAGCCACCAGGCACAGCTCAACCCCACCAGCCCTGCCCCCACCACAGTTACGGTGCGGGCTGCCGGCTGTGGGGCCTGGTTCACACCTGCTTCAGGGCTTCCTGCACCTGCTGGGGCAGGATCTGGGCGTAGAGACCGAAGCCGCTGGCCACCTTGATGTAGCCCTTGCGCAGGCCATCCCCATCCTGCAGGCGGGCCGCCTCATCCAGTTCGGCCAGGGCGGTTTTGAGGTTGTTGGCGCGCTTCTTCGCTTCCGCCTGCTCCGAGGCCGGCAGCCGTCTGTTGATGTAGAGCATCTCGCGACCCACTTCCTGCATCGGCCCGTGGATCAGGTTGCGGGTGAACACCCAATTGCGCTTGTTCACCAGCTCGGCCAGTTCAGGCAACCGGTCGCGGGCGGCCAGGAAGCCCTCCGCCTGGCGGGTGATCACGGCGATGTCGTTCGGGGTGAGGCCTGCCGCTTTCTTGCCCCCGCCATCGCAGGCCGCCAGCGACACGCTCAGCAGGGCTGCCACGGCCAGGGCCATCAGGCTGCGCAGCACGCGCTGCAGCCGGCCGAGGGGCCTGGCCATGGGATCAGCCGATGGATCGGCCTGGCGGGGGGCCGAGGGGAGCGGGGAGAGGCTGGCGACGGCCATGGGCGGCACGGATGCTGGCAGTGGCGACTGTACCGATCCCATCTCCCTTCGACGGTGGGCTTGGCCCAGGCTGTAACTGCTTGCTACAGCCTGGGGCCCCGCCGCTGGGCCCGACCCCCAGGCAGCGCCCTGGGGAGCTAAAACGGAGTGACTATGAGTTAGCCACCATGCGGATCGCCACCCTTCCCCTGGCCTCCATCCGCCGCCCCCTCCAGCGCAGCCTCGATGAGGCCAAGGTGGCCTCCCTGATGGACTCCATCTCCCGCGAAGGGCAGAAGGAGCCCATCGATGTGCTCGAGGTGGATGGCCAGCTCTGGGGCTTCAACGGCTGCCACCGCGTGGCCGCCCACGAGCGCCTTGGCCTGGCCTCCATCCGTGCCCGGGTGCGCCGGACCGATGCCGATACCCTCCGGCTGCACATGCGCTGAATCTGCTGACGCCGCCGCGCTGGCTGGATAGGTTGCAGAGGGTTGGCTCGCCACCTCCTCATGCGATCGCCCACCGCCATCTTGCAGGTGATCTGCCCCGATCGCTCCGGCCTGGTGAGCGAGCTTTCAGGCTGGGTGGCGATGAACGGCGGCAACATCCGCCACGCTGATCACCACACCGATGCCAGCGCTGGCCTGTTCCTCAGTCGCATTGAGTGGGCCCTGGAGGGGTTCGGGCTCCCCCGTGACGCCATCGGCCCCGCCGTGGAGGCCCTCGCCAGCCGGCTGGGGGGCGTGGGCCAGCTCCATTTCTCCGATGCGATCCCGAGGGTGGCGATCTTCGTGAGCCGCCAGGAGCACGTGCTGCTCGATCTGCTTTGGCGCACCCGCTCCGGGGAGCTGCCGATGACCGTGCCCCTGGTGATCAGCAACCATCTCGACCTGCAGCCCATCGCCGAGGATTTCGGCGCCACCTTCGTCCACGTGCCCGTCTTCGCCGCCGATCGGGCCGAGGCGGAGGCGGCCCAGCTGGCCCTGCTGGCGGAGCACCGCATCGCCCTGGTGGTGCTCGCCAAGTACATGCAGGTGCTCAGCGCCGGCTTCCTGGAGCGCTTCGCTGCGGTGATCAACATCCACCACTCCTTCCTGCCGGCCTTCCAGGGCGCCCAGCCCTATCACCGGGCCTGGGAGCGGGGGGTGAAGCTGATCGGCGCCACCGCCCACTACGTGACCGAGGAGCTCGATGGCGGGCCGATCATCCAGCAGGTGACCATGCCCGTGAGCCACCGGGATGAGGTGGAGGACCTGGTGCGTATCGGCCGCGATGCTGAACGGCTTGCCATGGCCCGGGCCCTGCGGCTGGTGCTGCGCCGCCAGGTGATGGTCTATGGCCGGCGCACGGCCGTGTTTGATTGAGGGCACCAGAGGGGCAGGAATGCCGCTTCGTTTGCTGCCGCGCCTGATCCAGGAGCGCCTGGCCGAAAATCGGCCCGCCGCTGCCACGGCCCTGGGCTGGGCCTGCTTCCAGGTGGGGATGCTGCTGCTCGCCAGCAGTGCCCTGCTCGGTGGGATCGCTCTCCTGGTGGCCCTGATCCTGGGCAGCCGCGGCCGGGTGCGGCCCCTCGCCGATCCCTCCAACCGGGTGCTGCTTCTGGCCTCCTTGCTGATGCTGATCGGCGCCGCCGGTGCCACCAGCGGCTGGCTGGCTTGGGTGGGCCTCGGCAACTGGCTGCCCTTCTTCTGGGCCTTCTGGGGTTTCCAGCCCTATCTGGCCACCCCCGAGGCCCGGCGTCGGGTGGGCTGGATGCTGGTGGCGGGCACGGTGCCGGTGGTGGTCACGGGCCTCGGCCAGCTCTGGCTCGGCTGGAGCGGACCCTTCCAGGCCCTGGGCGGGGCGATCATCTGGCACCTGCGGGCCGGCGGCAATCCCCCGGGGCGGCTGGCGGGCCTCTTCGATTACGCCAACATCGCCGGCAGCTGGCTGGCCCTGGCCTGGCCCTTCGCCCTCGCCGCCCTGCTGCAACCCGGCCTGCGCCGCACCGGCCGCGCCCTCACCCTGGCGATGGCCGCGGCGCTGGCGGCCTCGGTGCTGCTCACCGATTCCCGCAATGCCTGGGGGGCCCTGGTGCTCAGCCTTCCCCTGGTGCTCGGCGCCGCCAGTTGGGCCTGGCTCCTGCCCCTGCTGCTCGTGGTTCTGGGGATCGTTGCTGCCGCCACCCTGCCCGGGGTGCCCGAGGCCCTGCAGCATCCCGCCCGCCAGCTGGTGCCCGAAGCGATCTGGGCCCGGCTCAACGACCTGCAGTTCAGCGGCCAGCGCCCCCTGGCGATCACCCGCCTGGCCCAGTGGGGCACCGCCCTGGGCCTGATCGGCGAACGGCCCTGGCTGGGCTGGGGCGCGGCCGCCTTCAGCCTGATCTATCCCCAGCGCACCGGCCACTGGCACGGCCATCCCCACAACATCCCCATTGATCTGGCCCTCAGCCACGGCGTGCCTGTGGCCCTGCTGGTGGTGGGCCTCGTGCTCGTGCTCCTGCTACGCAGCGCCCAGCGGGGCATGGCCAACGGCGCCCTCTTCGATCGGGCCTGGTGGGCCGCCGCCCTGGTGCTCGTTGCCCTCCACGCCAGCGACATCCCCATGTATGACAGCCGCATCAACGTGGCCGGCTGGGTGTTGCTCGCCGGCTTGCGCAGCTTCCTGGGCCCCTAGGGCCTCCTGGCGGTGGCGCCAGAGGGTGGTCTGCGGCAGGCCACTCGCCAGGTGCTCCCAGGGCAGCACCTGCTCGACCCCCCAGTTGCCTTCCACCAGCTCCCCCCAGGGCGGTGGCGGCGGCAGGGGGAGTGGGGCGGGCTCGCTCTCCCCGGCTCGCACGGCCCGGTAGGCCCGTTTCCAGCCCCCCAGGCTCTCCTGGGCCCCCCGCACCGCCACCAGCACGGGTGCCAGGCGCCGGTCGCCGCGGGAGAGCAGGGTTTGGATCACGCTCCAGCCATAGCTCTCGGGCCGCAGCTCGATGCCCTTCGGCTTGAGACGCCTCGCCAGCCGCTGCAACCGCTTTTCCGCCTCCGGCCGCAGCCCCTCCCACTGGAAGGGGGTGTGGGCCTTGGGCACAAAGGTGCTCACCCCCAGGGTGAGCCGCAGGCCCGGTGTGGCCTGCTTCAGGGCGAGCAGCAGATCCGCCGTGGCTTCCACATCGGCCTTCTCCTCCGTGGGCAGCCCCACCATGCCGTAAAGCTTCAGGCCACTCAGGCCACCTTCCTTGGCCAGGCGGGCCGCGGTGAAGATCTCCTCCCGCTCCAGCTTCTTGTTCACCACGGTGCGCAGGCGATCGCTGCCGCTTTCGATGGCGATCGTGAGGGAGCGGCTGCCCCGGCTGGCCAGAATGCGGCCCAGCTGGGGGGTCACCGTGGCGGCCCGCACCGAACTCACGCTCACGCGCACGTCCGCGAAACGCTCCTGATCCAGCCAGGTGAGCAGCTCCCCGAAGTGGGGATGCTGGGTCACCGAGGCGCCCAGCAGGCCCAGGCGACGGGTGGCCGCCAGGCCGGTTTCCACCGCTGGGATCAGCCCATCCTCCAGGGCGGCCGTGCGGAACGGCAGGGTGAGGTAGCTCGCCAGGCAGAAGCGGCAGAGCTCTGGGCAGCTGCGCACCACCTCCACCATGTGGATCGAGGGCCAGGCCGCCTCCGGGGTGATCACGGTGGAATGGCTCAGGGTGTTGCCGCGCCAGGTCTGGCGGCTCACGCTGGTGGGGCAGCCGGCTTCCGTGGGGGTGATGGCCTCCAAAGCTCCATCGCTGCTGTAGCGGGGGGTGTAGAGCGCTGGCACATAGATCCCCGGCACGCTGGCCAGGTGCTTGAGCCGCTCTGCCCGCGGCGCCCCCCGGCAGGCGTGGAGGGCCTCCACGAAGGCCGGCAGCAGCAGCTCCCCATCCCCCAGGAGCACCGCATCGAGGAAGGGGGCCAGCGGTTCGGGGTTGGCCGTGAGCACCGGCCCGCCGCCGAACACGATCGGATCCCCATCCCCCCGCTCCACGGCCCAGAGGGGAAGGCGCTGTTGCTCCAGCAGATCGAGCAGCACCGGGGCATCCATCTCCCAGCTCAGGGAGAGGCCAAAGGCCTCGAGCCCCTGCCTCCGCCGGCCCCCATGGGGAGGATCGCCCCGATCGGTGAAGAGGCGGCGCACATCCACATCCGCACGCTTGGCCAGGGTGGCCCACACCACCTGAAAGCCCAGGCTGGTGATGCCCACCCCATAGGTGCTTGGGAAGGCCAGCACCATGCGCAGGGCATCAGGCTGCGGGGTGGCGGGCGTGAACAGGAGGGTTTCCTGGTTCAGTGCGGCTGGGCTCCCAAACAAAAAGAATCAACCCAGTCTCTCTGCAAGGAGACCGGGCTGATCCAGGGTGGGCGGAACCGAAGGCCTGTGGCCTTGGTGCGGCCTACTTGTTGGCCAGCAGCAAGGCGCTCAGGGGGCCGATCAGGCCGGTGAGGGCGTTGCCAGCCTTGTCGGCGGTGGGGGTGGTGCCAGGCGCGAAGGTGCTGAGCACCAGGTTGGCGGCGGTGTTGATCACGGGCCACTTGTCGCCAGCAATGGGCTGGATGATTGGGGCAGCGGTGTTCCAGAGAGCTTTGAATCCGCCCATGCTGGCCACGGCTGCGGGGATGTTGCCCCCTTTCACTTCACCCTCGCTCTTTTTCAGCAGGTCGATCACAGGGGTGACCGCAGTGGAAAGGGCGGCATTGCCGGTGGCGGTGGCAGCGGTTTTGGCGGCATCACCCACGGCGCCAGCGCCTTCCTTGGCGGCCTGCCCGACGGTTTCACCCGTCTGCTGGGCGGCTTCCTTGGTGGCGGTGCAACCGGTGAGGGCCAGGGTGCCGGCGAAGGTGAGGGCCAGGCCGGCGGAGAGAAGGCGACCACCCACGAGGAGGGAACGCGCCATGGCAGTGTTTGCAATGAAAGACCCTTGAAGGGTACGGGCTTTTAGTGGTCGTGCCAGTTTTTAAAGATTGCTGTAAGCATTGATACCTTCTTCTTCGCGTTTCGGCACAGTCCTGGCTGGGCACCTTTCCTTAATGGGCCCTTCCTGGCCCTTCTGAGCCCTTCTGGGGCGCCTTCTTGGGCGCCTTCTTGGGCCTTGAAGGGGCAAAAAAAACGGTGCCTCCGTGGCACCGTTGATCTTTTGCTGGGTTGGTGTTTTCAGCGAGAGATTTCAGCCAGCCTGGGGTCACGGCTCAGCCCAGCAGGGCTTTAAGGGGACCGATGAGACCCGTGAGGGCCGTCAGGGCGTTGTCCTTGGTGGGAGCGGTGTCACCACCGAAGGTGTTGAGCACCAGCTTCACGCCCTTGTCGATGATGCCGTAGTTGTCGCCGGCGGCCAGTTTCACCACAGGGGCGGCCGTATCCCAGAGGCCCTTGAACTTGGGCATGGTGCTGGTGGCTGCGGGGATGTTGTCAGCCACCACCTGCTTCTCGGTGGTGTTGAGCAGGTTCACCACGGGGGTGAGCACGGATTTCAGCTTGTCGTTGCCGGTGAGATCAGCGGCGGTCTTGGCCACGTTCACGGCGGTGCGGGCTGCGCTGGTGGCGTTGCTGGTGGTGGTGCCGGAGCAGGCCGCCAGGTTGAAGGCCAGAACCACGGCCACACCAAGCACCACAAGGCGGCGCAGGGGCGCAAACCAACGCTGGAGGGTGGAGGTCATGCGGGGAGAGGAAAAACAAACGGGAACATCTCGACCGTAGGTAGGGGAGAGCCGAGAACTTCCGGCCTTTGGAAGTTCTTCATGGATCTGATGGGAATCTGACGGTGCGCCGCCCCTCACACCTCCGCCAGCACTTTGGCCTCCTCCTCGGCGCTGACCACCCGGCCGCTGTCTTCAAAACCTTCGATCTGATCGAAGTTGAGGTAGCGGTAAAGCTCGGCGCCATAGGGATCGATTTTCTCGGCGGCGATCGCCAGATACTCCTCCTTGCTGGGGATCCGCCCCAGCTGGGCGCACACCGCCGCCAGCTCGGCGCTGCCCAGATACACCTGGGCGCCATTGCCCAGGCGGTTGTTGAAGTTGCGGGTGCTGGTGGAAAACACTGTGGTGTTGTCTTCCACCCGGGCCTGGTTGCCCATGCAGAGGGAGCAGCCCGGCATCTCCATGCGGGAGCCGGCGGCTTCGAAGGTGGCGTAATAGCCCTCCTCCCTCAGCTTCTCCTCATCCATCCGGGTGGGCGGACACACCCACAGGCGGGCGGCATTCTGCCCCTGCCCCTCGAGCACGTTCGCGGCGGCGCGGTAGTGGCCGATGTTGGTCATGCAGGAGCCGATGAACACCTCATCAATCGGCTTGCCCGCTTCCTCGGAGAGCAGCTTCACGTTGTCGGGATCGTTGGGGCAGGCCAGGATCGGCTCAGTGATCTGATCGAGATCGATCTCGATCACGGTGGCGTACTCGGCATCGGCATCCGCCTCGAGCAGCACCGGATTGGCCAGCCAGGCCTCCATCGCCTTGATGCGCCGGGCCAGGGTGCGGGCATCGCCGTAGCCGCGGGCGATCATGTTTTTCAGCAGCGCCACATTGCTGCGCAGGTATTCGCTCACCGTCTCAACCGAGAGCTTGATCGTGCTGCCGGCACAGGAGCGTTCAGCGGTGGCATCGGTGAGTTCAAAGGCCTGCTCGAGCTTGAGATCGGGCAGCCCCTCGATCTCCATGATGCGGCCGTTGAACACATTTTTCTTGCCCTCCTTGGCCACCGTGAGCAGGCCCTGCTGGATCGCCACGTAGGGGATCGCGTTCACCACATCCCGCAGGGTGACGCCAGGCTGCAGCGAGCCTGTGAACTTCACCAGCACGGATTCGGACATGTCGAGCGGCATGGCGCCGATGGCCGCGGCGAAGGCCACCAGGCCCGAACCCGCCGGAAACGAGATGCCCAGGGGGAAGCGGGTGTGGCTGTCGCCGCCGGTGCCCACCGTGTCGGGCAGGAGCATGCGGTTGAGCCAGCTGTGGATGATGCCATCGCCGGGCCGCAGGGCCACTCCACCCCTGGAGGCCATGAAATCAGGCAGCTCGGCATGGGTCTTGAGGTCCACCGGCTTGGGATAGGCGGCGGTGTGGCAGAAGCTCTGCATCACCAGATCAGCACTGAAGCCCAGGCAGGCCAGCTCTTTCATCTCATCGCGGGTCATCGGCCCGGTGGTGTCCTGGCTGCCCACGGTGGTCATCAGGGGCTCGCAGCTGGTGCCGGGGCGCACACCGCTCAGGCCGCAGGCCTTGCCCACCATCTTTTGGGCCAGGGTGTAGCCCTTGCCGGTGTCGGCCGGCGCCACCGGGCGGATGAAGAGCTCGCTGGGGGGCAAGCCCAGCTGGGCCCGCACCTTGTCGGTGAGGGAGCGGCCGATCAGCAGGGGGATGCGGCCGCCGGCCCGCACCTCATCGGTGATCGTGCTGGGCTTGAGGCTGAAGCGGGCCACGATCTCCCCGGCCCCCGTCTCCCCGGCGGCCCTTTCGATGGTGCCCGCATAGGGGCGGATCGTGATCACATCGCCGCTCTGGAGGGCGCTCACGTCGCACTCGATCGGCAGGGCGCCGGAATCTTCAGCGGTGTTGAAGAAGATCGGCGCGATCTTGCCCCCCAGCACCACGCCACCGCTGCGCTTGTTGGGCACATGGGGAATGTCGTCGCCGGTGTGCCAGAGCACGGAGTTGATGGCCGACTTGCGGGAGCTGCCGGTGCCCACCACATCGCCCACGTAGGCCACCGGGTGGCCCTTGCCCTTCAGCTCGCCGATCAGCTCCAGGCCGCTGGGCATGCGGGTTTCCAGCATCGCCATGGCGTGCAGGGGAATGTCCGGCCGGGTGGTGGCGTGGGTGGCGGGGGAGAGATCGTCCGTGTTGGTTTCCCCCTCCACCTTGAACACCGTCACGGTGATCTCTGCTGGCAGCTCCGGCTTGGCGGTGAACCACTCAGCGGCGGCCCAGCTGTCGATCACTTGCTTAGCATAGGGGTTGCTCTGGGCCAGCTCGAGCACGTCGTGGTAGGCGTCGTAGACCAGCAGCGTGCGGCTCAGGCCGGTGGCGGCGCCCTCGGCGATGGCGGGATCTGCGCTGGAGAGCAGATCAATCAGGGCGCCCACGTTGTAGCCGCCGATCATCGTGGCCAGCAGGCGCACCGCCTCCAGGGGCGGCACCAGGGGGCTGGTGGCCTGACCCTGGGCCACCGCGCTCAGCCAGCTGGCTTTCACATAGGCCGTCTCATCCACCCCCGGGGGGATGCGTTCGCTCAGCAGATGGAGCAGGAAGCTTTCTTCCCCGGCCGGCGGGGCCTGCAGGAGTTCGGTGAGGGCCTGGGCCTGGGGAGCTGACAGCGGCAGGGGGGGCACCCCAAGGGCCTCCCGCTCAAGCGCGGCGGCCCGGTAGGTGGGCAGCAGGTCGGCGGGGGCCAGGGGGGTGGATGCTGATGCGGCGTCAGGCATGGGGCTGGGGCCGCGGATCCGGCCGCTGCAGGGTGATCGACCTCCATTTTCGACACCGGTTGACCGGCTCTCGGTGATGAACGCTGCAGAACGGGCGCCTCCCTATCCAGATGTCACGGATCCCGCTGACAGCCATCTCCGCGGGGGGCCTGCGCCAGCAGCTCCGTCACCGCCAGGGGCGTGGCTCCTCCGGGGCCAAGGTCCCGGGCCGCCTGACAACCCGCCAGGGCATGGTCCAGCGCCGCCACCGCCAGCCAGGTGGCTTCCACCGCCCTCGCCCCGGCCAGCCACCGGGCGCCCAGCCCGGCCGCATAGCCCCCCAGCCCATCTCCCAGCCCTGCTCGGGCCGCTTCGCCGCAGGCCTCCATCAGCTGCCAGCGGCGGCCATCGGCCGCGGCGATCACGCTGCGGGCCCCCTTCAGCAGCACTGTGGCCCCGGAGAGCCTCGCCGCTTCAGCGGCGGCCTCCAGGGGGGGCAGCACGGCCAGGGCGGGCCAGAGCCTGGCGAACTCCCCAGCGTGGGGAGTGATCCAGGTGGGTCCGGCCCGATCCCTCAGCCAGGCCGGATGGATCCGGTTTAGACCATCCGCATCCACCACCAGCAACCCCCCGAAGGCCTGAAGGGCTGGCCACCACGCTTCCCGGCTCTCTCCCTCCTCCGCGGCCAGCGGCGCTGGCCCCAACCCCGGACCCACCAGCACCGCATCCAGCCGTTCCAGGCCCCCTTCGGTCAGGGGCCTCTCTTCCAAAACAACATGGGGCAGCACCATCCACAGCTGGTCGGCCACCGCTGGCGGCACAACGGCCCGCAGGCTGCCAAGGCCAGAGGCCGTGGCACCGGCCAGGGCCAGATGGGCGGCCCCTCGGTAGGCGTCGCTGCCGGCGATCACCAGCAGCCGTCCCCGCTCGTATTTGCCTGCGGCGGGATCCACCGTGGGCCGCGGCGCCTGGGCCCCATCCAGGGCGCCCACACCTGGAGCCCCCAGGCCCAGGGGCTGCTCGGGCGGGAGCTGGGCAAGCAGGGCCTGGGGGAACCCCAGATCGATTCGCTCCAGCTGGCCCACCCAGCGGAGGGCCGGATCCTGCACCAGCCCCTGCTTCCAGAGACCGATGCAGAGGGTGAGATCGGCGCGCGCGGCCTGCTCGCCGAGCACCCGCCCGGTGTCGCCGCAGAGGCCGGTGGGCACATCGATGCTCACCAGAGGGCCCGCCGCGGCATCCTCCCTTGCCCTGAGGAGAGTTTCGAGGGGCTCCCCGGGGGACCGGCTCTGGCCGTTGCCGAAGAGGGCATCGATCCACAGGCCGGGATCCTGGGGATTCGGAGTTTCGCCGAGAACGGGGATCCCCAGCCAGAGGGCGTGGCTCCAGTGGCGCTCCGTGAGGGGCTTGCGCCGCTCAAAGGGGCACCAAAGCCGCACGGGAAGCCCCGCGAGGTGGAGCTCTCTGGCCACCACCAGCCCGTCACCGCCGTTGTGCCCAGGCCCCACCAGCACGAGCACCCCCGTCGACAGGGCCCGTCCCAGGGGTCCCTCCCTGGAGCGTTCCTCCAGCAGGCGCCGGGCTGCGGCCAGGGCCGCTTTCTCCATGAGGGCTTCCACCGGCAGGCCACTGGCGAAGAGCTGGCTCTCCAGCTCCGCCATCTGGGCGCCGCTCAACAGCAGATGATCCCCATCCCGCGCCGGCCAGGCCGCCGGTGCACGTTCCCGGAAATCAGACACGGCAGGGCAAGCGCGCAGACCTCCATCATGGAGAGGGATGGCGCACAGCAGCAGCTCCCTCCCGCTCTCCTGCCCCATGACCATCCCCTCTGCCATCTCCTCAGCCATCTCCTCAGCCTCCGCGCCGGCCACCCCCGCCGGTGCGGCCACCCTGGGGCGCCTGCGGCAGTGGCCGGGTGAGCACCAAGTGGTGGTGGGCCTCTCAGGTGGGGTGGACAGCTCGCTCACGGCGGCCCTCCTGGTGGAGGCAGGCTGGCAGGTGGAGGGGCTCACCCTCTGGCTGATGAGCGGCAAGGGCGCCTGCTGCGCCGAGGGTTTGGTGGACGCGGTGGCCATCTGTGACCAGCTGGCCATCCCCCACCACCTGATTGATTTCCGCGAGCACTTCCAAAAGGAGATCGTGAGCTTCCTGGTGGAGGGCTATGGCTCCGGCCTCACCCCCCTCCCCTGCTCCCGCTGCAACCGGGCCGTGAAGTTCGGCCCGATGCTCGCCTGGGCCCGCAGCGAGCGCCGCATTGGCCGGCTGGCCACAGGGCATTACGCCCGGGTGCGCCATGCCGAGGGTGGAGACCCCCTGCCGGTGCCGGGGGAGGGCGGGGGCCGCCACCAGCTCCTGCGCGGGCTCGATCGCCAGAAGGATCAGAGCTATTTCCTCTATGACCTGCCCCAGGAGGTGCTGGGGGCCCTGGTGTTTCCCCTGGGGGAAATGACCAAGCCCGACACCCGCCTGGAGGCCGCCCGCTGGGGCTTGCGCACCGCCGCCAAACCGGAAAGCCAGGACCTCTGCCTGGCCGACCACCACGGCTCGATGAAGGCCTTCCTGGATGCCTATCTGCCCCCCCGCCAGGGGGAGATCGTGCTGCAGGACGGCACGGTGGTGGGCCACCACGACGGCATCGAGCACTTCACCATCGGCCAGCGTCGCGGTCTTGGGGTGGCCTGGCGGGAGCCCTTGCATGTGGTGCGGCTGGATGCCGCCTTCAATCGGGTGGTGGTGGCGCCGCGCCAGGAGGCCAGCCGCAGCAGCTGCGAGGTGGCAGCGGTGAACTGGGTGTCGATCGCTCCACCCCTGGAGCCCCTGGAGGTGGAGGTGCAGGTGCGCTATCGCACGGCCCCGGAACGGGCCCGGCTGGTGCCCCTCCCCTCCCAGCGGCTCCGGCTCGCGTTCGCAGAGCCCCAGTTTTCGATCACGCCGGGCCAGGCGGCCGTGTTCTATGCCGGTGAGGTGGTGCTGGGGGGAGGGCTGATCCAACCCTGAGAGGGCACCATTAAGGTGGCTGAATGCCCCGCGCGGGTGTTACCGGTAGGCCCATGATTCCCACGTCCGATCTCCATATCGTGGACACCCGGCCTCTGGTGCCCCCAGAGGCCCTGCACCGGGAGATGCCGATCCGGGAGACGGCGGCGCGCACCGTGCAGCAGGCCCGGGAACGCATCAAGGCCATCCTCCATGCCGGTGATCAACGGCTGCTGGTGATCGTCGGCCCCTGCTCTGTCCATGACGTGGAGGCAGCCAAGGAGTATGCCGCCGCCATCGCCCAGGCCCACCGGCGCCACCAGGGTCAGCTGGAGGTGGTGATGCGCGTGTATTTCGAGAAGCCCCGCACCACCGTGGGCTGGAAGGGCCTGATCAACGATCCTCACCTGGATGGCAGCTACGACATCAACACTGGCCTGAGGCGCGCCCGCGGGCTGCTGCTTCATCTGGGGGAGATGGGCCTGCCGGCCGCCACGGAGCTCCTGGATCCGGTGGTGCCCCAATACATCGCCGACCTGATCAGCTGGACTGCCATCGGCGCCCGCACCACCGAAAGCCAGACCCATCGGGAGATGGCGTCCGGTCTGTCGATGCCCATCGGCTTCAAGAACGGCACCGACGGCAGCGCCACCACCGCCATCAACGCCATGGAGGCGGCGGCCAAGCCCCACCACTTCCTCGGGATCAGCCAGCAGGGCCATGCGGCGATCGTTTCCACCACCGGCAACCCGGATGGCCATTTGGTGCTTCGTGGCGGGAAGGGGGGGCCAAATTATCAGCGGGAGGCCGTGGAGGCGGCCGCGGCCCAGCTGGCCCGGGAAGGACTGCCGGCCCGCCTGATGGTGGATTGCAGCCATGGCAACTCCAACAAGGACTACCGGCGTCAGGCGGATGTGCTCCGCGATGTGGCCCTGCAGGTGCGGGATGGCTCCGTGCATGTGATGGGGGTGATGGTGGAGAGCCATCTGGTGGCCGGCAACCAGAAGATCCCAGCCGACCTCAGCCAGCTCACCTACGGCCAGAGCATCACCGATGCCTGCATCGATCTGGCCACCACCCTGGCCCTGCTGGAGGAGCTGGCGGCGGCGGTGAAGGAAGCGCAGGAGCGGCAGCTGGCCGCCGTGTGACCGGAAATTTGTGTGCATCTGGCACTCGCAATTCTCGAGTGCCAGATCATTGCTTTTCCATCAAAGTGTTTGTTTTGAACATCAGCTTGACTGGGCTTACTTACGGTTGTTGAACCATTGTTTCAGCAGGCTGATGGCTTACCTCCTGCAGTTCTGCGGTGTCACCGATCCCCTGCAGCTCTTCTACCTCGAGCAGCGCAACCACTCTGGCCAGCCGGCTCTCCCCAGTGCCGCTGCATCCTGCGGGCCGTCCTTCGGGGGATTTCGCCCCTTTCAGCTGGATGATCTGCTGGCCTGGGCGCTGGAGACGGCCAGGGGGCGGCACTGGGATCTGGACACCATCCAGCGCACCGTGCTGGATGTGTGGCTGGAGCGGGCCGAAGTGATCCGCCAGTGGCAGCTTCGCCTGCGGGAAGAGCCGGCCGACCGGCTTCTGGTGGCCGGGATCGGCACAGCGCAGGATTGGTCGCTGCGCTGTGAGCGGCTGCTGAAGGATTAGGGGATCAGGCCCCCTGGGGTGCCAGCCACACCCAGAGGCCAGCCACGGACAGCGGCACGGTGAGGTTGTCCACCCCGGCGCTGGCCCACTGCTCCACCGCAGTGGCCAGGGCAGCGATCGCCAGCAGAGCCCAGAGGGAGGGCGCGGTGGCTGGCTGCAAGAGGGCCACCCCCAGCAGCACGGCGGCCGTGGTGAGGCCCATCACCAGCGTGCCCACCAGGGAACGGGTCTGGCCGAAGACGCGCCAGCGGGGTGAGGACACGAGCGGGCCCACCAGCCCAGCCAGCCCATCCCCCAGGGCCATCGCCAGCACAGCCGCCGCCACGGGCTGGGGGCGCTCGGGCCAGAACAGCCCCAGCAGCAGGGTGATGGAGGCGCCGTAGGCGATCGTGCCGCAGCTGTGGCGATCGATGTCTTCAATGCCGGGCAGAAGCCGGAAGCGGTGGTTGAGCGCCGCCAGGAGGGTCACCACGCCCGCCACGGGAACGGCGATGGCCCGATCGATGCCGCAGGCCCAGGCGATCAGCACCACCGGGCCGGTGCCGATGTGTACCAGTTTGCGGCTCCACTCCGGTTGGTCTGGCCGTGTGCGTTTGACGAAGGAGGCCAGGGCTGCCAGCACGGCCAGCCAGCCCGTCACCAGCGCGGGACCCAGCCAGGATGGGCCCCAGGGGCCGACGGTCACGCGGCCTGCTGCATGTTGCTCATCAGCCGCAGCTTCATGATCGCCTTCGCCTCAAGCTGCCGCACCCGCTCCCGCGACACATTGATCTGCCTGCCGATCTCCGCCAGAGTGAGAGGTTCCTCTCCGCCAAGGCCGAAGCGGAGTTTCAGGATCTTCTGCTCCCGTTCGTTGAGCTGAGCCAACCAGGCGGTGAGGTGCTCCTTCTGGAGATGGCTGTCCATGGAATCCAGATGGCCGTTGCTGGCCGGATCGGCGATCAGCTCCCCCAGGGTGCTGCGGTCCTCTTCGCCACGGGCATGGGCATCGAGGGAGGCGCAGGGGGCGGTTTGGGACATCAGTTCCTCCAGCTCATCCGGTTGCATGCCCATGCCATGGGCCAGCTCCAGACGATTGGGCTGGCGACCCAGCCGATGGGAAAGCTCCCGGGTGATGCGGCGCATCTTGGAGAGCTTCTCGCTGATGTGGATC
>JBJTQT010000082.1:0-6927 GCA_046075745.1 Cyanobium sp. | reverse complement strand
TGGCGCCCAAGTGGCGAGCTGTAATTCACACACCCGACAAAAATGAT
The DNA here is from genome assembly GCA_046075745.1 of Cyanobium sp. Lineage (GTDB taxonomy): Bacteria > Cyanobacteriota > Cyanobacteriia > PCC-6307 > Cyanobiaceae > Cyanobium. Next base: position 6,880 of record JBJTQT010000082.1, on the reverse strand, counting down.
CGCCCCCGAGGCAGCGATGAGGGGGATGCCCCGCTGCAGGGGGATGGCGATGGTGCGCCCGGCGAGGGTGAGGTGGTCATAGGAGGAGAAGAGCGCGATCAGGCCGAGGGCAAGGCCACCGATGGCTTCCGTCAGCCCCAGCTGATCCAGACCCAGAGGACCAAGACCCAAAGGGCCAAGACCCAAGGCGTCAACGATCGGGCTGGAGGGGGGTAGTGGCTCTGATTCTGGCGGAACCAGGGGCTCCTCGCCGCCACCGGGCGGCTCCGGACTGCTGGGAGTGGCTGGAGGCACGAGACGGGAGGCGGCGGGGCGTGGCTGGGGCCCCATCCACCTGTGCCACCGGGTCGCTCGTTTGGTCTCACAGCCTCAGGCTCTGCTGAGTCGCAACAGTTCTGCGAGACAGAACGATCGTGGGGCATGATCCGATCCTTCCGATGCGCAGATACCAAAGCTCTTGCCGGGGGTTGGGCGGTTCCCCGCTTCCAGGCCTTATCACCGGGCAACAGCTTGGAGGCGCTGCGTGGTGACCGCGAGGGCCAACACAGCATCCGCATCAATGGCCAGTTCCGACTCTGCTTCCAGTGGTCCGATGCGGGCTTTGAATCGCCTCCCTCCCATCACACCTGGTGAATTGCTTGCAGGAGACTTCCTTCAATCTCTTGGCATCAGCTAGGGAGATCTGGCCAAGGCGATCGGTGTTCCAGCCTCCCGCATCAGCGAGATCATTTCCGGCCAACGCCCCATCACCGCAGACACCGATCTTCGCCTCTGCCGTGGCCTCGCGCTGAGCCCTGGCTACCGGTTGCGGGCCCAAGCTGCCTATGACACAGAAGTGGCCAGCGCTTAGCTGGCCGATCAACTGAACAGGATTCAGCCGCTTGTTGGCGGGTGAGGTCCAGACCCTTCGGCCAGTGTTGACCATCCACTGGCCTCAAGGAGAGGAAGGTGTGCAATCGGGCCCGGTTGGTGCCTGAGGGGTCGAGTTGGACTCGGGCGGAAAGCAAAGCTGATCGACGCAGGAGAGCAAGCTTTTTGCCTGTGAGCGCCTAGTGAGCATCACCAGCGAAAAACTTTTCAACCAACCGATAAACTGTTGTTCCTGGAGCATTGCGGGGCCAGTCGGTACAGGGTGGTGTATCTCTAGCGCGGGCAAGGCTGATCGCCTCGACAGCGCGCTGCTCATTGAACATTTCTCGACGAAGATTTTTGCCTTTCGTAGCGCTATACTTTTCCAGCCGGTTAACGATATGTGTTGCTGTCGCCGCACCTTGACCCTCTTCAAAATGGAGAAGCAACCAAAATTCAAAGCATGGATTACTGACCGCAAGCCCATAATATTCTTTGCTGGAAGCCCACTCACTAAGGCGTTGGAGGGCTTCTGCTGGCCAGCAATCGACATCAATAACGATCCAGCCTCATCGCCCATCTCAGGCTTCAAAACATCCTTCATGGCCAGATGGGATGTCATTCGCTTGAGAACATGTTCGGGAGAGCTCCGATCACCTTTCGAGAGGCAGATCAGTTTCACGGTTGAACGCGTATTGTTGAGTAAACCAAAGTAGTTGGGCTCTGTTTCTCTCCCTTCTGTGGCGACGACAATGATTCTGCGATACCGGCGTGAACCAATAGGCCTTTTGCCAACAAACTGCCTTTGCCCCCTGGGAGCCATTAGCTTGGGATCAGCAGTTGGGGGATGCCGCCGAGACGGCCTTCTAGATAGCTGCGTCGAATGTCCTTGTCGTAGCGCATCTCTGCATATTCGCTAAATGAAAATAGATTTGAATTTCCATTGTGAGATCTCTCCACGACCCACATCTCGTCACGACGGAAAAGGCTTTGGTCCATCAGCAATACGTCGTGGGTGCTAAAAATAAGTTGGGAGCGAGATTGTGCTGAGCAGGAGGCGAGATAGCCCTCCAGCAATTGCCGCGTGAGAAGGGTATGCAGGCTTCGATCTAATTCGTCAACAACATAAATGGATTGGCTTGCTTCGTTGCTGAGATCACAAAAAGCTGGCAAGAGATCGATGAGGCGTTGCGAGCCATCGGATTCCTCGCTGATCTCAAAGATCATTTCCGAGCCATCAGATCGGTTGTGGCGTGCCACTAGACGGCCAGCCACCAGGCGCCCATCATCACCAAGGCTCACACACACTGGTTGGCTGCGTTGATTGGACACCAACACAGTCTTCTGTTGACTGACGGTCTCCTCAAGTTGAGTCATTCCCTCTGATGACAGTAGGAGATCATCCAGTTTCATTTCTTGCATCTCCAAACCAGTGATGCCCGTATCAAGGTTGAGCAGGGCTTGACTGACCTGGTCTGCCCAAGGGCTTGAACCCGGCGTGAGCAAGTGAAAAGCCGCAAAAGTTGAGTCGGGATGGATGATATACAGGCGATCACGAAACCATTCATAGACCGGCTTGAAGAGATCTATTCTTTGGGAGACAGAATTTGTGAGAAAGAGCTCATTATCACGAGTTCCCTTAAAGGCAAAGCGCAAAAAGTTGGCTTGCTCTTCTCCTTGAAGAAGTTGCTGATCAAACTCAATGCTATCTGCTGTTCGCTGATAGAGCACAGTCTTGCGTGAACTCGACATTCGCACAAGGCTTTCTTCTAGGACCTTGTGGGTATTAATGGCAAAAGAAAGCTCATAAACCAGCTCATTGATGAGGAGCTGGATGTTGAAGCGTGTTGGGCTGTTTGCCCAAGTTGGATCAAGAAGAAAGGGCTTGATTGGGATTAGGGCATCCGGCTGGATGCCACGCACCACAAAGCGTTGCATGAAAGACAGTGCGCGGATGTAATTACTTTTCCCTGAGGCATTGCCTCCATAAATCGCTGCGATTGGCAGAGCGGTCAATCGGAATTTTTCTACACGCGGCAACCTGTGGCGATGACGTTTTTCCCGGCTGGCCACCATGGAAAACGTCGCTTGCTCGCGAAAAGACGTCCAGTTTTCCAGCTCCAGACGCAGGAGCATGGCCCTTCCTCAAGCCAATCCATGCCTCACCTTAGTCCCCCATGGCAGAAAACGAGAAGAAATCTCGCAACTTGCTAAATCCGTTGAGTCTTTCTCTGATCCGCATCAACGACCCGTTCCGATCTGCTTCCCATTGGATCTCGGCAGTCTCAGACGCTCCCTTCCCCAGGCGGCAAGGGTTCAAGGATCAAGGCGAGAAAGGCTTCCCATCGGGCCCGGTTGCTTGCTGCGGGGTTGAGCTGGACTCGGGCGGAACGCAGAGCTGATCGACGCAGGCGAGCAAGCTCTGCGCTTTGGCGTTGAGCTGTCGCAGCTTGGCGTTCACTTGCCATGGCCTCCGGCCGGCTTCCTCTCCAGCTGCTCGGCTGCTTTGACCCAGTGGGCCAAGACCCAGTGGGACGAGACCCAGCGGGCCAGGACCAAGCGGCAGGGCGAGGCGGGGCCCCATCCACCTGTGCCGCCAGGTTCTGAGCCTGCAGACGCTGCGGCCAGGGGATGGCCAGCGATCGGCCGGTGCACCGTTTCGGCTCGGATTCAAGCCCCCGCAGACCGTGGCCAGATCTGAGCGGAGCGGAGACAGGCGAGGCCTCAGGTTCCAGGCCTACGGGCAGAGGCCAATGGCCTGAGGCCAGCCCAAGCGATCCGTGCCAGTGGCGAGGCCTCCAGCGCCTTGGGCGACAGCGAGCTGGATGAGCCCGGGCCTGAGCCGGGAGGATGGAGCAGGGGCATAGAGGGGCCTGCCTCTGGCGAGGAGCAACAGGAGGAGCAGACGCCAACAAAAAAGCCCCCGCCAGAGGCAGGGGCTTGGAGAAGCGCTGGGTCAGGTGACCCCAACATCAGGCCGTGCGGGAGGCCTTGATGCGGCTGCGCAGCTTGCGGCTGAAGCCGAAGGCGGCGCCTGCACCCAGGATGGGCAGGGGGCCGGGGACATCACGGAAATCATTGATTGCGTTGTCAATGGTGCCGCCGTTGGGCTTGAATGTATCTCTAATCCAAAGGTGACTATATTTGTTGGGCAAAAGCTTTTTAATATTTCCGGTGTCAGAATCCGCTAAGAGATCTGCTATCGGGGTGGCTCCTGGGGTAGAGGGATCAACTGCAAAAACCTCTTTGTAAACAGTGGGCTTTGGCTGCCCAACAGCTTGGATTGCGTTAATATTGAGACTAACCTCGTCAAACCATACTTGAACTGACTGTCCAGTTCGATGATCGACTCCTGTTTTATTAATCCTGTATGATACAACATCGTCAAACGTTAAGGGACTACCATTTGTTGCATGGTTTATATCAACCTGCTTCTGCGGGTTAGGCCATTTAAGTGTAGTCAATTCAAGATTGACTGTGGCTATTTGAGCACATCTATTTGTAATGTCGCTAATAACATCTTCAAAATTGATGCCAAGGTCTTTGTAGGTAACTGAAGTGCCAGCTTTGGCATCTGCACCTGAGAGAATCACCCCCCCCCCGGCCACAGCCGAGAGTACCAGAGCCGAAGTGGCAGCTGATTTGAAGAGGCGCCCACTGAAGCGGCTCGCCCTTGTTTTAGTTTGAATCATGGTTAAGAATGAAGAGAGCATGTGGAGCTTGATAGAAAGCTACCCGCTGGGAATTTAGCCCGATTGATGAATAGTGGATCAGCGAGATTGTGCAAAACTTCTGATCCTTTCGCGCTTGTATTGCTCTTGCGCTTTCCTGCGGCGTCAAACAGTTCAAACATGTTCACTGTTGCGAATTGCGCAAATACATTTAACGACGCCCCAATTGGCCCCTGGCTCCAGCACGGCTCAGGTGAATCTGAGCGCGTCTCGCGTCAACCGCTGCAACCCACCCACTCAAAAGCCAAACCACTCCAGCCGCACCCGTTCCCCCTGCGCGTTCACCTCCACCAGCTCGATGCCCTTCACGGTGCCATCCTGGCGGTACCAGGGATCCTGCTGCATCGCAACAAACACCGCGCGGGCCAGCTCCAGCGATTCGTACTCTCCCACCGGCACCTGCCCCCAGGCGTCGTGGGTGGTGATGCTGTAGGCCATGGGGCCGCTCCGCCGGGTGCGTGAAAATGTCGCCCCATCGGCCTGCGGACACCACCTGATGAGCGCAGCAGAAGGCATGGGGTTGAACGGGGCGGCATCGGCCTTGGTGGCTGGGGTGATCGCCTCAGCTGCATCCGCTGTGGCCGTGCCCCCCGGCCTCGCCCAGGTGGTGCCCGGTGGCGTGTTGCCGCCAGGGGCGGCTGCCCAGATCCTGCAGGTGCACAACGCTGAGCGCGCTGCCGTGGGCGTGGCACCCCTGCGCTGGGAGGAATCCCTGGCCGCCTCCGCCCTGCAGTGTGCTCAACGCCTGGCTGCCACCCGCCAGTTTCGCCACTGCGGCAGCGGCGAAAACCTTTGGATGGGCACCGCCGGCGCCTTCACGCCCACCCAGATGGCCGAGCTCTGGGCTGCCGAACGCCGCGACTTCACCCCCGGCACCTTCCCAGCCGTGAGCCGCAGCGGCAACTGGCAGGCCGTGGGCCACTACACCCAGATGGTGTGGCGCACCACCACCTCCCTGGGCTGCGCCGCCAGCACCGGCGCCGATGGCAACACCCGCTTGGTGTGCCACTACGCGCCGCCCGGAAACATTCAGGGAAGGTCAGTGTTTTAGGCGTTCATCTGGCCACACCTCTTCAGCCCTCGCCCTGGCAGGCTCTCTTCCCATGACCCTCTCCTACCCCTCCCCCGGCGGCGCCCCCGCCCCAAGGCCTGCCACCCCTCCCCGCTGGTGGGTGCGCGGCGATCTCGATGGTTTCCTGGGCCTCGGCCTCGACAACCTGATCCAGATCCTGCTGATCATTGCCCTCTGCAGAGGGGTGCTCGATTATCCGGACGACCTGATCTTCAAGGTGATTCTTCCCGCCACGGGCCTCAGCCTGGTGGTGGGCAACGTGGCCTATGCCATTCAGGCCTATCGGCTGGACCAGGCCGAAGGCGGCTCCCGCCGCACGGCCCTGCCCTATGGCATCAACACCGTGAGCCTCTTCGCCTATGTGTTTCTGGTGATGCTGCCGGTGAAGCTCAGCGCCCTTGGTTCCGGAGCCAGCCCGGAGGCCGCCGTGCGCCTCTCCTGGCAGGCGGGCCTGCTGGCCTGCCTGGGCTCCGGCCTGATCGAATCCGCCGGCGCCTTCTGCGCCGCCGCCCTGCGCCGCTGGCTGCCCCGCGCTGCCCTGCTGGCCACCCTGGCCGGCATCGCCCTCGGCTACATCGCCCTGGGCTTCTTCCTGCGCACCTATGCCCAGCCCGTGGTGGGTCTGGCGGTGCTCGCGGTGATCCTGGTGGCCTACTACGGCAAGATCCGCCTCCCGATTCCAGGCGGCCTGCTCGCCGTGATCGTGGGCACCGTGCTGGCCTGGGGCACGGGGCTGCTGCAGGTGGATGCCGCCACTTGGCAGAGCAATCTCTCCTCCGTGGGCTTCCACCTGCCCGTGCCCCAGATCGGTGCCCTCTGGGAGGGACGCTCCCAGCTGGTGCCCTGGCTGGGGGTCACCATTCCGATGGGCCTCTTCAACGTGCTTGGCTCCCTGCAAAATCTCGAAAGCGCCGAAGCCGCAGGCGATCGCTATCCCGAGAAGCCATCGCTGCTGATCAACGGCATCGGCACCGCCGTGGCGGCCCTGCTGGGCTCCTGCTTCCCCACCACGATCTACATCGGCCATCCCGGCTGGAAGGCCATGGGGGCTCGCCTCGGCTACTCCTGGCTCAACGGGCTGGTGATGGGCCTGGGCTGCCTGCTGGGGCTCTTTGGCCTGGTGGGCCAGCTGGTGCCCATCGAGGCGGGGATGGCGATCGTGCTCTACATCGCTCTGGTGATCGCCGCCCAGGCCTTCCAGGTGACCCCTGCGCGCCACGCGCCTGCG
>JBJTQT010000081.1:0-4644 GCA_046075745.1 Cyanobium sp. | reverse complement strand
ACCTTCGATCGGGAACGGCTGCGGGAGCTGGGGCTGGCCTTTGATCGGCTGCTCAAGCCCTTCGGCCAGGTGCGGGGCGATTGGGCCAACAACGCGGCCAGGGCTCTGGCAGCGGGCACCGGGAATGCTAGCCAGGCCCGTCCGCGGGTGGGGGGTGGCCTGTTCGAGACCAGCCAGAGCCTGCGGGATGCCCTGCTGAGCTGGCGCTCCATCCTCCCCCGCAGCGCCCATGACCAATTTGCCGCCGAATTCCTGCGGGTGGGCCTGCCCTTGCTGGTGGTGCGCAGCAATCAGATTCCTGGAGGTGATCCCCGGCTGGAGCCCATCGCCCCAACGGTGCTCTTCGGCCAGTTGCCCCTGGTGCCCACCCTGCTCGGCCGCCTCGGCGACAGCCTCTTCCCCCAGTGGAATCCCCACGGCCAGCTCTGGTGTTTGCTGATCCTGATGGGCTACGGGCTGCTTGCCTTCCCCCTGGCGCGCCGGAGCGGCCTGCTGCCCCGGCGCTGGCACTGGGCACCCTGGCCTCAGCTGCTGCCCCGGGCCCTGGGGCTGTTCTTCTTCCCTGCCCTGCAGGAGGAGCTACTGTTCCGAGCCCTGCTGCTCCCGAGTGCCCTCGAAGGGGTGAGCCCCCTGGCGCTGGTGCCCTGGGTGGCCCTGAGCGTGGGGTTGTTCGTGGCCTGGCATCCCCTGATGGCCCCCACCCGGCGCGATCCCCTGCGGACCCTCCTGAAGGATCCCCGCTTCCTGGTGCAGGTGACCCTGCTCGGGGTGGCCTGCAGCCTGGCCTATCTGGTGAGTGGGTCGATCTGGCCGCCGGTGCTGATCCACTGGCTCACGGTGGTGGTGTGGCTGCTGGGGCACCGGGTGCCGAAAGGCTAGGCGGGTCGGCGGCAATCGAAGCCAATGCCCTCCTTCCAGCGCATCCGCGCTTCCACTTTCTCGAACATCGGATCGCTTGCATCGCCAAAGGTCGCTTGGCGGATGTCCACAAATCCAGCTTCTTCCAGGGCGTGCTGCATACCATTGGCATCCCACATCCACAGATGCGGTGAATTGCCAAGCCATGCACTCAAGATCCCTCCAAGATCCCGACGGCGGGTTTCCATGCCAAGGCTGGTTTCACGCATGAAATCAGACGAAGCTTGTGGCGAGGGATTGTCAAGGTAGTGCTGAATGGAGGCTTTCAGATCGGGGATGACAAGACGAAATGTGCAGCCAGGTTGAAGAAGGAGCCAGCTGTTGCGCAGGGCCTGCTGACAATCCCTCAGGCAGAGGTGCTCCAACACATGGGAGCAATAGAGTCCTTTACAGGAGGCTTCTGCCACGGGCAGGCCGCTCACAATGTCGCCAAATTCCACTTCCTTTGGGAAGAGACGATGGTTTCGCGTCAAGACCCGACCGACAACCGGAAGGTTTTCTATTCTTAGGCGAGGAGAACCATCAAAGTTGCGCCATCCCTCACTGACGGATAATCCGCAGCCATATTGCACATACGACGAAAGTTGTTGGTCTTTCCTGCCCATGCCTTCTCTGTCAATAGGCCGGATGGTAACCCAGGATTTGCTTCGATTTGCCGCCTCTTGTCGGCGGGGTCGACGGGTGGTCCTATGGCTGGTGCTGGCGGTGCCGCTCTTGGTCGGCCTGGGGTTAACGGCTCTGGCCCAGCCGGCACCAGCCACGCCCCTTCCCACCCTGGCCTGCCTCGGGGAGACGCGCTCCCTGATCCTCTCCAGCGGCATGCCCTACACCCCTGTGCGGGTGCAGGGCCGCACGGGGTTCTTCGTGGTGGATCTGGGCGCTGATGGCAGCGCGATCTCCCCCGGCACCTTCCTGCCGGGGCGGGGGGATGGCCCGAGGCCGGTGGCGGGCACCTCAGACCGCTTCGAGGGTGTGGAGTTCTTCGGACCCTGGGGGCCGGTGCAGCTGAACGTGCAGGATCACAGCACCATCCGGGGGCCGATCCCCCAGGCGGGGCTGATCGGCACCGACCTGCTCGCAGGCCACATCGTGACGCTCAACTACGCCCAGGGCCTCCTGCACCGGTCTTCGCCAGCAACCTTCTGCAGCGACGCCGCCCTCCGGCAGGCTGGTTTCGCCTCCCTCTCCAGCCGTGATTACTACGGCACCGCTGGCGCCCACCTGCGCTGCCCCGCGGCGCCCCGGGGCTTTGGGTGTCCGAACATTCCCACGATCCCGGTGCGGATCGGCCGCTCCCTGGCGGTGGCCCAGATTGACACGGGCTATCACGACGGCCTCCACCCTCCTTCCCTGAACATCAACCGGGCCTGGCTCATGGAGCTGCAGGCCGCCGGGGTGGCTCCCCAGCGCTGGCCGGAAGCGGATCTCTCCCTGAGCACCTGTGCGGGGAGACCTGAGCCCGTATTGGCCTATCGCCTGCCCCAGGGGCAGGCTCTGGAGCTGGTGGGCAGTGATGGACATGCGGTGCGTCGTCTGGAGGGCCTCACCCTGTTTCTCAAGGACACTCCCCCTGGAGCCCGCCGCTGCGGGGGGATCGGCACCTGGTCGCAACCGGCGGCCCAGCTGGGGGCCAGCGCCGTGAACGACGGCACCTTGGTGGTGGATCCCTTCACGCAGCGGGTGTGGTTTCGGGGGGGCCGGCCCTAATCGAACACATGCCCATGGGCATAGCGCTCGTCGTGTCCGGCGGCCTCGGTGAGGGCGGCCACGTTGTCGCGGGTGAAGAAGCCGTCGTAGCGCTGGCAGCGCTGCACGTATTCGCTGATCAGGCGGGAGTGGGGGGAGCTCTTGGAGAAAATCTGCTTGAGGTTGGGCTGGTCGGTGCATTCGCCCACCACCTGGGCGAGGAACGGCACCCCCTGCTCCTGGAGCCGCCGCACGACGACGTCGACATTCTTTTCGCCATCCACCTCTCCATCGGCCACCTCATAGGCCATGTGGTGCATGCGGCGGCCGAAGTTGCGCACGAATTCCTCTGTTGGCATCGGCAGATTCGCCAGGGAGTTGAGGTAGGAGGGGGTGTTGTTGGCGGTGAACACCCGCGCCGGTGACTGCTTTTCATCCCCCACTCCGGGGCAGCGGGTGACGTTGGTGGAGGAATTCATCTCATGGATGTTGTAAGCCCCCCAGAAGTAGTAGGGCACCATCGTCAGGTATTCCAGGATCGCGTCTTCCCGTTCGCCGGCGAGCACCCGGGTGGCCATGTGGTCCAGCCCCAGGATCCTGCCTTCCAGATCCAGCCGCTGGTGACGTTCGAGGGCCTCCAGGATCGGCCGCTCCGTGTCGTCATCCAGGAGCACCCGATCCCCCAGATCCAGGGCCGCCAGTGAATCGAGGGGCACATCCACATAGCCCACCCGGTTGTAGGTGTAGTCGGAGAGGAAGGTGAAGGTGAGGTTGGGCTGGGTGTAGAAGGTGTTCGGCGTTTCGCCGGGGTAGACGAAGCGGATGTTCTGCGCTTCCAGCACCTGCCGCACCTCGGCGGTGGAGCCGCACTGATACACCTCCCCCACGTAGCGGGCGTTGGGGCTGTCCGCTGAGAGCGGATACATGGCATTCCAACGGGTGGTTTCGTCCTCGTAGGCGGCGGTGAGGGGCTCGAGCACGATCAGGCGGGGCCAGGCCGGATCAGCCGCCAGCAGATACACCCGATGGGTGTCCATCAGCCAGCATTCCCGATACCTGTAGGGCCCCATCAGGGTGAGTTCCGCCAGGTAGGGCACGCCATGGCCGTGATCCACCTGGATCACCACGGCGGCCATGGTGCCCACCAGTTGATCCAGGCCGGAGCGGGCCCGCCGCTCATAGACCCGGGGCAGATGCTCCTCGAAGAAGGGGGTGTTGCGCTTGTCGCCCTTCGGGCGGTAGGTGGCCAGATCGATCATGGAATCCCTGCACGGCCTCCACCAGAAACCCAGGCTCGCCAGCCTATGGGTTCAGGCGGCAGCCACGGGATCGGCCAGCTGGGCGGCGCAGACGGCGAAGGTGGGGTTGCGCTGGGCCGAAAGGGGCCAGCTGCGCACCCAGATGGAATCGCTGAACGCATCCAGGTTCACCACCTGGTAGGTGCGACCGGGCCTGTCGACCAGGCGCACCAGGGTGCCGGGTTCCAGGGTCATGGGGGGAGCCGTGCGGCAAACAATTGGCGCCAATCAAGCACGGCCACCCCTTGTTGGTGGGTATAAATACTCAACACCTGACGGTCAGGCCCAGGCCTGGTCGCCGCCCCGCAGGAACGTGCGCAGATTCACGCCCGCTTCCATCGCCGCCGCCAGCAGCTCAGCCCGCTGCAGCTCATCAAGGGCATCCCAGAAGGCGTGGAAGAGATCCAACGACGCCTTGCCCATTCCCACCAGCCCCAGCAGCGACAGCGGCAGGCTCAACCAGGGGCAGACCAGCAGCACCACCGCCAGGATCATGCTCACCGCGGCGCCCTGCTTCACCGATTCCCACACTGTGCTGGCGATCATCCGCACCTGCACCGCCCGGTTGATGTCGCCCTGGCGGCGCAGGGCCTCGGTGCGCAGGGCCGAGAGCAGGGCCTGGTAGCAGGCATACACCGCCATGCCGCCCAGGGTGGATTCGGCCAAAAACTCCCCGTTGCTGAAATGGCCCCCGTTAAAATTCACATCGAGGGCAGCCAGACCCGCCGCCGGGGCCATCTCG
>JBJTQT010000080.1:0-5689 GCA_046075745.1 Cyanobium sp. | reverse complement strand
GCCGCATCGAGGGCTTGGGCACCATCACCCGGGAGCAGGCCATCAATTGGAGCCTGTCGGGCCCCATGCTGCGGGCCTCCGGTGTGCCCTGGGATCTGCGCAAGGTGGATCACTATGAGTGCTACGACGATTTCGACTGGTCCATTGCCTGGGAAAAGGAGGGCGATTGCTACGCCCGTTACAGGGTGCGCCTTCAGGAGATGCGCCAATCCCTGAAGATCCTCCAGCAGGCGATCCAGATGATTCCAGGGGGCCCCACGGAAAACCTGGAAGCCAAAAGGATGGCCGAGGGCAAGCAGAGCGACGCCTACGGTTTTGATTACCAATACATCGCCAAGAAGGTGGCCCCCACCTTCAAGATCCCCTCAGGCGAGCTCTACACCCGTCTGGAATCGGGCAAAGGGGAAATCGGCGTATTCATCCAAGGCAACGACGACGTGACACCTTGGCGCTTCAAGATCCGCGCCGCGGATCTCAATAACCTTCAGATCCTTCCCCATATCCTCAAGGGGAACAAGGTGGCCGACATCATGGCCATCCTCGGCTCAATCGATGTGATCATGGGTTCGGTGGACCGCTGAGCCAGTTGCTCCCCAGCCCCAGCCACAGACAACATCCAGCAGGCCTCCAGCGCGCGGCAACCTTCCTTCCTGCCACCTTCACCTCGGCGCTTCTACTGAGTGGCGGCAGGATCGCCTGCCCCACGGGCTTCCTCACCCGCGCCACTGCCAAAGCGCTGCGGGCACACCCCATTGAGTCGCTCCGCTATCACCTTTTTGGACCCATCACGGCAGCGCTGCTGCTGCTGTGGTCCGTACGGGCAATCAGGCAGCAGCGCCTATGCGCTCTTGGCCTGCAGGCACCTGCCCTGGCTAGAGCTGGCCTGGCTCTCGTCCTCTACTGGAGTTTTCGGATGGTTGCCCACTACGGATTTGGTCTTCCTGCCTTCCCACTCTCCAGAGTTGATGACCGCTCCGACTGTCGCCCACCACGGCAAGGGGCAGCAGGATGAACCCCCCACCAGCGCCCTGATGCAACCCGACGACTGGCTCCTCCTTTGCCGCACCGTGCGTTTCGGAGAAACGGATGGGGCCGGGGTGATGCACTTCCACCAGCTGCTGCGCTGGTGCCACGAGGCCTACGAAGACAGCCTGGATCGCTTTGGGATCCAGGCAGCGGAGGTGTTCCCCGGAAGGGATGGGAACGACTCCCCGGCGGTGGCGCTGCCGATCGTGCACTGCAGCGCGGATTTCCTGCGCCCCCTGCGGGTGGGCGACCCCCTGGCCATCAGGCTCAGCCCGGTCCGTCTGGACCCAGGCAGCTTTGAGGTGGGCTATCAGTTCGCCAGCGGCGGAGAACCCGTGGCCCAAGGGCTCACCCGCCATCTGGCCATCACCACGGCGGATCGTCGCCGCTGCTCTCTCCCCAAGCCGATCGCCCGCTGGTTGGAAGCCTCGGGGCTCGCGGGTGGGGTGCGGCCGCTCTGAATCACTCCCAGAACCCATACCAGAACCCATAAACGTTGGCACTCTTGGAGCAGCCTTTTCTCGCCCCATGGGTCTGTCCTCCCTTCGGTCGCTCCAACGCAAGCAACGCTCTGAGCCGGCGGAGGGGCGCTGGACGCTGCCGAGAGGCTGGCGGCTGCTGTCCCTGGCCCTGCTGGGCCTAAGCGCCCCGGGAGCCCTGGCACAGACCCTCAGCGCCATCGGAGTGAACAGCCCCGGGGTGAACGACAGCTCCTGCCGCACCATGGAAGTGCCGGTGGTGTACGCCATCACCCTGATCGTGGGCCTCGGCACGTTCATCGGCCTCCATCTGGTGAAGCGGCGCCTCACCAAGGAAGGCTGGTCGCTGGCCAATGCCCTCTCCGAACCCACCCGCCTCACCATTCCGGTGGATTGGCGCTGGACCGAATCCGCTGGGGATCGGGAGTCGATCGGGCCCCAAAGCTCAGCGGCTGGCAAGACCATCCGCAGCGCCGACGGCACTCCCATCGGGATGACCCTGCTGGAAGCCAGCAGCAGCCGCATGCTCGCCATCCTCGGCGGATTCGCAATCCTGATGCTCTACATGGGTTTCGGGCTCTTCGCCCTCTACAGCTTCGGCCTCACCTGCCAGCTGCCGGCCTCCATGCCAGCCGTCACCACTTTTCTGCTTTCTGGCCTGAGCCTGTTCGCCCCCTACGTAGCCAACAAGATCTCCACGGCCATCCAGCCCGGCATCCGCAGTGCTTCGCGGGGGAGCACCCCCGCGAGCACGCCAGCTCCGTTCCACTCCGAGCCCACGGCCCCTGCCCCCCCGGTGGTCTCCAGCCCCTCCGCCTTTGCCGCCACAGCAGCTCCGCCAGCCGTCGCCGTTGCCAACTCGGCCAGCAGCCCAGCCCGCCGCACCCCCATCGCCCCCCCGCCAACAGCCCGTCCTACCGCGACCCTGCCGGTGCTCTCCGCACCGGAACACCGGCCCACCGCCCCGCCGACGGCCCACCGGGAGGCCGCTCCGAAACCACCCGCGCCCCCTGCTGCCCCCCCTGCCGCGCGAGGCCCCAGCCCCTGGGGGAGGGAATACGGCCCGGCCATGGATCTGATCCGCAGCTTCGAGGGCTTCGTTGACCACGCCTATCCGGATCCCGCCACGGGCGCTGAACCCTGGACCATCGGCTATGGCTTCACCACCCTCAATGGCCGGCCGGTGCAGCCTGGGCAGACCCTCAGCCGCGGCGAAGCGGATGCGGAGCTGCAGCGGCAGGCCCAAGCCTGCACCAACCACTTGGCCGCCACGATTCCCGCCTGGCAGCAGATGAATGGCAACCAGAGATCGGCCCTGCTGGATTTCGCCTGGAATCTGGGCTCGGATTTCTATGGCGATGAGGCCAACTTTGCCTCCATCAGCCGGGATCTGAGAACCCGCGACTGGGCCCAGGTGCCGCAGACGCTGCTGCTCTACTGCGATCCGTGCACGGCGGTGGAGGCCGGCCTGCTGAGGCGTCGCCAGGCGGAGGCCAGGCTGTGGACCACGCCAGTGGCGGCCGGCGAGTCCACCGCATCTGCTCCGGCTCCAGCCCCTGCCGCCCCCCCAGCAACTGCCCACAGCCATGGATCCCCTTATGGCAATCCCCTGAAGGTGCCCTACTCCGATCAGCTCCTGATGGCCGACGGCCAGGGATGGCGGGAATGCTTCTCCGCCAGTTCCTCCATGCTGGCCATGTACTGGGGCAAGGAGCCCGACGAGAACGTCTACGACAAGCTCCGCGCCCGCTATGGCGACAGCACCACCTCCGATGCCCAGCTGGATGCCCTCCGTTCCCTGGGCCTGAAGGCCGATTTCCGCACGGATGGCACGGTGGCGATGCTCAAGGAGGAGATCGATGCCGGCCGGCCGGTGGCCGTGGGCTGGCTCTGTGATGGGCCTGTCTCCGCGCCGAGCGGCGGGGGCCACTGGATCGTGATCATCGGCTACGACAACACCGGCTTCTTCGTCAACGATCCCTACGGCAACTGCGATCTCGTGGATGGCGGCTACCTCAGCCATCACGATGGCGCCGGGCTCCACTACTCCTACGAGAACTGGGTGCCGCGCTGGCGGGTGGAGGGGACGGGGGGCTGGATGCTCACCTGCAGGGCCTGAACTCATGCGGGTGAAGATCTGCGGGCTGCGCAGCCCCGCTGATCTGGCGGCAGCTCTCGCCGCGGGAGCTGATGCGGTGGGGTTCATCCTGGGCGCACGCCATCGCACGGAAGACGAGGTGACACCAGCGCTTGCCGCCGATCTGGTGGCCGCCCTTCCACCCTTCGTGAGCAGCGTGATGGTGACCCACCTGCAGGAGGCAGCGCCCATCCTGGCGATCGCCCGCCGGGTCGCCCCCACCACACTTCAGCTCCACGACGCGATCCCTGCTGTGGAGATTCAGAAGCTGCGGGCTGCCCTGCCCGGCACCAAGCTGATCCAGGCGATCCATGTGGTTAACGCCCATGCGATCAGCGAGGCCCTGGCCATCGAACCCCTCGTGGATGCTCTGCTCCTGGATTCGCGCACGGCGGATCGCATCGGTGGCACGGGCCAGCCCCACGACTGGAGCATCAGCCGACGGATCGTGGAACGGGCCGCCAAACCCGTCCTCCTGGCAGGAGGACTCAGGCCGGACAACCTGGCTTCAGCCCTGGCCACCGTCGGGCCAGCAGGGGTGGATGTGAACTCAGGGGTGGAGAACGAGACGGGTCAGAAGGATCCAGAGCGGCTGCGGACCTTCCTGCGGATCTGCCGGACCCACCAGCTCTCAACCCTGGCGTGAAAGCCACGCCTGCCAGCGCGATCGCTCCCATTTCCCCATGGCATTGGGCGCCAGCTGGTGACAGAGCCGCCACTCCCGGGGGCGCTGGGCGGGGGGCAGCTCTGTGGCCAGGGCCCTGAGGGCGGCAAGGAGCTCTTCACCATCACGCTTCTCCTGTCCCCGCACGAGCGCCACCAGCCGCTGGCCCCACTCCGGATCGGGCCGGGCCAGCAGGAGCAGCGCCTGTAGTGGAAGCCCCCGCTGGGCGGCGAGCGCCTTCAGGACCTGCTCCACCTGCTCGGGGAAAACGGTTTCACCGCCGCTGTGGAAGGCCCCATCCAGCCGTCCCAGCAAGGTGAGCCCCCCTGGATCCAGCTGTCCCCCATCTCCCGTGCGCCACCAGCCAGTGGTGTTGCGCTCCAGGGGCAGGAGCCTCCCCCCCTCCAGATGGCCTGGGCTGAGGCTGGAGGTCCGCACCTCCACGGCACCGGACTCTGGGGCGATCCGCAGCTCCGCATGGGGCAGGGGGAGGCCGCAGCCTCCCTGGCCCTCCAGAAAGGCCTCGGGGGCCAAGGCCGCCACCATGGAGCCCGTTTCCGTGCTGCCGTAGCAGGGGGCCAGCCGCAACCCCAGCTCCCGGCTGCGCACCGCATCCACCTCCGCCAGGGGGGCCCCTCCCACCCAGATCACCGCGAACTCCCGCAGCCAGCGCACGCCAGCGGGCTGGGCCAGGAGCCGGTGCAGCTGGGTCGGCACCAGCGACAGCACGGCCGCCCCGCCTAAGGGGGATGGAAGGGGCAGCTCCTCCAGGTGCCGCAGCCGGGCGGGGGGAATCCAACGGTGCTCTGCCCCCCAGCACTGGGAGCGCAGCCAGGGCATCAGCCCACTCACGTGGTGCCAGGGCAGGGGATTCACCACCAGGGCCCGGCTGGGGTCGAGGCCCAGCCCCTCAAGCCAGGTGCCGGTGGCTGCGGCGGAGGCCTCCAGATGGGCCAGGGGCTGCAGGCACCAGCGCCGACGGCCCATGCTCCCCCCGCTGCCCAGCACAAGGGCCGGTGCCAGCCCCAGCCACTCCCGTTCCCCATGGCCCACGGCCTCCCGCAGGCCGGCATGCTCTTGAGCGGGGGCCAACCCCAGGAGCACCCCGTCTTTTAGCAGCCGCTGCAAGGGCTTAAGGGGGGGGGGAGCACCTGGCGCCGCTGAGAGTAGTTCCAAGGGGTTGGAAGACTTGGTCATGGACTCAGCCTGCATGCTCAATCCTGCAGGCCTGGACAATGGCAGGGTGTACATGGGTGGTAATGCTCAGCCCGTAACGTTTCAGCGTCGCAACAGCAGAGGCAGGCAGCAACTGGCCATCAGCGGGCCAGGGGGCAGGTTGAGGCCTACGGCCAGCACACACCCCGCCAGGCTCACGACCAGCCC
>JBJTQT010000079.1:0-15178 GCA_046075745.1 Cyanobium sp. | reverse complement strand
TTCTGGCCACGCCAAAGCCCACTCCAGCCATCGATGGAGCCCCCTGGGGCCTCCCTATCCCCTCCAGGGGCACAGCCGTGCTCTGTGGCTCACTCGTTTCTGATCGGTCCAGGTGGCTCAGTTTTCGTGTCGCCTCTGGTTCAGTTTTCAATGTCGCTTGACAGCTCCCAGAACTGGGCCGGTTCGTTGGCGCTCTCGTAGTAGCTCCAGTCGGTGGTGGCGAGCACCAGCTCGGCAGGGCGGCGGATCTGGATCGGCGACGGGGAGGTTGACGTGGCGAAGTCTCTGGAAGTGGGTTCGCTCAGTCAAGGGGACACCATCGAGGATGCCCTGGCCAACCTTCATGAGGCGACAGAGCTTTCGTTGGAAGCGTGCCCTGAACCGAATGGGCTCCACCTCGGGGCTCTTGTGTTCGTTCGCGGCGACTCCTGAGTCCCAGGGCGGCCATCGGTCCCTGTGGCGGGTCCTGGCCTGCGCCCTTGCGGGAGCGTCCGGCGCCGCACCAGGTCGTGCACCACCGCCGCCGCCACCCCAAACAGCCCGAAGTCCAACGGGTTCACCGGATCCAGGGGCAGCGGGGCTTCCCCTGGCCCCAGGGCCGCCAGTTGCCAGGTGCTGCCCTCCACCTCCAGGGGCCGCAGCAGGAATTGTCCGGCATGGGCCACCACCAGCAGCTGGCCGGGGCGGGGCTCGATCGCCCGGTCCACCAGCAGCAGGTCGCCGTCGTGCACGCCCCAGCGGTGGAGGCGATGGCCCCGCACCCGCCTGAAAAAGGTGCTCAGGGGGTGGGCGATCAGCAGGCTGTTGAGGTCCAGGCCGTCGGGCGCCTCCGCGCTGCGGTAAGGGATGGGGATGGCCTTGAGCAGATCGTCCAACCGGAGGACGGGCATGGGAGGCAAGAGAAGAACATCTGTTCTACTTGGGAATGGGTCGAGGGTCTGTCGCCTCGTTGACGGCTGGAGGAGAACAACCTGGAAGCAGACCCATCAGCTCGATGGCTTGGCTCATCCATCCAGGGGCTGGCCGATGCGTGCGCCAGGGCTACAGGGCACCGACAGGGCTGGAGCGGGGAGGAAGGGCGACGCCCCGCCACACCAAGGGGCCAAAAGCGCTGGGATGCGCCTGCGGTCGTGCCAACCGGAGGAGGGTCAGGCCAATTCCCGCCAAACCGGTGAACAAGCCAGGGTGGTCGCCGCCGTGGCCTGGAGAGCAGCCGTAGCCCCCCCGCGTCGCCGCGGCGCCGATCATCCATTCCCCCATCCGCCGCGCGGCCATCAGATGGGAGGGTTCCCCTGTGAAGGCGTGCGCCAGGAGCATCGCCTCGATCAGCCCGCACAGGCCCGTGGCCAAGGAGGCATCGGAGGGATCGGGCCAGGCAGAGGTGACGCGCACACGGCTGAGGACAGCGCCCGCTTCCGCCAGGAGCGTCGGCGCGTCATGCCAGCGGTGCAGACCCAGGCGGGCGATGGCGATGCCTGCCACACCCCCTGACAACCCATTGGCGGGGCTTGATCCAGGCCAGCCAAGGGAAGCGTCCAGCCAGGGCCGCTCCTGCCGGAGGACGCGCAGGGCCAGATCAAAACCAGGTGGCCAATCGGCCCTGGCCGACCAGGCCGCCAGCGCGAGCGCCACCGCGGACGCGCCGCCGGTCAGGCCCGTCTCCGAGGCACGAAGGCCGATGGCCTCCTTCTCTGCCACCCAGGCCGACAGGCGCACGAGCGCGGGTTCCGCAACCTCCCGTGCCAGATCCTCCGCGCCCAAATCAAACAGACCGGCGGCATCACGTAGGCGAAGCGCATCGGCCTGGGTCGCCGAGGCTTCCACAGTCTCAACAACGGAAAGGAAAGGCTGCCGCACCTGGCCATGCATGACCTGATCGATGCGCGCGGCCACCCAGGCGGGGCAGGCTCCAGCCTCGAGGCTGTGGGCGAGCGCCTCACAGGCCAGGTCGGCCAGGCCCGCCTCAGCCAGGAAGAAGGCCACGCCCGCCGTGCCATCGTCGAAGTCTCCCCTGAGAACACTGGCTTGGCTGCCGCAATCGCGGATCCAGGTGCAGCGCCCGCCCACGCGAATGGCGCTCTGTTCCACCTGCTTGGCGATCCGGAGGGCTTCCCGGTGGAACGATGGAATCACCACGGGGCCAACTCCAGCGATCCGATGTGTTGATAAGGATGCGCCGGATCGATGCGGTGACGGCGCAGCGCCAACGCGAACTGGTCGAGAATTTGCCCATGGCTGGGTTGGACCATGGAGCGGATGGCGCGGATGCCTTCGGCGACGGCAATCGTCCTGCTCTGGCCATAGCTGAGGGAGGAGCCGGGATCCTCAGCCGCCGCCACGCCTCTCCCCAACCGCAGCGTGAGGGGTGGCACCGAGGACGCCAGCCACTGGGCCACCCCGGCATGGGCCTGCCGCAGCCGCGCCTTGAGGGTCATCCATGTGTCGAGGGGCAGGTAGAGCACCAGGGCATCCTGACGACCAAACAAGGCCTGCCGCACTGGACACTTGAGCAGATAGGGGAGGGCCATGGGCTCCAGGGCCGCAGTGATCGCCGCGATGATCGGCATGATCCCCTCGACCTGCGCGTGCCAGTAAAGGCGCAGCAAGGGGGTGTCTGGCGCGGGTTGGCCGGCCTCTGAACTCCAGGTGTACCACCAGCCACTCTCCTCATCGGCCTGATCCTGGCGACAGGTGACGGACAAGAGATCGCCAGGCCGCACCGGAGCCGCGGGCCTGGTGCGGTTCACGAAGTCGCCAGGCGCGAGCCAGCGCTGCTCCCCTCCCCGCGAGACGATGACGCCACCCGTGGGATCCAGTGCCAGCGCCACCCAGCCCGTGGCGAAGGCCGCACTGGCGTGGTGCGCGGCCCGCACCCGAGCAACAACCCCGGGGGCATCCCCGCGCGGGGGGGCAGGGGGTTGCCAACCGGTGAACCACATGGTGTAGAGCTGATCCGCCAGGGAGGTCTCCGGCACGCCCTGGCTGAGGGCCAGGGCATTGAAGAGGTCTGTTTCATGCTCACCTCTCATGGCGGACACGCGGCAAGGACACAGGCCGCCACGGGCTTGGTGTGGTGGAGCAGATGGCGGATCCATGGCAGGAGAAGTGTGAGGCCCTGCTCCATCGACTCCTCTGAAAAGAGACCCATTTCCAACACGGTCTGCACCAGTCGGATGCCAGCCAGGCGGACACTGCGCTCGAGCAATCCCGCCCACTCCGGTGGGGGAGAGGGATGGACAAGGCGATAGCTGCGCAACGCTGTGTGGAAGAGAGCCATCGACTCCTCGCCCACCTCCACCCTGTGGTGCTCCAGGGCCAACGTGGCGAGCACATCCGCCAGAAGGGATCCCAGATCCCAGGCGGCATCGCCGCTGCAGGCCAGTTCCCAGTCCACCAGCCAGATCCGCGTCCCTGTGCGATCCAGAAGGGCATTGGTGGTGCGCAGATCCCCATGGACAAGGGTGCCTGTGCGCCATTCGGCCCAGCCCTGGCGAAAGGAGCGGCGCAAGACCTCCTCAGACTGGAGCTGTGTCAGGAAGGCGGTCGATCGGGGAGACAACCACCCCGCCGGTCCGATGGCCTGCTCCAGACAGGTGAGCAGCCAGGGGGCTTGACCATGGCGGCCAAAGGGAACGCCGTGGGCGATGGCCAGGGCGTGGCCATAGGCCTCCATCACGCTGGAGGTGAACCCCAAGAGAGGATCCGCGGCCAAGGCCTCCAACACAACCAGCTGGTCCGCGGCGCCCACATGCAGACAGGCCGGCAAAATCTCTTTGAGCTCGGGATGGGTCTCGACCAGGCGATAGACAGCTGCCTCACAGCCGAGATCACGCCCTTGGCTGCGAATGGGATCACCGCGCTTGACGAACAAGCGCGGTAGACCGGCGATCAAAATGGAATAGGCCGTGTGAGACATCGACGTCTCCCTAGCCTCCACATCACCATGAAGGAGTTGATCGAGGCCTAGAACCCCTTGATCTCCAAGATAACGGAGAGCCCAACCGGCAGTGGTGACTGCCGGCAGGGCGGAAACACTCGCTTGCAAAAGTCAGTACCGACGCAATGGCATGGCGATGTTCTTGATATCGACAGTCTCAGTAGCCTTGATAGGGATCGTAATAGCCTTCGTAGCCCGTGTAGCCCTCATAGGCTGTGGCGCCGGCGTAGGGATCAGTTCCATAGGGATCGTAGCCGGTTCCATACTCATTGCCGTAGGCGCCATAGCCATACCCATAGGGATCAGCAGAGGCCGCGGCGTAGGCGCCGTAGGGGTCGTAGGCCTGCGCCTCGTAGCCGTAGCCCGCGTAGGGATCGTAAGCCTCGTAACCACTGGCCGCATAGCCGTAGGGATCGCTGTAGGCGCCGTAGGGATCGGCATACGGGTCGGCGTACGACTCATAACTGCTGGCCACTCCGCCGATGGCGGGGGATGGGAAACCAGGAGTGTCGATCGGGAACGTCCGGATGGTCGGGCGAGGGAAGGTGGTGAGCGTGGGGCGGGGGAAGGTGGTGAGGGTGGGCCGTGGCGGGAAGGTGGTGAGCGTGGGCCGGGGCGGAAGGGTGGTGAGGGTGGGCCGCGGCGGGAAGGTGGTGAGCGTGGGCCGGGGCGGAATGGCAGGAAGGGTGGTGGGGGTGGGGCGGGTAAAGGTGGGACGGGTGAGCGTGGGGCGGGTGAAGAAGGTGGGACGGGTGAGCGTTGGCCGCGTCAGGGTCAGGGTAGGGCGAAAGGCGGGAGCGGTTGGCATGGTCGGAGTCGGGGGTGAAGGAGGGAAGGTGAATGGTGGTCGGGGTGGCGGGTAAGGGGCGTTACCCGGAACATAGGGGGAATAGGGATTAGGTTTTGGAGCTTCATTCGGGGAAGCCCGCTGCAGAGCGGCTACGGCATTCACCAGGCCGTAGCCATAGTAATCGTTGGGAATGGAATCGCTGGTGTTCGCTCGCAACGGATCTGCTGTTTCGCGCAGGATTGTCAAAATGTCTTCGGCCTTCAGCTGTGGATTCCAGGCCAGGATCAAGGCGGCGACACCACTGACATGGGGGCAGGCCATGGACGTGCCGCTCTTGCTTCCATGCGTTGATTTCCAGTCCGTGGACAGGATGTCGGATCCGGGAGCCACCAGGGAAAGATGGGAGCCGAAATTGGAGAACCTGGCCCGCTGATCCGTGGGATCGGTCGCCCCCACGGCGATCACCCCTGGATAGGCTGCGGGATAGGCGGGCGTGCCGCTGCCATCATTCCCCATGGCGGCCACCACCACTACGCCGCGGGAGACGGCGTAGGCCACGGCGTCCCGCTCCACGAACGTGGAGGAATAGCTGCCCAGGCTGAGGTTGATGATCTGGGCGCCATGGTCAACGGCCCAGCGGATCCCCGCCGCGATATCCGCTGAACTGCCGATGGCGCGCACCCGTTCCGGCGCTTGCGTGCTCACCACCCGCGTCAGCACCTTCACCGGCAGAAGGGAGCACAACCAGTTGATGCCCGCCACCCCAAAACCGGTGTTGCTCGCGCAGGCGATCGTGCCCGCCACGTGCGTGCCGTGTCCGACCTCATCCTGGGGGCGATCATCCCGCTGCAGCCAGTCGCCTTCAAACCGTGTTCCCGCTGGAGGGGAGGTTCCGGCGAGGTCCACCAAGTCTTGGCCGGGCAGCAACAAGGGCGCCAGTTCCGGGTGATCCAGATCAACCCCCGTGTCCACCACGGCCACCACAACCCGACGGGAGCCGCGCGTCAGAGCCCAGGCCTCCGGGCAATGGATGCGCGCCAGGCCCCACTGGGAGGAAAAGCCAGGATCGTTCGGAAGGACCGAAGCCTCACGCCAACGGTTCGGCTCCACCACCTCCACGTCTGCCGCCTGGGCCAGGTCTCGACAGGCCTGATCGAGATTCCCCTCATCCCGCAGCCGCACACGAAACGTGGCCCCGAGGGCCCGATCCTCCGCCAAAGCCATCGCCTCCATCGGCAACGGGTCATGGAGGCGTGTGATGGAGCGAATCGGGTGGGCGCTCAGGACGGCATCGACGGTGGGCAACCCCAACGCGGTTGGAAGGTTGAACCCCCGGCTTCCCAATGGTCCGCTGGGAATGCTTTCACTGAATGTGGCCACGGCTCCCGGCTGCAGCTTCAGGAGCAATTCACCAGTCACCCGGTTGTCCGCCTCGGGTCCGAACAGCCCCTCTGCTTGCTCAGAGGGGCTGGCCATGGTGGATTGCGGGGGTTGGGGAGGATCCTGGGGAG
Source organism: Cyanobium sp. (assembly GCA_046075745.1). GTDB lineage: Bacteria > Cyanobacteriota > Cyanobacteriia > PCC-6307 > Cyanobiaceae > Cyanobium. The sequence continues at coordinate 8,940 of JBJTQT010000079.1, read as the reverse complement.
AGACTGGTGTCACCTCCTGTGGGGCGGAATCCGTCTCCTGGGAAGACGCCTCCGGGGCGTCATCCGCGCCTGTCGCCTGGCCGGATCCGCCTGGATCGGAGGGACTCGAGACCGGTGGCTTGGATCGACGCATGGAAACGGCTCATTGCGTGGCGTACGCTATCCCGCTGTCGGAGTGAACACCACCTGACCCATGCCCACCGGGGCGGTCAAGCGAGGTCGGTCACGACGGTGGCGGGGGGACTGGATCGACCGAAGGGTCTGATCGGGGTGGAGCGGCAGAGGAGAACAGTGACGGGACGGGACGCAAGGGAAATGGATCAACGAGAGTGGTAGACGTTGCATGGAAACGCCTACACTCATTCAAAACCTTACAACGCAATTTTAGCTGAAAACAGGATGTCATGGTTTTTAACGACGACATCCTCGCGTAGCCCAGATTACAGGCGTCGAGAGGAAAAGTTTTATGACGCCACCCAGGCCAGCATGGCATCCTGATTAGGATGAAAACATAATCATTCTCGCCATCCGTGCCGGCGACATGCGCCATGGCAACAGACATTGCTCCAATGTTGAGAGGATCATCAGAACGGCCAGCCGGCCTGGAGTCAAGGCGTTTGATCGCGCCAGACCCCTTGTTCGGCGCGTTGCTGGCTTGTGAGGGAGGCTGAGCGTGCGCGTACCGGCAACGGCCTACAGCAGCCTGGCCATGCAACGCCGCATGGTGGGCGATGAATGGCGCACACTCAAATTTCAACAATCCATCCAATCCGTTGTTCAACCCGGAATGGTGCTGATCGACATCGGCGCCGGATCGGGCATCTTGAGCTGTTTTGCGGCCCAGGCCGGCGCCGAGCGCGTTTATGCGGTGGAGCGGGAGCCTGGCGCGATAGCCATGGCGAAACGGTTGATCTGGGACAATGGATTCACGGAGATCATTCGCCTGGTGGAAGAGGACGCCGAGCGCGTCTGGCTACCTGAAAAGGCGGATGTGATCGTCTCGGAGTGGCTGGGTGCCTATGGCGTCGACGAGAACATGTTGAGGCCTGTGTTGGTTGCCCGCGATCGCTGGCTGAAGCCGGAAGGGGTGATGATTCCAGCCACGGCGACGGCTTGGCTGGCTCCTGTGGACCATCCCGCCAGCCGCGAGGCCATCTTTTTTGCCGCCAGGCCATACGATCTGAATCTGGGCGTCTTGGATCCCTTTCCTGGCGAGCAGGCCGTCTGCCTCGCCAACGGGATCGACACCCAGTCGCTTGCTGGCGAGCCTCAGATGATGTGGGAGACGAACTGCTCCACGATGGCGGCCTCTCAGGCCAGCAAGCCGTATGTCGCCCATCTGACTTTCCAGCTCTCCGGACCGGTCTCGGCCTTGGCAGCATGGTTCAGCGCTGAGATGCCAGGAATCGACCCCTTGTCGAACGCTCCTGGCCAGCCAAGAACCCACTGGGGAATCATGTTGTTTCCCGTGGCCTCCGCTCTCTCCTGCAAGGCAGGAGACCGGCTTCATGTCGAGTTCCACTGCGTGCCCGGTGGGCCCTATGGATCCAACCACATCTGGGCGGTCCGCGTCGACGATGGGCCTTTGGAAGTGCATGACACCCGACGTTCACCGAGGGCTGGCTACGAACCACCATGGCGCGTTTACGATCCAAATCATGACCTTCTAGCCAGGATTGAATTGCCCAATGACAACTGAACCTCAGCTGCAAGCCGTCGCCAAAGACGTTGCCGCTCTGTTGACAAACCTGCAGGGTGACCCCCCGGCGGGAGGATCGCTCACCGTCGTGGGTACAGGAATCCGGGCGATCACCCAGCTCACCATCGAATCCATCGCCATCATGGCGGATGCGGAGGTTTTGCTGCATGTCATTGGCGAGCCCATCCAGGAGGAGGCTCTGCTGGAGATCAATCCGAAGGCTGAAACCATGACGGGCTTCTATGTGGACGGCATGGATCGTGGCGCCACCTATGAAGCGATGATCCAAAGATTGCTGTCTTCCGTTCAGGAAGGCAAGCGCACGGTGGCAGCCTTTTATGGCCACCCCGGCGTCTTCACCTACCCAACCCATGAGGCGATACGTCGGGTCCGTGCCGCGGGCTATCCGGCCCGGATGTTGCCAGCCATTTCAGCGGCAGACTGTCTGTATGCGGATCTGGGCATCGATCCGGGGGATGGGTCACAGGCCTATGAGGCCACCCATTTCCTCTACGGCCAACACCCGATCGATACCTCTGCCCACCTCTTCCTCTGGCAGGTGGGAGCGATCGGCAACAACACCTATGAATCAACCAATTACGACATGAGTCTCTTTCCACAATTCATGCGCAAGTTGCTGTCCATCTATCCCCCGTATCACCCAGCGGTGCTGTATGAGGCCTCCTTTGACCCCAAGGGCCTTCATCGTGCAGATCGTCTCCCCCTGGCGAGGCTGAGGGCCGAGATGACAACCCTGGCCACGTTGTTGGCCCTACCGCCGATCCCGGCCTGGGCACGCCCTGCTGCGCCTCGCTGGGGCTGACACCTGTCCGATCGGCTGAATGTGCCAAGCGGCATCAGAAGGCCTGGCTGAACGTCTCCGCCTCGGCATAGCGCAGGCTGGCCAACTGATTGAGATTGCTTAACAGCTGATTGACATCCACCCCTTCCGGCACCTCTGAGACGTAAAGACCAGGGAGTTGAGGATGGGACGGCCGGGCCGCTGCGGCGCCAGCATCCTCGAGGGTCGAGATCACATCGGCCGGCAAGGGACCCGCCTGATCCAGCTGGAGAAGAATGCGTGCGTTGCCCATGGCAGCTATCGTCCGTTAGCACTTTGGACGTCAGTGTAGGCAGCCTGTCGACGCTGCCGTCAGGCGCGACAACCTTCCGTGCCTGGTTTGCCCGAACGGGGGATCCTTCACCCTGCTTCACCCGACTGGGCCTGCGGCGAATGGGCTCCTGCGGGCCTGCATCGTTGCAGGCTGAGGATGGGTCATCGCAAGCTCCGCCTGGCGGGTGGCCCACGGGGAGCGTCACGATTGGTCATCCTGCCGGTCCCGGGTTGGGATTCCATCAGCAATCAGGTGCAGATCGATGCTCAGGCCGCGCAGCTGATGCTGCAGCCGCTCCGAGAGAGGCCGGCGTAACAGGGCCATGAAAGGGGAGCGGGTTGTCTGACCCAGAACGATCTGGGTGATGCGTCGCTCCTGGGCCACCCGGGCGATCGCGGACAGGATCTCAGCGCTTTCCTCACGCAGGAACGTGCCACCCACGTCCTGGCACAACTGGCGGCATTCCTCCTGAATCAACGACTCCTCTCGGCTGAGGAAGCGGTTGGGGTCCCGCACCGTGAGGGCCAGCAACGGCGCGTCCATGGCGGCGGCAAGCCGGGCGGCACGGCGCAGGAGGCGCTTGCCCCTGTGGTCGATGGCGAGGCAGACCATCAACCGCTCGCGCAGGGGGGTGACATCCGGGAGGATGTCGTTGTCGACCCGATCGACCACCTCCCGCAGCGACAACTCCCGCAGGGCCACCAGGTGGTGCCGCTGGAAGAAATGGGCCAGGGCCTGGCCCACCTTTTCAGGTGCGTAGATCTTGCCTTCCCGCAACCGCTCCTGCAACGTCTCGGGCGTCACATCCACCAGCACCACCTCATCGGCAAGCTCAAGCACCCGGTTGGGAATGCGTTCGCGCACCACCACACCTGTGAGCTCAGCCACCAGGTCGTTGAGGCTCTCCAGGTGCTGGATGTTGAGCGTCGAGTGCACGTCGATGCCGGAAAGGAGCAGCATCTCAACGTCTTGCCAACGCTTCTGGCGCTCGCTCCCCGGCGCGTTGGTGTGGGCCAGCTCATCGACGAGCACCAGCTGTGGCCGGCGAGCCAGCACCGCCGCCACATCCATCTCCTCCAACGCCACGTTCTGGTGGCGGAGTCGCCTGCGGGGGATCTGCTCGATCCCTTCCGCTTCCCGGGCGGTGTCCTGGCGGCCATGGGTCTCCAGCAGGCCGATCACCACATCCCTGCCCTCCCGCAGCGCCTCCTTGACCTCCTGGAGCATGCGGCAAGTCTTGCCCACGCCCGGCGCCATGCCGATGAACACCTTGTGGCGGCCGCGGCGGACGGTGGAGCGGATCATGGGGTCGCGGGCCTGGCGACCGGATCGGCGCTGAGCGCATCAAGGGCCAGGTTGAAGGCGAGCACGTTGATCACCGGCTCGATCGCCTGCAGCCCCAGAGGGCCCTCCCGGAGCTGAAGCGACAGACGCTCCAGCTCCGCCAGCGGCAGCTGGCGCTCGCGGGCCAAACGGGGCAGTTGCTGCCGCGCCGCCGCCAGGCTGATGTGGGGATCGACGCCGGAGGCGGAATCCAGCAGCAGATCTGGAGCGGGTCCGCCCAGGCCGGAATGCCGCCAACGGCTGGCGGCCTGGGCGACGCGGCGCGCCAGCTCGGGATTGCCTGGGGCCAGGTTGGGGCTTCCGGCGGGGCGGCCCTGCAGATAGGGGGCGGAGCTGAAGCATTGACCAATCAGGCGCGCGCCGACCATGACGCCATCGCGGCGCAAGAGGCTGCCCTCGGCCGCCTCGGGGGCCACCAAACGGGCCAGACCGAGCAGCGGCAGGGTGATCACCACCACGGTGAGCGACCAGAGCACAAGGGTGAGGCGCATCCCGCGCAGCAGCTGGGCGGTGAACGACATCAGGACCTCTCCGATGGGCCGATCAGGGCGTACAGATCAGCCGGCTGCGGCGAATGGCTGGCAGGGGCGATGGCGGCCAAGACCGAAGGGGGCTGGCGGGTGGGCGAAAACCATCTCATCACAGTGCCTCAGAGCAAACGGAGGGCGCCGATCGTCAGGTCGATCAGCTTGATCCCCACAAATGGGTCCACAACACCACCGGCGCCGTACAGCAGCAGATTGCACCGCAACAACTCGTCGGCGGTCAGCGGCCGAAACCGCACCCCCCTGAGCGCCAGGGGCACCAAGGCGGGAATGATGAGCGCGTTGAACACCATCGCCGAGAGGATTGCCGATCGCGGCGAGGCCAGCCGCATCACATTCAGCGCCCCCAGTCCCGCGCCGGCAAAGAGGGCGGGCAGGATGGCGAAGTATTTGGCGATGTCATTGGCGATCGAGAAGGTGGTGAGGGCACCGCGGGTGATCAGCAGCTGCTTGCCGATCGTCACGATGTCGATCAGCTTGGTGGGATCGCTGTCGAGATCCACCATGTTGGCCGCTTCCTTGGCGGCCTGGGTGCCGGAGTTCATCGCCACGCCCACATTGGCCTGGGCCAGGGCCGGGGCGTCGTTGGAGCCATCGCCGGTCATGGCCACCAACTTGCCGAGTCTCTGCTCCCGCTGAATCACAGCGATCTTGTCTTCTGGCGTCGCCTCGGCGATGAAATCATCGACACCAGCCTCGCGGGCGATCACGCCGGCTGTGATCGGGTTGTCGCCGGTGAGCATCACGGTTCGGATGCCCATGCGGCGCAACTGTTCGAAGCGCTCGCGAATGCCGGGTTTGATGATGTCCTTGAGGTAGATCACGCCGAACACCTCAGCGGCGCGGCACACCGCCAGGGGGGTGCCCCCCAAGCGCGACACCCGCTCGAAGCAGCCATCCAGGGCCTCCGGCACCGTGCCCCCGCGGGAACGCACGAACCCCTTGATCGCATCGACAGCCCCCTTGCGGTAGTCGAGGCCATCGGGGGCGTCGCTGCCGCTCATGCGGGTGCGAGCTGAGAAGTCGAGGCCACTGTCCATCTCGGCCGTAAAGGGCAGAGTGGCGCCGAGCTTCTCCGCCAGGCGCACGATCGAGCGCCCCTCCGGGGTCTGATCGAAGCAGCTGGCCCCCAGTGCCGCCGTTGCCAGTTCGGCCACACTGTGGCCTCCCACGGGAAAAAACTCCTCGGCCAGGCGGTTGCCGAGGGTGATGGTGCCGGTCTTGTCGAGCACCAGGGTATTGACATCGCCACAGGCCTCCACGGCGCGGCCGGAGGTGGCGATCACATTGAACTGGGCCACCCGGTCCATCCCCGCGATGCCGATCGCGCTGAGCAGGCCGCCGATCGTGGTGGGGATCAGGGCCACCAGCAGCGCCACGAGCGTCACCACCGAGGGAGCCTGCCCCAGGAAGCCCGCCACCGCCGGCAGGGTGGCCACGGCGATCAGAAACACCTGGGTGAGCACCGCCAGCAACACGGTGAGGGCGATCTCATTGGGGGTGCGACTGCGGTCGGCCCCCTCCACCAGGGCGATCATGCGATCGATGAAGCCCTGGCCCGGATCGGCGCTGATGCGCAGGGTGAGCTGGTCGGAAAGGATCCGCGTTCCGCCGGTGACCGAGCCCGCCACATCGGAGCCGGCCTCCTTGAGCACCGGAGCCGATTCGCCCGTGATCGCCGATTCATCCACCGAGGCCACACCGGCGATCACCTCGCCGTCGGCGGGAATCACATCACCAGCCAGCACCACCACGCGATCGCCCTTGCGCAGGCTGGCGGAATCCACCAGCGCGATCACGCCATCGGGCCGTTGAAGGCGGGCCTGGGTGCGGGCCTGGGTGCGGCGCAGGGCGTCGGCCTGGGCCTTGCCACGGCCTTCCGCCATGGCCTCGCCGAAGTTGGCGAAGAGCAGCGTGGCCAGCAGCGTCAGGCTGATCAGGGCGTTGAAGCCCCGCTCAGACAGGCTGGCCCGGGCATCCAGAAGCCTGGGTTCCAGGGTGAGGGCCAAGCACAGCGCCATGCCGCACCAGACCACGGCCATCACCGGGTTGCTGATCGCCAGGCGCGGGTCGAGCTTGCGGAAGGCCTTCACCACAGCCCGCCGCACCAACCCCCGCTGGTGGGGGCGTTGGGTGTGGCGCCGCTGCTGGCGCGGTCCGCGCGGCAGGCGGGGGACGATGGCCCGGTGCGTGGTGGCGATCATCTCAGGAGGCCAGGGTGAGCGCTTCCGCGATCGGGCCCAGGGCCAGCACCGGGAAGAAGGTCAGAGCCCCAAGGATCACGATCACCACGGATGTGACGCCCGTGAACAGAACCGTGTCGGTGGGAAGGGTGCCGGGGGTGGGCTCCAGGACCGGTTTGCGGCGGATGCTCTCGGCCAGAGCCAGCAGGGCCGCGATCGGCAGATAGCGGCCCCCCAGCAGGCTGAGGCTGGCGCTCAGGTTCCACCAGATGGAGCCATCGGCCAGCCCGTCCAGGCCGCTGCCGTTGTTGGCGGCGGCGGAGGCGTATTCGTAGACCACCTGACTGATGCCATGGGAGCCGGGTTGGCTGACGCCCGCCAGCGTCGTTCCTGCCGCCAGGGTGATCGCGGCGGGGATCAGCACGAACAGGGGGTGAAACAGCAGGATCAGACTGGCCCACACCACCTGGGCCTTCTCCACCTTGCGGCCAAGGAATTCCGGCGTGCGCCCCACCATCAGCCCAGTGAGGAACACCGCCAGCAGAACGTACACCAGCAGGTTGGCCGCGCCGGTGCCCTGGCCGCCGAACACCACCTGCAGAAACAGGTTGAACAGGGCCGTCAGGATCGTCAGCGGCATCGCGGCGTCGATGGCTCCGTTGGCCGCACCGGTCATGGTGCCGGTGCTGACCACGGTCCAGAACCCCGTGAGCGCGGCGCCGATGCGCAGATCCTTGCCCTGCAGATTGCCAGCCGCAATCCACCGATCAAGCAGCGGATTGCCGGCCTGCTCCGCCGCCATCGCCACCACGGCACCGATCAGCAGCAGGCCGAACACCAGTGCCAGCAACCGTTCGCTCTGGCGCCTGTGGCCCGTGAACCGTCCGAAGGCATCGATCGTGGCCGCCGGCAGGATCAGCATCGCCCAGGTGCTCACCAGATCGGTGAGCAGGGTGGGATTCTCGTAGGGATGGGCGGCGTTGGCGCTGAGGAAACCACCACCGTTCTCGCCCAGCTGCTTGATCGCCTCGAACAGGCGATCGGGCCGCGGGGCAGCCATTGGCGCATCCCCTCCAGCGTGGTGATCTCCAGCGGCGGCGCCAGGGTCATCGGCACGCCGCACACCAGCAAGACCAGGCCCAGCAGCAGAGAGGCGGGGATCAGCACCCGGGTGAGGGCCCGCAGCAGGTCGCGGTGAAGGTTGCCCAGGGGGCGACCGCTGAAGCCGCGGATCACCGCGAAGCCCACCGCCAGCCCCGTCGCCGCCGACACGAACATCAGGAACTGCATCGCCCCCAGCTGGGCCAGGTTGCCCAGACTCCGCTCGGGAATCAGGTGCTGCTGGTCGGTGTTGGTGAGAAACGAGATCGTGGTGTGCAGTGCCAGATCCCAGCGCAGGCCACCGAAGCCGAGGGGATTGAGCCAGTCGGGCTGAAGGAGGAGCAGGATCAGCGCCGGCAGCGCGAAGAGGGCATTGCTGATCAGCAGGGGCACCAGGTAGGCGGCGGCGGTTTCGGCGTCCCGACCAACCTTGCCGATCCAGCGCAGCACAGCCTCCTCCAGGGGCGTCAGCCAGCGGTCCCAGGAGGGCTGGGGCCGCCCGTCGAACACCAGGAAGAGGTGTCGGCCCAGCAGGGGAGCGGTGAGCACAACCGCCGCCAGTGAGACGGCGGCGGTGGTGCCCTCCATGAGCTGAGCCAGCTCGGAGGCGCCACTATGGGAGAGGGTCATGGTCTGTGTTCGGTTTGGTGGTAGTGCTCCGAACAGGGTCACAGACCGGCCCACCTATTGCCATTGATGATTCTGGGACCCCACCAGCACGGGCCTGACCCGCCTATTGCCTGACCCGATCCGTTCCGGAGCGGTGTCTTTGCTCGTGACCTGTCGGTCCGTGCGGTGGGGCAACCAACCGGGGAGTCCCGTGACCTCATAGGAGTCCGACTTTTCCGTCCCGTCAATGGCCTGTCCGTCTGCCCGGCTGGTTGCACCCTCCACCCTTCCCCAGCAGCGATGAGCACAGCCACAGCACCCACTCCCGAGGCCAGCACCGGCCC
>JBJTQT010000078.1:0-2737 GCA_046075745.1 Cyanobium sp. | reverse complement strand
GGTTCACCACCAGCCAGTCGTTGGCGCTGGCGCTTGTGAAGTCAACCAGCCGCACCAGATCGCCGGCGAGGCTGCCGTCAGCCCGGGGGTACTCCACCGGTACGCCTTCCCGCAGCAGGCGATGAAAGGCGCGATTGGTCTGGAGCATGGAGGGAGTGGCCAGGCGCAGCAGCTTGCGCAGGGCCTCCTCGCGCGCCTCCTCCGGAATGGCGGTGTTGAGCTGCCGGATCGCCGCACGCAAGCGCTCCACCAACACCACATCGCTGAAGGATTGCCGCTCAGCCGACGGCTCGCCGGGCGCCAGCTGGGGGCCAGCAAGCACCGCGTAGCCCAGCTCCTGGAACCAGCCGAGGGCCGCCTCTTCGATAAGGGCTTCGGTGAGGGTCATGCCACAGCCTCGGTGACGACTTGATGGAAGGCGATGAAGCTGGCGGATCGGCTGCGGTGGGGATCCAGGACACCACCGATCGCACGCGCGGTTTCTATTTTGCGCAGCCCCCCGGGTGCATAGCCATGGCGTTGAAGCACTCTTTCAAGGGCTTCCCAGGTTCCTCCCGCGATGGCATCAGGATCGCGAAAGCCGTGCCTGCTGGGAAGGTTGGCGGGCGCGCGTGGATAGATCTGCCGCACTGCTTCCCAATCGCCGAAGAGCCAGGCTTCGAGTTCTTCGATAGCCACCCGGTTGACGAGCTGCCAAGTGGCGTTCCGTGCCGAACTGCGGGTGCGCAGACCGGAGCGAGTGGCGATCGCTTCAAGTTGCTGCTTAAGGACATGGCAGTCGTCATCGTCACGGTCGACCACCACCACTAGGCGCCAATCGGGCGGGAGCCAACTGGCATATGCGCGCAGCCTTGCTTCCAGCTTGGCGAGCAGATCGCTCTTGCCCTGGAACGGGTGCACCTCGAAAGTGCAGTCCTCAGGAAGCAGCCTCGGCAGCAGGGCCCGAAGGAAAGCTTCCATGGAAGGTTCCTCCACCAGGAATTCCAGATGGCTCGCGGCCACGGTCATCGCCCAGCGAGAGGCCTTGTTGGCGCGCCTTGGTTCACCAGGGGGTCGCCCACCCCGAGCTGGCCCTCTATCCACAGCTGACCCAAAAGGGCGCCCTCAGATACGAACGCCTGTACGCCCTGAAGGTCGCTGGCTCGCTGGGCCTGGGTGTAGCCATGCGCATCGCGCCAAAGAACCCGCACCTCCTCTGGCCGCAAGCCATTAAGGAAAAAGGGGGAATGGGTGGTGACAAGGAGCTGGGTCTGGGCGATAGCAGCGCGGCACTCCTCGGCGAGTTCTGGCAGCAGGCGCGGATGGAGGAAGTTCTCCGGCTCCTCGATGCCGATGAAGGGGGGAGGCGAGGGATCGTTGAGCATCACCAGATAGGCGAGCATCTTCAGGGTGCCGTCGGAGGCAAAGCGGGCCAGCACCGGATGGGAAAACGGCGCGTCCTTGATCTGCAGCAGCAGCCGGCCATCCGGCATGGTTTCGGACAAGACGCTCTCGATGCGTGGCACACGCTGGCGCAGCACAGAAAAGATCTGCTGCAGTCGCTGTGGATGTTGCTCGGCCAGAAACTGGATCACATTGGCGATGTTGTCGCCAGAGCGGCTCAGGCGGTCTTGCGGGCCCGCCTCTGGTTGGCCGCGAGCACTGTCAGCGGAGAGGTAGGAGACATACCAGCCGGTGATGAAGTCGCGCAACGCTGCCACACGCGGGTGCTCAGCGAACTGACCAAGGGCATTCACGGCCAGCAGATCGGCAGACTTCAGCGGGGTATCGACACGCTGATCCTCTTCATCGGGAAGGTCGCCACTCACGGCACTTCCCAGGCCCTCGCGATAGTCGAGAAATCGGAACGGTTGGCCGTGGCTTTTGCGCTTCCAGCGCAACCACTCTTCCACCACGATAGGAGCCCCGGCCCGTTCGTCGACTGCGAGGTGATAGGTGATCAGTGGATAGCCGCGCTCGCGGTATTTGATCTCGATGGTGACCGGGCCATCACCACCACGGGTCTTGAGTTCCTTTGCTCGTCCGCGCTTATCCCAGGCGCGACGCAGCCCAAACTCGAAACACTCGGCCAGGAAAGCAAAAACGTCGAACACCGTGGACTTGCCGCTGCCGTTAGGCCCCAACAGCACCGTGAGCGGCGTGAGGTCCTTGAATTCCACGTCGCGCAAGGCGCGGAAGTTGTGGACCTTGAGGTATTCAATCCGCGCCGATGCGCGGGAGTTGGTCACTCGCCCGCTCATGCTTGGGCCTCGCACAGGCGCGTGGGGGCCGCTGCGTCCACCAACCGGCGCAAGGCTTCTGCGATCTTCTCGGGGGTCACCGCCCAGGGCCTGAGGGAAGCACCGTCTCTTGACATCGGTCTCACCAGGGAGCCCGTCACTGCCCAGACGCTAGATGGGATCAGCCTGGTTGGCAGGTGCGTGAGGTGGGGGCTCACGGCTCAGCCTCTGCAGAGGCCGCTGCCGCCGCCCGCTCCTGGTGCTCCTTGAGGGTGATGCCGGCGGCATCCTTCCAATCGAGCCGGCCGTTGTCACTGCGGGCGAGCAGCAGCCCCGCCGCCTGGGACGGCGACTTGAACTCGTAGTCCTGGAGCAGTTCCACCTGGTGGTTGTCCTGCCTGGCAAGGACGCCCTGACGGATGAGTTGCACCCGCGTGCGCATCAAGGCATCGGGCGAGCTGGCGGTGAAGTCCCGGCGCCCCTTGGCACCCTTCAGGACGGTGAACCCGTTCGGTGAC
>JBJTQT010000077.1:0-20780 GCA_046075745.1 Cyanobium sp. | reverse complement strand
GGGCCACCCGGACCCCTTCCGGAAGATGGCGCGCCACCCAGAGGGCCGCAGTTTCCGGCTGCTCATGGATCTCCTTGAGCATGAAATGGCGGAAGCTGCGCTTGTCCGCCACGTGCTCCGTGCCCGTCAGCAGGCTCGGGGTGCGCTGCACCCGCCCACCCTTGCCGTCGTAAAGCTCGATGCCCAGGGGCGTGAGCAGGGCCGTTTCCCCATCCTCCAAAGGCAGGATCGTGCGGGTGAATCCGGCCAGGGCCGGGGTGTCGCTCGCACAGAGAAATTCCCCCTCCCCCAGGCCAATCAGCAAGGGGGCCTGGCGGCGGGCCACCACCAGCGCTCCGGGCACCAGAGCCCACACCACCGCCAGGGCATAGGCCCCATGCAGGGTGGGCAGCACCTCCTGCACCGCCTGCAGCAACAAGGGCGCCGAAGGCTCCAGGCCACCAGCCTGCAGCTGGGCCAGCCGGCGACCCACCAGATGGGGGATCACCTCGGTGTCCGTGTCGGAGAGAAAGCGCACGCCTTCCCGCTGCAGCTCCTCCCGGAGCAGGCGATGGTTCTCGATGATGCCGTTCTGCACCACCGCCAGCTGGCCACTTCCATCCAGGTGGGGATGGGCATTGCGTTCCTCCGGCTTGCCGTGGGTGGCCCAGCGGGTGTGGCCGATGCCGCACTGCCCGGGAGCCCCCTCGGCCTCGAAGCGGGCCGTGAGATTCACCAGCTTCCCTTCCGCCTTCAGGCAGTGGAGGCCGCTGCCATCCACCGTGGCGATCCCCGCCGAGTCATACCCCCGGTACTCCAGCTGCCGGAGGCCCTCCAGGAGCTGGGGCGCCGCCTCCCTCGACCCAATCAGGGCAACGATCCCGCACATACGGTCCCCACAACCGGCCTGAGCTTATGGGGGGACGTGCTCAGTAAGCCAGACCCATGGAACGGCTGGTTTCGTCGCCCAGATAAACCCGGATGCTGATGAAATCCGTGGGGCAGGCGGTTTCGCAACGCTTGCAGCCGATGCAATCTTCCGTACGGGGTGAAGAGGCGATCTGGCCCGCCTTGCACCCATCCCAGGGCACCATCTCCAGCACATCCAGGGGGCACGCCCGCACGCACTGGGTGCAGCCGATACAGGTGTCGTAGATCTTGACAGCGTGAGACATGGACCTCAGTGGCTTGGTGAGCGCAGTGGGCGTGGTGCCAAGGTACCCATGGCATGCCGCGGGCAGGGCGGTGAAGCCTGGGGCCGTCACCCTTGTTCATACGCCCGGGGGGTCCGGCACCGGCGACCCCATAAGATGCTGCCTCCCACTCAGCCTCCATGTCCCAGGAAGACATTTTCGAAAAAGTGCGCGGCATCGTCGCCGAGCAGCTCAGCGTGGATGCAGCGGAAGTGAAGCCCGAATCCAACTTCCAGAACGATCTGGGCGCCGATTCCCTCGACACCGTCGAACTGGTGATGGCCCTGGAAGAGCACTTCGACATCGAGATTCCCGATGAGGCGGCCGAGGGCATCACCACCGTCGGCGATGCCGTGAAGTACATCCAAGAGAAAACTGCCTGAGGCGCTCGATGGTGGAGGGACTCCGCCGCGTCGTCGTCACCGGCCTGGGAGCCGTCACGCCGATCGGCAATGACGTCAGCGAGTATTGGGAGGGCCTGTGTTCCGGGCGGAACGGAGTTGCCGGAATCACCTTGTTCGATCCCTCCCGTCACGCCTGCCGCTTCGCAGCTGAGGTGAAGAATTTCAATCCCGCCGGATGGCTCGAACCCAAGGAGGCCAAGCGCTGGGATCGGTTCTGCCAGTTCGGCGTGGTGGCCGCCAAGCAGGCCATCGGCCATGCCGGCCTGGTGATCGATGCCACCAATGCCCAGCGGATCGGCGTCTCCATCGGCTCGGGCGTGGGTGGTCTCCTGATGATGGAGAGCCAGGCCCACGTGCTGGCCGATCGCGGGCCGGATCGGGTGAGCCCCTTCTGCGTGCCCATGATGATCCCCAATATGGCCACCGGCCTGGCCGCCATCGCCCTGGGGGCCAAGGGTCCCAGCAGTGCGGTGGCCACCGCCTGCGCCGCCGGCTCCAATGCGATCGGGGATGCCTTCCGCCTGATCCAGCTCGGCCTGGCCGATGCCATGGTGTGCGGTGGAGCGGAATCGGCCATCACCCCCCTGGGGGTGGCGGGCTTCTCCAGTGCCAAGGCCCTCTCCTTCCGCAACGACGATCCCGCCACCGCCAGCCGCCCCTTCGACCTGGAGCGGGATGGCTTCGTGATCGGCGAGGGAGCCGGGGTGATCGTGCTCGAAAGCCTCGACCATGCCCAACAGCGCGGTGCCACCGTGCTGGCCGAGATCGTGGGCTATGGCACCACCTGCGATGCCCACCACATCACGGCGCCCTCCCCCGGTGGGGTGGGCGGCGCCGAAGCCATGCGCCTGGCCTTAACCGATGCCCGCCTGGCCCCGGACGCCGTGGACTACGTGAATGCCCATGGCACCAGCACCCAGGCCAACGACAGCAACGAAACCGCTGCCATCAAGGCCGCCCTCGGGGACCATGCCCGCCGCACCCCCGCGAGTTCCACCAAATCGATGACCGGCCACCTCCTCGGGGGCAGCGGGGGCATCGAAGCGGTAGCGGCCATCCTGGCGATCAGTCACAATATCGTCCCACCAACGATCAACTACTCCACTCCTGATCCAGCCTGCGACCTCGACGTCGTGCCCAACACGGCCCGAGAGCACCCCGTGAGCGTGGTGCTGTCAAACTCCTTCGGGTTCGGCGGGCACAACGTCTGCCTGGCCTTTCGCCGGATGCCCTGAATCCCCCCCCAGCCCACTTCTGCCCTCCACCCTCCTGCCAGCCATGGTTGCCGCCCCCACCACCTCCACCGAAAGCCTCTGCATCAACAGCATCCGTTTCCTGGCGGTCGACGCAGTCAACAAGTCCAACTCGGGCCATCCCGGCCTTCCGATGGGCTGCGCCCCCATGGCCTACGCCCTTTGGGACAAGGTGCTGCGGCACAACCCCAAGAATCCCCGCTGGTTCAACCGCGACCGGTTCGTGCTCTCCGCTGGCCACGGCTGCATGCTGCTCTATGCCCTGCTGCACCTCACCGGCTACGACTCGGTGACCCTGGAGGACCTCAAGCAGTTCCGGCAGTGGGGATCACGAACCCCCGGCCACCCGGAAACCTTTGAAACCCCCGGCGTGGAGGTGACCACCGGTCCCCTGGGGCAGGGCATCTCCAACGGTGTGGGCCTGGCCATCGCCGAAGCCCACCTGGCCGCCCGCTTCAACAAGCCCGGTCACAAGCTGGTGGACCATTACACTTATGTGCTGATGGGCGACGGCTGTAACCAGGAAGGGGTGGCCTCCGAGGCGGCCTCCCTGGCGGGCCACCTGGGCCTGGGCAAACTCATCGCCCTCTACGACGACAACCACATCACCATCGACGGCAACACGGCCGTTTCCTTTACGGAAGACGTGCTGAAGCGCTACGAGGCCTATGGCTGGCATGTGCAGCATGTGAGCGATGGCAACACAGATGTGGGGGCCATCGTGCGGGCCCTGGAGGCCGCCAAGGCCGTTACCGACAAGCCCAGCCTGATCAAGGTGACCACCACCATCGGTTACGGCTCCCCCAACAAGGCCAACACCGCTGGGGTGCACGGTGCCGCCCTCGGTGCCGATGAAGCAGAACTCACCCGCAAGGCCCTGGAGTGGGCCTACGGCGACTTTGTGGTGCCCGAAGAGGCCTATGAGCACTGGCGTCAGGCCATTCAACGCGGCGCCGCGGCCGAGGGTGACTGGAACGCCACCCTGGCCGCCTATCGCCAGGCCCACCCCGCCGAAGCGGCGGAATTCGAGCGCATGCTGCGGGGCGAGCTGCCCGTGGGCTGGGATTCCAGCCTCCCCACCTTCACCCCGGCCGACAAGGGCCTGGCCACCCGCCTGCACTCCTACAACGCCCTCAATGCCTTTGGGCCCAAGCTGCCTGAATTGATCGGCGGCTCCGCAGACCTCACCCATTCCAACCTCACGGACATCAAAGGGAAGGCCAGCTTCCAGAAGGGCGGGGAAGGCAACCGCTATCTGCACTTCGGAGTGCGGGAGCACGCCATGGCGGCCGTTCTCAACGGCATCGCATATCACAACAGCGGGCTCATCCCCTATGGCGGCACCTTCCTGGTGTTCGCCGGCTACATGATCGGCGCCATGCGCCTTTCTGCTCTCAGTGAGCTGGGGGTGATCTACGTGCTCACCCACGATTCCATCGGCCTCGGGGAAGATGGCCCCACCCACCAGCCCGTGGAAACCCTGGCCAACCTTCGCGCCATCCCCAACCTGCTGGTGATCCGCCCCGGCGATGGCAACGAAACCATGGGGGCCTACCAGGTGGCCGTGACCAACCGCAAGCGGCCCACCGTGCTGGCCCTCAGCCGCCAGGCCATGGCCAACCAGGCCAACTCCACCCCCGGAGCCGTCGCCAAGGGCGGCTACATCCTGGAGGACAGCAACGGCACCCCCGATCTCATCCTGATTGGCACGGGCACCGAGCTGGATCTCTGCGTGAAAGCCGCCGCCCAGTTGCGCACTGAAGGGCGCAACGTGCGCGTGGTATCCATGCCCTGCGTGGAGCTCTTCGAGGAGCAGGACGCCAGCTACCGGGAGAGCGTGCTGCCCGCCGCCTGCCGCAAGCGGGTGGTGGTGGAAGCCTCCAGCTCCTATGGCTGGCACAAATACACCGGCTTCGATGGCGCGACCATTTCCATCGACCGCTTCGGTGCCTCAGCTCCCGGCCCGGTGTGCATGGAGAAATTCGGCTTCACCGTGGAGAATCTGGTGGCGACGGCGAAGGGGCTGGGCTAAAGCTCACACGGAAATCAAGAAGGAGGCCCCACCTGCGGTGGGGCCTTTTTGTTGGGGGCTAGACAGAGGCTCCGCTCACCGCAGCTTGCTGATCCGCCAGCACCTGTTCCAGGCCCGCCAGATCCTCGTCGGTGATCTTGGTCTGCATCGGGCAGTGCTTGGGACCACACATAGAGCAAAACTCCGCCTGTTTGTAGATGTCGGCGGGGAGAGTTTCATCGTGATACTCCCTGGCCCGCTCAGGATCCAGGCTCAGATCGAACTGCTTGTTCCAGTCGAAGGCATAGCGAGCGCGGCTGAGCTCATCGTCGCGATCCCGAGCCCCGGGGCGATGGCGGGCGATGTCGGCGGCATGGGCGGCGATCTTGTAGGCAATCAGGCCATTGCGCACGTCTTCCGGGTTGGGCAGGCCCAGGTGCTCCTTGGGGGTGACGTAACAGAGCATGGCCGTGCCATACCAGCCAGCCATGGCCGCACCGATGGCGCTGGTGATGTGGTCGTAGCCGGGGGCGATATCGGTGACCAAAGGGCCCAGCACATAGAAGGGGGCCTCCGCGCACTCCTCCATCTGCTTGCGCACATTGAATTCAATCTGATCCATCGGCACATGGCCCGGACCTTCCACCATCACCTGAACCTCGTGCGCCCAGGCCCTGCGGGTGAGCTCGCCGAGGGTTTTCAGCTCCGCCAGCTGGGCTTCGTCTGAAGCGTCGTGCAGACAACCGGGCCGTAGGGAATCCCCCAGAGAGAAGGTGCAGTCGTAGCGCTTGAAAATCTCGCAGATGTCGTCAAACCGGGTGAAGAGCGGGTTCTGCTTGTGGTGATACAGCATCCACTGGGCCAGGATGCCGCCGCCGCGGCTCACGATGCCGGTGAGCCGGCCCTTCACCTTGGGCAGGTGCTCGATCAGCAGGCCGGCGTGGATCGTCTGGTAGTCGACGCCCTGCTGGCAGTGCTTCTCGATGATGTGCAGAAAGTCGTCCTCGCTCAGCCGCTCGATCGAGCCGTGCACGCTCTCCAGCGCCTGATACACGGGCACCGTGCCGATCGGCACCGGTGAGGCGTGGATGATGGCCGTGCGCACCTCATCGAGGTTCACGCCGCCGGTGGAAAGATCCATCACCGTGTCGGCCCCGTATTTCACCGCCAGCTCCAGCTTCTTCAGCTCCTCGGCCACATCGCTGGCGTTGGGAGAGGCGCCGATGTTGGCGTTCACCTTGCAGCGGCTGGCGATGCCGATCGCCATCGGCTCCAGGTTGGGATGCTGGATGTTGGCCGGGATGATCATGCGGCCGCGGGCCACCTCCTCCATCACCAGGCTCTCGGGCAGGTTTTCCCTCTTGGCCACATGGGCCATTTCCCCTGTGACCACGCCAGCTCTGGCGTAGTGGAGCTGGGTGACGTTGGCACCGCGGCCGATCGACTCGCGACGCTTCTCGATCCAGGAACTGCGCATGACGGCAGGGGGGTAGGAAAGGGAGGCCGCCGTGGTCGAGATGAGGTCTTGCCGCACTTCCCTTCGCCGGCATGACCCGGATCAGGTTCGGAGGGTGTGATCTCAGCCCGCAGGGGGCACCCCTAGTGATCAATCAAATCTAGCAAGGGACAACCGACCCAGCGACCCGAGGCAAAAGCAACAGAACGCCCGGAAATAGGTTGAAAAAAGGCAAGGGTGTAAAATCTCTGAAGATGCGCTTCTGAAAAATAAAAAATGAAAGCGGTAATCCTCGCTGGAGGACTAGGCACCCGAATTTCCGAGGAGACAGGTACACGCCCAAAGCCGATGGTAGAAATAGGCGGCAAGCCAATTCTTTGGCATATTTTAAAGCTTTATAGCCATTTTGGTATTAATGATTTTATCGTTTGCTGCGGATACAAAGGCTATGTCATTAAGGAATATTTTTCCAATTATTTTCTACATCTTAGTGATGTCACCTTTGACATCGCCAACAATCACATGGCCGTCCATCAGCGAAATGCCGAGCCGTGGAAAGTCACCCTGGTTGATACAGGTGAGAGCACGCTGACTGGCGGCCGCTTGCTCCGCGTGAAGGACTACATCGGCGAGGAGACCTTCGCCCTCACCTACGGGGATGGTTTATCCGATGTGAGGATCGATGCGCTGGTGCACTTCCACGCGCAAGGTGGCAGGTTGGCCACCGTCACGGCGGTGAAGCCTCCGGGACGCTTTGGCCTCCTCGCTCTCGATGGGGACGGGAGCCTGGTGAAAGGCTTTCAGGAAAAACCCGAAGGGGACGGCGGCTGGATCAATGGCGGCTTTTTCATTCTCGAGCCCGGTATCTTTTCATATCTCGAGAATGATGCAAGCGTCTGGGAGCAGGCGCCCCTCAGGGAGCTCGCCGCTGCACAGCAACTCCAGGCCTTCAAGCACAACGGCTTCTGGCAACCCATGGATACCCTTCGCGATCGCCAGCTCCTGGAGCAGCTATGGAGCGCCGGTGGCGCACCCTGGAAGGTGTGGTAGTGGCCTGCGCTTCCTTCTGGCGGGGCAAGCGAGTATTGCTCACCGGCCACACCGGATTCAAGGGCAGCTGGCTGCTGCTTTGGCTTCTTGAGCTCGGGGCAGAGGTGTGGGGCTACGCCCTGGAGCCCGAGCCCGAGCCCAATCTCTTTCGTGAGCTTCTACCCCATCTCAAGGTTTCCCCTTATGCCGATCGCTGGCATCACTGCTCGGCCGATCTGGCAGACAGGGAACAACTAGGGATCTCGGTGGCTGACTGTCAACCAGAGGTGGTGTTCCACCTGGCCGCCCAGCCCCTGGTGCGACTGAGCTACGCGGACCCGCTCGGAACTTGGGGCACCAACGTGATGGGCTCCCTGCAGCTTCTGGAATGCCTGAAGGATCTGCAGCACCGCTGCGCAGTGGTGATGGTGACCACCGACAAAGTATATGCCAATCAGGAGTGGGAATTCGGCTACCGGGAAACCGATCCCCTGGGGGGCATCGATCCCTACAGCGCCAGCAAGGCCGCCGCCGAGATCGCGATCCAGAGCTGGCGCGCCAGCTTCTGCGGCCAGGCCCTCCACCAGACCCCCCACCTCAAGATCGCCACGGCCCGGGCAGGAAATGTGATCGGAGGCGGCGACTGGGCCCTTGATCGCATCGTTCCCGATGCGATCCGGGCCCTAGTGAAGGGAGAACCAATCGCCGTGCGCAACCAGCAGGCCACCCGGCCCTGGCAGCACGTGCTGGAACCCCTAGGCGGCTACCTCGCCCTGGCCGAATCCCTTGCCCTTCAGGCAGAGCCCCCCGCTGAAGCCTTCAACTTCGGGCCAAGCCTCCTGAGCAACCGGCCGGTAGCAGAGCTGATCGAAACCATCCTTCTCCACTGGCAGGGTCAGTGGGAAGACCACAGTGATCGCAAAAGTGTGCACGAAGCCACTCTTCTGCACCTCCAGATCGACAAAGCCCACCATCGCCTGGGATGGGGTCCACTGTGGGATTACCAGACCACGGTGGAGCGAACTGTACGCTGGTATCAGGATGTGCACCGCGGAGCCAACCCTCTGCAACGCTGCCTGGAGGACATTCACGCCTATGGTGAATCCGCGCTGGAGCCAATAGGACAGCCACAGCAAGCAGACCACGACGAGGAAGTTGAAAGAGACTGATTCCCAAGCGGAATTCGACAATGATTTACCAGCCAAAGCCATTGAGAACGACTTGATTCTTGAGAGCTTTAATGCATGTGCTAAACTTAATAACCTATAGATTAATATCTACCTATGCCTGAGCCGCGAGATCTTAAGGAAGAAATTCTGCGTCTTACTCGCGATTATTCACGCCTCGTGCACAGCAGTTTCCGGCCCGCAGCTGATCCCCTTCGCACCCCAGAGCCCGAGGATGGAGCCATCCCCTACGCGGGTCGCGTATTCACGGAGGAGGAGGTTGCAGCAGCTGTTTCCGCGACGCTTGATTTCTGGCTCACCCTCGGCTCCGAAGGGGAAGCCTTCCAACAAGAACTCGCAGCCTTCCTAGGTGTGAAAGCCTGTCTAGCTGTGAATTCCGGGTCCTCGGCGAATCTGCTCGCCCTCTCGGCCCTCACCTCTCCCCTTCTGCCAGAAGAGAGAAGGCTTCAACCCGGAGACGAGGTGATCACCTGCGCAGCGGGATTTCCAACAACGGTAACCCCGACCCTCCAGAACGGATGCATCCCCGTTTTCATCGATAACGACCCCATCACTGGCAATCTGCGAACTGATCAGCTTGAGCTGGCCTACGTGCCGGGCAAAACCAAAGCGGTGATGGCGGCCCACGCCCTGGGAAACCCTTTTGATCTTGGGGTTGTACTCGCCTTCTGCAAGCGGCACAACCTGTGGCTCATTGAAGACAACTGCGATGCTTTGGGCTGCAGTTATTCCATGCCCCGGACCCTGGCCGAAGAGCTCGGTTTCAGCACCAACAGTCCTGGTCTCGATGAGGGGCCAGATCGGGTGGTGCGCTGGACTGGCACCTGGGGAGATCTGAGCACCCAGAGCTTTTACCCCCCCCATCACCTCACCATGGGAGAAGGGGGCTCGGTGAACATTGTTCGCAGCGCACTACTGAAACGCATCGTGGAGAGTTTCCGCGACTGGGGCCGCGACTGTTGGTGCCCCAGCGGCAAGGACGACACCTGCGGCAAGCGCTACGACTGGCAGCTCGGCGAACTCCCTAAGGGCTACGACCATAAATATATTTATTCCCACTTCGGCTACAACCTCAAACCTCTTGATCCCCAAGCAGCGATTGGAAGGGTCCAAATTCGTCGACTGCCAGAATTCATCGCCGCACGCAAAAGCAACTGGCTGCATCTCAGGCGGGGCCTGGAACCCCTTCGCCAGATCTTCTCCTTCTGCCTCCCCACCCACGCCACGGCTTTTGACCCCCGGCTGGGAACCTTCACCTGGGATGAGAGCGGTTGCCGCAGCGACTGCAGCTGGTTTGGCTTTCTGCTGCTGGTGCGGGAGGAAGCTCCCTTCTCAAGCTCCGACCTGGGACGGCATCTGGCCGAGCAGAAAGTGGGCACCCGCATGCTCTTCGGTGGCAACCTCCTGCGGCAACCGGCGTTCGCGCAACTCCGAAAGGACAGGCCGACCGCCCTTCGGCTCGCAGTACCCGAGATGCCAGGCGCCGATCAGCTGATGCGCCAAGCCATCTTCCTGGGAACCTATCCGGGGCTAACAAGCGGCATGATGGATCGTGAGATCCGCACGATCGATGCCTTCATCTCCAGAGTGTGAAAAACCTTCCAGCCGTGAAATCGTTTGGGCCGCAGTGAATCAGCTGAAAGCAAACCTCCTCAACTGCCGATGTCCAGTCTTCCCCACATAATTGCCGATCAGATCCGCGCACTCTCACTGCAGTTGGTTCACCATGCAAAGGCCTCACATATCGGAAGTGCCTTATCGATCGCAGATTTGCTTGGAGTTCTCATTTCTGATAGCGAGCTTTGTCGATTATCTGTAAGCGATGACTGCGAACGCGATCGTGTGATCCTGAGCAAAGGACACGCCTGCGTAAGCTTCTACAGCGCCTTGCACATCAAAGGATTTTTCTCCCGAGATGAACTCTTTACCTACGGCAAAGACTTCTCTTCCTTCATGAATCATGTTTCCCACCATGTACCGGGAGTGGAATTTTCAACAGGTGCGCTGGGACATGGACTTCCTCTGGCCTGCGGCAAAGCGCTTGCGGCCAAGATTTCAGGAAAGAGTTGGTTTAGCTTTGTCATCATGAGTGACGGCGAGATCCAAGAGGGAAGCAATTGGGAAGCGTTTCTTTTTGCAGCTCATCACCAACTCTCCAATGTGATTGCTCTGATTGACTACAATAACCTCCAAAGCCTAACCACTGTTGACGAAACAATTTCCCTGCGACCACTCGATGACAAGCTGAAAGCATTCGGGTGGCATGTGCAAACAATCAACGGACATGATCACGAAGCGATCAAAACTGCCATTTTAACGGCAAAAGCAATCCCTCTGCCCACGGCAGTTATTCTAAAAACGATCAAAGGGAAAGGGGTTTCTTTCATGGAAAATCAAGTAGCTTGGCATTACAAGACACCTAATTCCGAAGAACTGAGACAGGCGCTCGGAGAACTACACGTCTCATGAGAACAGCTTTCATTAACTGGCTTTGCCAGAAGGCGAAAGAGGATCCATCGCTGATTCTCCTCACCGCAGATCTTGGCTATTCTGTTGTTGAGCCCTTCGCGGAGCTCTATCCTGGCTGCTTTTTCAACATTGGGGTTGCCGAACAAAACATGGTCGGCATCGCTGCGGGGCTGGCATCGGAGGGATTTCGCCCATACACCTATTCAATCGGCATTTTTCCAACTTTCCGCTGTGCTGAACAGCTCAGAAATGACATTGATTACCACCAATTACCTGTAGTAACATGCAGTGTAGGCAGTGGCGTCACCTATGGCGCCCTTGGATATACACATCACATGATTCAGGATCTTGCCCTGATGCGATCGTTGCCAGCGATGCTGATGGCGACCCCTGCCGATCCAGTAGAGGTAGAAGCCATATTGGATTGGCACTTTCTCCATCCCTGTCCACTGTATCTGCGATTACACAAAGCCGGTGATCCGATTGTTCACAACCACCGACCTCTGGAGCTTCAGCCTGGCAAATGGCTACTGATTTACCAACCTCGCCCTGATTTACCGCCGCTTGAGGAGAACTGCTGTGTTGTGGTGGTCGGCGCCCTCGCCCCAGCAGTCGTTGCCATTCTCTCTGAGCTCAGAGCCTCAATTCCCGCATTCTCCTGCCCCCTCTGGGGACAGCCCACAACCAGCACAACAGCCACAGAATTGCAGAGATTTCAACGCATTTTCACGGTAGAGGATCATCTACTCCCCGGCGGATTTGGATCCTGGCTTCTTGAGCTTTCTGCCTCCTGGGCTTGCGACACACGCATACGTCCGATCACGCTCCCTGCCAACTCCGTCGGCGCTGTGGCCTCCGAGGCAACATTACTTGCTCCTCTTCTCGAAGAGTTTCGACAACAGATGCTTCCTTTCAGCCAAGGGATATAAGTCCCAAATCATCATGTCCATTTCTCGATTTGTTGTCACGGGCGCAACGGGATGGGTGGGACGATCAGCCCTTCATGAACTCCAACGCCTTTTGCCTCCAGAAGAGTTCCAAGAGCGTGTTCTCGCCTTCGCCTGCACTCCGCGGCGGATCCCCTCCAGCGCCTATCCACCCCCGAAGGAGATCTCAATCGCAGTTCATGCTCTGAAATCGATGCCAGCCATGCTCAAAGGCTGCAGGAATATCGCCCTTCTGCACGCCGCCTTTCTCACCAAGGATCGGTTGGATTCCATTGGGATCCATACGTTCATTAAAACCAATCAAACCATCACAGCCACCGTTTGTGCAGCCATCGCCAATCTGCCCCGCGTGCGAGTGATCGCCATCTCATCCGGTGCAGCCACGCAATTGGATCCCCACATGGACCTTGAGCAACAACTAAGCAGCAACCCCTACGGCGCCCTGAAACGCAGAGAGGAGTTATGCCTCGCCGAGGTTGCCACAACTCAGGTGCTGCGCCTCTACGCCCTCACGGGCCGCTTCATCCGTGATCCCCAAGCCTTTGCACTCGGAGATTTCCTCCTACAGGCGCAAAGACGACAGCAGATCCACCTGCAATCGACTGCGGACGTTATCCGGGGGTATGGCCATGCTGGAGACATCACACGGTCGGCATGGAAGTGGTTGGCTGGGGAGGAAACGCCAGGCCAAGCCATCCCCACAGTGAGCCAAGAGATCTCCTTGCTGCAATTGAGCGAAACCATTTCAGACATCTACAATCTCCCGCCAGTTGCACACAAGATTGACAAAAGTCTGCCCCCATCGATTTACAGCGCTCCTGGAGAGTCATTTGCAAACTGGATGCTCAAGAGTGCGGAGGTCCCACTCAGCCTTCAGGAACAGATAGCGGACACGGCCTACGGGATGAACCTAGCCAAGCCGCCCCTGATTCTTGAAAGAACTGCGAAACATTCATCTCGATTCAGACAACGCTGATGACGTTCGCTGTTGTCGTCACAGCAAGGTATTCAGGGCAACAGCCACAACGCGATGATCCGCATCCTTCCGCAGAGTTTCAATTGCCTCCAGGGCATCCTTACGGACCGGATCGACGATGTCGCTGACATCCTGGAGAATCCGCCCGAGAATCTCCGCCCCCCCAACTCGCACCGTGCCGTCCGCGTCTTCCAGGGCCATGCGGGCCAGCTCCAGCAGACGATCCGGGCTCATCTCAGGCTGTTCCGCCAGGGCCGCCAGGATGCTGCAGCGCACCAGCCATTGGCCATCTGCCGCGAACGCATCCCGCAACACGGGCCAAGTTTCCTCCACCCCGTAGCTGGCCAGGGCATTGGCCGCCTCGGCCCGCACGTTGGGATCCCCGTCCTCGCGAAGCATCCTCACCAGGGCCTGCTGCCCCTGAGGGCTCCGCTTGACTCCCAGGCCTGCGCAACTCATTGAGCGGATCACGAAGGGCGTTTGTTCCAGACCCAGCAGAAAGAGGGGCGTGGCCTCTTCCACAATGGAGTCGCGCAGGCCCACCAGGGCAGGCATGGCACGGGCTGGATCCGCCGAAGCGATGGCCTGCCTTATGGCGTCGAGATCAGGCGGCAACGCTGAGCAACCCCCAGGAGGACCCACCACCGTAGCAATGTCAGCTTGAATCTCTTGCCGCCAGATCCCGCCGGGCCTGGTCCGGCTCCCGCAGCAAACGAAGCACCATTGAGCGCCGGCGGCGACGGCGCAGCCAACTGAACAGCAGCAGCCCGCTGCCGATCAGGAGGGCGGGAAGGGCCTGCAGGCGGGCTGAAGGGCTCCGGTAAACCATGGCCCCCAGGGCCAGCAGGATCAGGAGCGGCGAGGAGAGGGCCAGCAGATCAGCGGTGGGTTTGGCTAGGGACACCCTGCGCCCCGGGGCGTGCTCCGATGGGGGCCGGTTCATCGCAGGAGCTCCGCTAGATGGCCTTCCGCCCCCGGTGTCTGCGATCGCCCCCAACGCAGCAGGCTGAGGGTGAGCACCTGCACCCCCACCGACAGGCACCTCTCATCGGGGGCGAACGTGTTGCTGTGCAACGGGGTGCACCCTTCCAGGCCGGCGACGCCCAGCCGAAACATCGTGCCCGGCGTGCTCTGCAGCAACTCGGCGAAATCCTCGGCGCCGAGGGAGGGCTGCTCCAACCAGAGAACCTGCTGGCGGCCCAGGAGTTCCTCGGCGGCATCGGCCACCAGCTGGGTGAGGCCACCTGCATTGTGGACCGGTGGGGCAATACAGCGGTAGTGCACCCTGGCCTCCCCGCCATGGCCGCGGCAGAGCGCATGCACCGTCTCCTCGATCCAGCCCGGGAGCCGCTCGTGCACCTCCAGGTCCAGGCAGCGCACGGTGCCCAGCAGCCGCACGTGGTCGGCGATCACGTTGAAGGCCTTACCCCCCTCGATCCGGCCAAAGCTCACCACCACCGGGTGCAGGGGATCCAACCGGCGGCTGATGGCCTCCTGCAGCCCGCTCACCACCCGGGCCGCGATCCAGATGGCATCCGTGCTCTGGTGGGGGCGGGCCCCGTGGCCGCTCTCCCCGAGCACCTCGATCTCCAGTTCACCGGCCGCGGCGGTGAGGCTGCCGCTGCGCACGCCGATGCTGCCTACCGGCAGGCTGGGGAACACATGCACGCCAAAGAGAGCCTGCACCCCATCCATCGCTCCGGCCTCCCGCATCCAGCGGGCGCCCTGGGCCGTTTCCTCCGCCGGCTGGAAGAGAAGCCGCACCCTGCAGGGCAGGGCTTCGGCCCGGCTGGCCAGCAGGCATGCCACCCCCAGGCCGATCGTGGTGTGAATGTCATGGCCGCAGGCATGCATCAGCCCCTGCTGGCAGGAGGCATAGGCGAGGCCCGTGCGCTCCTCGATAGGGAGGGCATCCATGTCGGTGCGAAGGGCCACCAGGGGACGATCCCGGGGGCCCAGTTCAGCGGTCACCCCCGTGCGACCCACCCCTTCGCGCACCTCCCACCCCCAGCGGCGCAGCTCCCCTGCCACCAGGGCCGCGGTCTGCTGCTCGTGGCCGCTCAGCTCGGGATGGCGGTGCAGATGGCGACGGAGCTGAACCAGCTCCGGCAGGGCCCCTTGAAGCGTGGCCTCCAGGCCCATGGCGTGCCAGTCGGCAGGGGAAACCTGCTGCATCAGGCGGCAAGGGCAAGAAACTGTTGGAGAGCCTGCACCGCTTCCGGCGGCCAGCGCCGTATCTGCCGCAGCCATTCCTCCTGCCGGTAGCGGGGATCGAGACCGGACGCCGCCGCCCAGTGGCTCTCCGCCTCCCCACGGGCACCCCGCTGCCAGAGCACCGCCGTGAGGGCAGCCCTGGCATCAGCGAAGAGGGGATAACGCCGGATCAGGGTGCGCAGCTCGCGCTCGGCGCTGGCCGCATCACCCACCTGAAAGGCCGCCAGCGCAGCGCTGGAGCGGGCCATGGCCATGCCGGGGCGGGCCTCAGCGGCGGCCGTGAAACTGGCGCGGGCCTCGTCCCACTCTCCGAGGGAGCCCTGCACATTGCCGAGGTTGTAAAGCGCCGCGGATTCCTGGGGGTCGCGAGCCAGGATCCAGCGATAGTCGGCCTCGGCCGCCTGCCAGCGCCCCAGGGCCTCTTCCGCCGTGCCGCGGTTGAGATGGGGATCCAGATGGCTGGGATCGATCTCCATGGCGTGGGTCTGATCAGCGATCGCCCCCTCGGCGTCCCCCAGCATCAGCCGCACGTTGCCGCGGTTGCTCCAGGCCGCCGCATCCATCGGAGTGGCTTCCAGCACCTGGGTCCAGAGGTCCAGCGCCTCATCCAGGTGCCCCTCCCGGGAGGCACTGAGGGCCTGCTCGAAACGCCGGGCAGAACCGGCCACCTCCGCGCTCTGCAGGGCTTCAGCCGGTGGAGCCAGCAGGCTCAAGCAGACCACCAAACAGCCGATGAGAACCACCCTGAGGCCTTGCCGCAGAGTCATGCCAGGGCCCCTCCAGTGGAGGTCAGATAGGTGCGACCCGCTTCGGTGAGCACCCGCCCCCGGGGGGTGCGCTGCACATAGCCAAGCTGCAAAAGAAAGGGCTCCACAACGGTCTCCAGGGTGGCGGGATCTTCACCCAGGCCTGCCGCCAGGGTATCGAGTCCGGCGGGTCCACCGCCGTGGCTCTCCAGCAGCTGCCTGAGGAAGTGCCTGTCGCTGGCATCCAGCCCCTGGCCATCCACCCGATGAAGCTGTAAAGCCTTCGCCACCACCTCCACACCGATCGGGGACATCCCCTCCACCGTGGCGAAATCCCTCACCCGGCGGAGCAGGCGATTGGCGATCCGCGGGGTGCCGCGGCAACGGCGGGCCACCTCCCGCGCTGCAGCCTCCTCCAGATCCAGGGCAAGGAGCCGGGCGGCGCGCTCCACGATGGCCTGGAGATCATCCAGGCCATAAAATTCCAGCCGTTGAATCAGCCCGAAACGATCCCGAAGCGGTGAACTCAGGGCCCCCGCTCGGGTGGTGGCCCCCACCAGGGTGAAGGGGGCGAGGGGGAGACTGCGGGTGCGGGCAGTGGTGCCCTTGCCCACGGTGAGATCCAGCCGGAAATCCTCCATGGCGGGATAGAGGATCTCCTGGGCCACCCTGTTCAGGCGATGGATCTCATCGATGAACAGCAGATCGTTGGCTTGCAGATTCACCAGCAGACCCACGATGTCACGCGGTCGCTCCAGCGCCGGGGCACTGGTGATGCGGCAGCGCACCCCCAGTTCCTCCGCCAGAACGAAGGCCATGGTGGTCTTGCCCAGACCTGGTGGCCCATGCAGCAGCACGTGATCCAGGGCTTCGCCGCGGCCACGGGTGGCGGCCACCGCAATGGCCAGAACCTGCTTGAGGTCCTCCTGACCGATGTAGTCGGCCAGGCGGCGCGGGCGGAGGCTGTCCTCCCGGCGGTGATCCTCAGCCTCGAGGGCCCGATCCTCTGCTCGCTCCCCAGGATCCACCAGGCGAGCCTTGGAGCCCATGGCACCCGGGGGAGAAGTCCTGGGGTGCGAAGGGCGATTGCTCGGAGACGGACTGGCCTGGGAGGAGACGATCGCCATGGGGGGAGGGTACCGGACAGATCCTGGTCACGACAGGCGTGGCCCGACGCCATCCCATGGCCAAGGCCTAACGTCAGCTCATCCACAGA
This sequence comes from Cyanobium sp., assembly GCA_046075745.1. Taxonomy (GTDB): domain Bacteria; phylum Cyanobacteriota; class Cyanobacteriia; order PCC-6307; family Cyanobiaceae; genus Cyanobium. The sequence continues at coordinate 3,700 of JBJTQT010000077.1, read as the reverse complement.
GGCACGATGGCCAAGGGGCCCGGCAGGCGAGGGGGCACAGCCAAGGGAGACCCCTCCACGCGGCTCCTGGCCGACAACCGGTTTGCCCGCCACCAATACGAGATTCTCGAGACCCTCGAAACCGGCATCGAGCTGCTGGGAACGGAAGTGAAATCGATCCGGGCGGGGCAGTGCAACCTTCGCGATGGCTTCTGCCTGATCCGCAATGGCGAACTGCAACTGCACAACGTGCACATCTCACCCCACAGCCATGCCGGCCGCTTCTTCAATCACGAACCTCTCCGGGTGCGCAAACTCCTGGCCCACCGCCGTGAAATCGAGAAATTTCGCGTCGCCCTGGAACAGAAGGGCTTGACCCTGATCCCCCTGAATCTCCACCTCAAGGGCTCCTGGATCAAGGTGACCCTCGGCCTGGCACGGGGGCGGAAGCTCCATGACAAGCGCCACGAGGAGAAACGCCGGCAGGAGGCCAAGGAAACCCGCGCTGCCATCGCCCGAATCTAGCCCTGGGAAGCCCTGGGAGAATGCCCGAAGCTCAGGGCGTTGCCGGCGCGGGCGGCTGGGGAGCCGCAGAAGGAGGGGCCGCTGGTGGAGTCTCCTCCGCTGGCACTGGAGGAGGTGGAGGTGGAGGTGGGGATGGAGAAGATGGGGAGGCATCGGATGGGCTGGCCGGGGGGCTGCTCTCTTTGGGTGAGGCCTCACTGGGCGGGCTCGTCTGCGGGGTTTCAACAGGAGCCGGTGGTGGTGGATCGGCCCGCAACGACAGACTGATCCGTGAAGGCGCCACCCCTTCATTGGTGACCAGGAGCTGCACCGGCGAGGTCTCCTGCACTCCCAGATTCACCACCCGCAGCGGGCCCCGTGGCGCCAGGGAACGGCCATCGGCCCCATAGACGCTCATCTGCAGCAGCGGCGTGCCATTCACCCCCAACACCAGGGCATGGCCTGCGGGGAGCCGGATCGGAAACAGCCTGGCCCCATTGGCCGGCACGTCTGCAGCGAGCAGCTGGGTGACCTGGGGACGGGCATCGATCGGCTCGATGGAAAGATTTTCCAGGATCTGCACGGCCGCGGCATACCAGAGCTGACGGAAGGGCTCCTCGGGCATCCCCCCGCTGGATCGACCAGGCAGAAGATTCTGGGCGCTTCCCGAGACCAGCTGCTGCAGCACCTCAGAGCTCAGCCCCTGGTCGGCCAGACTCTTCTGGCGCTGCTCCCAGTCGGCGGCGGAAAAACTGCCGAGCCGGCGGCGGATGGCCAGTGGAAGCTGCTCTACCCGGGCCAGCCAATCTTCCGCCAACCCATTCCAGGCCTTTCGCAGGGGGGCATCCTCCAGGGAATCGCTGGGAAGGCGCCCCCGACGCTCGGGGTACTGGACCAGGAGGCTGGCATTCACTAGGTCCAGAAACCAGCCACGATCGATCTGCATGGCGCGCAGCCGGCTGATGAGCTGCTCCCTCTGATCCACCTCTCCCGGGGGCAGGCTGGGAGCAGCCTCCTGGGGGGCGGTCACCGCCCCGGAACTGGAGGGGCCCGCGCCTCGACTCAACCACCACCAACCGATCGCCGTGCCGGCAATGGCCGACACCACCAGGGCCAGGAGCACCGGCCAGAGGCCACCTTCGGCTTTCTCCTCCCGCTCGAGCTGGCGGGCGCGGGCGGGCGTGGCCGGACGGCGTGGGGTGGGGGGAGGCATCGGCCTGGCGGGCTCAGGCTCCGGCAACGCCTCACTGGAAGGGGCATCAGGCTCCCTGCGGTCAGGAGCAATCGTGAAGGACGGGCGTGCGTCAGGGGCGGCCTCAGCAGCAGAGACTGAAGCTGAGCCAGGGGACTGAGAGTCGGAGGGCTCGTCCTCAGAACCCGAGGCAGGTGCCGATGGCACCAGCACGACGGTGCGGTCGGCCCTGGGAACGGGCCCGGTGCTCTCCGGCATCTGCAGGGCCTGGAGGGCGGCAAGGGCCTGGGCCGCCGTCTCAAAGCGTCGGGCTGGATCCCTGCTGAGCAGCCGTTCCAGCTGCAAGCGCAGGGCGGGCTCCTGATCCAGGGAAGAGGGCCAGCGCCACTCCATCGTCTGGGGATCCAGCAGGCGCTCAGGCTTGTCGCCGCTGAGCAGCTCCAGCGCCATCACCCCGAGGGCATGGAGATCCATCCAGGGTTCAGGGGGGGCGCCCTTGAGCAGTTCGGGGGGGGCATAGCCGGGGGTCGCCCCCACCACACCCCCCTCGGGACCCCGCAGCAGGCCGAAATCCAGCAGCACGGGCTGGCCGTCGCTGTCCCGCCGCAACACATTGGCGGGGGTCAGGTCGCCATGCAGCAAATCCTGGCTGTGGAGCGCCACCAGCACCGGCAGCAATTGGCGCAGAAGCAGGAGCACTTCCCCCGCTCCGAACACCAGCTGGCGCTCCTGACGGGTGGCCAGCAGCTGGGCATAGGTGCGGCCCGCCTGCCACTCCCGCACGAGCCAGAGGTCGTCTCCCTCACTGATCGCCGCACCCGGCCTGGGCACCTGGGGATGCAACACCCCCTGCAGCCTGGACCAGAGACGTCGGGCCTGCGGCTGGTCCCGATCGGGACCCAGCCGCCTTAGGGCCGCTGGCGCATCAGCAGCGAGGGTATCCCGTGCCAGCCAGAGCTCTCCCTGGGGGCCACCGCTGCCGGTGAGGCACTGTTCGAGGCGGTATCGGCCAGCAATCATCTGGCCCGTGGCGGGCGCTGGAAGCGTCACAGAGCCACCGGCAGAGGGTCGCGCTGGGGCTGGCTGAGCCCTCTGGAGGCCAGCCAATCCGCCTCGTAAAGGCGGGAACGGTAGCGGTCTCCGCTGTCGCACAGCACGGTGACGATGCGGTGACCGGGACCGAGGCGGCGGGCCGTCTCCACGGCGGCGGCCACATTGATGCCCACCGAGCCCCCCATGAACAGCCCCTCCTGCCAGAGGAGTCTGTAGATCGTCTGCAGGGCCTCCTGATCCACCACCCGCACGGCGTCATCGATGGGCGCCCCCTCCAGATTTGCGGTGACACGGCTGTTGCCGATGCCCTCGGTGATGGAGTTGCCCTCGCTGCGCAGCTCCCCGGAGGTGGCCCAGTGGTAGAGGGCGCTGCCATAGGGATCGGCCAGCACACAACGCACGGCTGGGTTGCGCTCCTTCAGGAACAAGGCCACACCGGCATAGGTGCCGCCAGTGCCGGTGGCCGCCACCCAGGCATCCACCCGGCCCTCACACGGCTCCCAGATCTCCGGGCCTGTGGTGGCGTAGTGGGCCCGGCGGTTGGCAAGGTTGTCGAACTGATTGGCCCAGAGGGCTCCGGGGATCTCCTCGGCCAGGCGGCCAGACAGCTTGACGTAGTTGTTGGGATCCGCATAGGGCACCGCCGGCACGGTGCGGACCTCCGCCCCGAGGCTGCGGAGCAGGCCGATCTTTTCCGCCGACTGGGTTTCAGGAATCACGATCAGGGCGCGGTACCCCCTGGCATTGCACAGATGGGTGAGGCCGATCCCGGTGTTCCCCGCCGTTCCCTCCACCACGGTGCCCCCTGGCCTGAGCACACCACTGGCTTCCGCTTCCTGGAGGATGCCGAGGGCCGCGCGATCTTTGACCGATCCCCCGGGGTTCATGAATTCGGCCTTGCCCAGGATCTCGCAGCCCGTGAGTTCACTCAGGGCCCGCAGGCGGATGAGGGGGGTGCGGCCGACCGCGCCG
>JBJTQT010000076.1:0-5365 GCA_046075745.1 Cyanobium sp. | reverse complement strand
TTGTGGTATTCGCTCCGATCGCGGTGGATGCGCAGCTCTTCCACCAGCACGAGTTCCGTGCGGGTCACGACCCGCTCCTCGAGGATGGGAATCACGGTGACATCCCCCTCTTCCCGCACCTGGGGCACCTCGCCGCTCACCACCTGGTTGATCGGCACGTGCTCTACGCGCACGGTTTCGCGGCGAAGGGGGTCATCGACCACGACCTCGCGCGCCTCAACGGTTTTGCTGATGCGCACGCGGCCGGTTTCCACCCGCTCGCGGCTCACCTCCAGGGTTTCCTCCACCACAGGGATCACCAGGCCCCGTGCGTCCCGCACGGCATCACTCAGCAACCAGCGCCCGTGATCCTTCTGGATGAGTTCACTGTGGGGGAGCGTCACCTGGGCGCCATCGGCCCGGCCCAGCACCAAATAGTTGATGCCGTTGTCCTGATAGCGCTGCAGCAATTTGTAGGCTTCGCCATTTTCGCCGACGATCACAAAGGCATCGGTGCTTGAGCTGGCGTCTGGGGTAATCACGGTGGCACTCCGTGGGCTGGAAGGGTTGGGAGAGGGAGGTTGAGATTTCCCGGCATCCTCACTGACAGTAGCTTCGCTACCCAGCAGGAGCCGTAGTAAGCGTCCGATCATGCAGAGAGGGAAGAAAAGGGGGCCGAAGCCCCCGTGGTTGACGGACTGTGCGAGAGGCTCAGTTGCGCTCAGTGGTTTGTACGGTTTCGATCACCTTGCCATCAGCATTCCACCCGCTCAGCGCGCACGTCGGAACGACGCACGGTCTCGGTGACGGTCTTGTCGCGGGTTTCGGCCTGCTTGGCGAGGTTCACTTCCTCCACCACCTGGGCACGCTTGCTCACGATGGCCCGCTCGTCGAACTCGGAGAGCTCGAACACGCGCTCCTTGAAGGCATCCTCCAGGGCATCGCGGTTCACGGTGCGGCGTTGCACGGTCACGGTTTCATCCACTAGGGGGATGCTCTTGGAGACCTTGCTTTCAGACACCAGGTTGTAGATGCGCATGCGGCCGGATTCCACCTTCTCCTTGCCGAGCTCCACCACTTCTTCCACAACTTCCAGAACGTTGGGGTCGTGCTTGGCGTCAATCAGTTCAGCCTTCAGCTCTGGATTGCGGGCCTTGAGTTTAACAGTGTGCTCGCGGATGTTCACAGGAGCATTGGCGCCAATGATTTCGGCAGCGCGGGCTTCGGACTCAGCAGGAACCCGAGCCGTCAGGAGGGTACCACCCTGACGCACCCCTTCCAGGTAGATGGAGAGATCGGGCTCGGGAACCAGATCGGAGAGGGCATGAAGCTAGGGAGCATCAGAGGCATCATCGGCGCTGAGCAGATCCAGCGCATCGCGGTGCACACCAGCAGCTGCAAGGGCATTCAGCGCCTCTTCGGCATGCTTTTTCTCAGCCAACAGACCAATAACGGTGCGGGTGGCCATTGTTGATAGAAAGAAGAAAGAACGGAGAGAGAATAGATGCCACAAAAAGCAAGCAGTCCGCTGCCTGATGTGTCACCTCATCGGGTCATGAAGCATCGGGTCATGAGGCTCGACCCCTGCTCAACCTATCGGCTCTGAGGCCACCCCTCCAGATCCGCACCGAATCTCTTTCGTGGTCTTACCGGATCTTGACGGAAGCACGATTGATCGATAACGGGGTTGCGTTGTCTGTCTTTTTACGTGTGTTGTCAATAAAAAACGGGTGCTTGAGCCAAGCACCCGCAGATAGCCCGCAGATCGAAAGAGCGGCAATGGTTCCCGTTCAGGCCAAGTTGCTTCAGAAGCTCTTGACGTTGGTGACACGGGGATCAGCCGACAGGGAGTCGATGAGGATCCAGCCGCTCTCAGCCAACTCTGCCCAATCGTTCTCATAACGACCGCTGAGGCGCACCCGGCTCCCTGCAGGCAGGGTGCGGGTGACTGCATGGCTGGTCCCAGCTCCGGAACGCACCTCGATGGCGGTGTCCTGGTTGCGCAGCAGCGCTTCGATGGTGGTGGTCTTCACGACGGTTGGCGCCGCGACCTTGGTGGTGGCCACAGGCTCCTCTTCCCTCTTGCGGAGGAGGATGGCGACAAGAGGCAGCAGCAGCAGAGGCAGCAACCAGGCTGCGTTGAATCCTCCCTTGGAGCGGTCGGTGGTCACGTTGGCGTCAGCCTGTCCTTGCCGGTTCCGGTTTACCACCACGGCCCGATCCCTGCGGATCTCCTGTCGGGGTTGGGCCTGGGGTGCCGTCACCTGGGCTGAAGGCCGTTGGGCCACGGCGGCGGGGGCCTGTGCCACCGCACTGCGCTGGGCGTTGGGCGCTGCAGCTGGTGCCGGCGCTGGTGCCACGAAGTGGCCGATGTCCTGGGAGAAGCCGCACTTGAACTCATAGGGCTAACCGGCCTTCATCAGCTTCAGCACCACACTGGCGCTGTCACCTCCAGCGGGTTGGGCGCTGATCACCTGGTCCACCGTGAAGCCACGGCGCTTGGCCAGGTTGACGCAGGCGTCCTTGCTGGCCTGCACCATGTCTTCTGACAGGGTGGCGGCCGCTGCGGTGGAAGCCTGAATGAGGAGCACGGCCGAAAGGATCACGGCAGCAAAGGTGGCCACCAGGGGCCGACCTCGCATCAGGAGACCATCCAGCCGAAATGGTTGACGGATCATGGCGAAAGGAAGCAAACGGGTGTTGGATCGGGTGTTGAAAACGTGGGCGTTGAAAGGAGAAGTTAAAAGGAGAAAAAGATGGATCAGTCCGGAAGCTCCCTGCTCCTGATCGCGGTGCATGGGCCGCGTGCATGGGCTTCTCCTGCAAGTGATACGTGCGTCTCCCCTACCCGTTCCTGCCTGCAAAGGTTGTCTTGGGATTTGCGCAACACTTGCTGATGGACCTTCGCGGAACTTGATCAGTTGACGTTGCCTCAGCCTGCACTCATCAACTGAGGGATCCACTCCAGATTGTCGAGAGCTTGGAGGGCCCTGTCGCGATAGGCGCCATGACGGAGCCGTTTCTCGCGGATGCGCTGGTCCAGCACGGGCAGCAGGCCGAAGTTGGGGGGCATTGGTTGGAAGGTCCCCCTTCGCCTGTCGTCACCGTCTCGTGCCTGGGCAATGAAGTGGGTGAGGGCTCCCCCCATGGTGGTGGGCGGCAGGGTGAGCGGTGCCCTGCCGAGGGCGAGCCGTGCGGCATTGGTGCCCGCCAGCCAGCCCCCGGCGACTGCCGCCGCGTAGCCTTCGGTGCCTGTGATCTGCCCTGCTGCCAGCAGGGTGGGCCGACGGCGGAACTGCAGGGTGGGATCCAGGAGCCTGGGGGAGTCGAGGAAGGTGTTGCGGTGCATCACGCCGAACCGCACGAATTCCGCTTGTTCCAGGCCAGGAATCAGGCGAAATACCCGGGCCTGCTCGCCCCAGCGGAGGTTGGTCTGGAAGCCCACCAGATTCCAGAGACGCCCCTCTCGATCTTCCTGGCGCAGTTGCACCACCGCATGGGCCCGCCGGGCCCTGCGCACCTCCCGGTCCTGCAGATCTCCCCAGCGGGGATCCCAGAGGCCGATGGGTTTGAGCGGCCCATACCGCATGGTGTCCTGCCCACGGCGGGCGAGCTCTTCAATCGGTAGACAGCCCTCGAAGAAACAGGCGTTCTCCTGCTCGAAGTCCTTCAGCGGGGCTTGCTCGGCCGCCAGCAGGGCATCGCGGAAGGCCAGGTACTGCTCCTGGCCCATGGGGCAGTTGATGTAATCCGCATCGCCCTTGTCGTAGCGGGAGGCCCGGAAGGCCACGCTCAGATCGATGCTTTCCCCCTCCACGATCGGGCTGGCCGCATCGAAGAAATGGCAGGCTTCCAGGCCGGTGAAGGCCCGCAGATCCATTGCCAGGGCCTCTGCCGTGAGGGGGCCGGTGGCCAGCACCGTGATCTGATCCGCCGGCGGCAGGGCGGTCTGCTCCCGTCGCTCGATGGTCACCAGGGGGTGACCATCCAGGGCTTCAGTGAGGGCTGCGCTGTAGCGGCCACGATCCACCGCCAGAGCCCCGCCTGCGGGCACGGCGTGGGCATCAGCGGTGCGGATCACCAGGGAGCCCAGGCGCCGGAGTTCCTCCTGGAGCAGGCCTGCCGCCCGATCGCTCGCCAGAGCCCCGAAGCTATTGCTGCAGACCAGCTCGGCGAATTCAGCGCTGTGGTGGGCGGGGGAGCGGCGGACCGGCCGCATCTCAACCAGCGTCACCGGCACCCCTGCCGCCGCCACCTGCCAGGCCGCTTCCGTGCCCGCCAGCCCAGCGCCGATCACCAGGACAGGGGTATTCAAGGCGTGCTGGCCCTCATCCGCGAGCCGGATCTGGACAGTGCTCAGGCCTTGGCGCGCTTGAGGAAGAGCTGCAGCTGCCCCACGGCGGCCCGGCCGATGTGAAACACGGCCCAGCTGGCGGCCAGGATGATGGGAGCGGCAACGAGCACAACCCGGAGATCCATGGAGGGGGCAAGTCAGTTGAGTGTGATCTTAAGGATCAGAGGCTGAGCTCCGGTGTCTCGGTGGCCGCTTGTAACGCGGCACCAGCCATCTCACTGATCTCCGAACCCCGTGATCACGCTCCGCCCCGCATGGGCCTGGGCCAGCTGGCGGTAGCGGCGTGCATGGAGCCGTTGTTCAGCCATGGCCTCCTCCGTGAGCTGGCGCTTCACCTGGGCGGGAGCGCCCATCACCAGGGCCCCGGCGGGCACATCCTTCGTCACCACGGCACCTGCGGCCACCAGGGCCCCTTCTCCCACCGTGACCCCATTCAGCACGATGGCACCGATCCCCACAAGGCAGCCATCCTCCAGCGTCGCCCCATGCACCACGGCCCGATGGCCAATGGTCACCTCGGCCCCGATCCGCACCGGTTGGCCCGGATCCCCATGGAGCACGGCCCCATCCTGCACGTTGCTGTCGCGTCCCACCACCACGGCACACACATCCCCCCGGGCCACGGCGGTGGGCCAGAGGCTCGCCCCGGCTTCGAGTGTCACATTCCCCACCACCACTGCCGATTCGGCAACCCACGCCTGGGGATGAATGCTGGGGGAGGGCCAGGGCCCGCTGCCTTTCCGATCCTCCTGCGCCCTCTCCATGGTTCAGCGTCGCGTCAGTGGCGCATTGTGGCCCGCCCGCCCTGGGTGATACCTTCGCAAAGCGATCACGACCATCCCTTGGGCTGGAACGGAGCGCACCGGGGTCGCTAGCTCAGCGGTAGAGCACTCGGCTTTTAACCGATTGGTCCTGAGTTCGAATCTCAGGCGACCCATTCGTTGACATCCCTTGGAGTTACTGGCAATTCCCTTGGCCTGCAGGGGATTTGCCGTTGGGATTGGGGCTGGCCCTCAGGCCGGAATGAGACCG
>JBJTQT010000075.1:0-2671 GCA_046075745.1 Cyanobium sp. | reverse complement strand
GCGCCATCGGCGCCATCGGGCTGCGCGGCAGAGCCCCGCAGGGTTTTGCCATCGCAGATCAGCTGATCAAAATCCTTGTCCTGATCAGCGATCTGGGCGATCATCCACTCCCTGAGCAACCCAAAGAGCGCCTCGAGTTCCACCCGCTCAAACAGGTAGAGAAAGGTGGAGTCGCAGGGTGCCTTGGGCAGCTCCAGATCCAGGGCTGCGGCGAACGCCCGGTGATGGCGCTACTCCTGCGGAGAAGCCTGCGGCTAGGCAAAACGCTCCAGATCCCGGGCGCTGCGGCAGCCAGAGAGGATGCCCAGGATCGCCATCAGCAGCAGCAACCACTGCGGGTAGCGGACGCCTCGGCGCTTGCGGCCTTCCGGCAACGCCTGCAAGAAGGCGATCAGATCAGCAGTGGCAGCGGGGTCGGCCAAAGGACGAGAGCAGTCCCGACAAAACAGGCACCAGCATGGCCGCACCAGCCGACCTGTGACGGACTTTCAGTCGGCCCTGCCCCCACCCCGGCTACACCGGGGTGGGGGTATCCATGGAATTACACCACAGCAGGGGACTCGGGCGGGCGCCGCCAGAAAAACGATAAAAGCGATGTCTTATCACCAAATCCGGGAGTCCGTGTTTAGTGTAGGGTTAAGAGGGTCCTCTGGTTAGAGAGAACGGGTGATAGGAGGAACCTCCTAATGCCAGCTTCTGAGATGAAAATGATTAGTACTTTACCCAAATTTGAAGCTCTCCGCCGAGCGGCTTCCTACTTTGCGCTCGCTCTCTTTTTCATTTTTTTGATTGCCCAGCATTTATTGGTATTTCCATATTACGACGATTGGGGCCTTGCGGTACTTGACTATGTTGTCGGCGAATCGCACGGCTTTCTTGGTCAAAATTTCGACTTTCATCACTTGATGAACTTTTTAAGAGGTATGTACCTCAACTGGACCGGGCGAGTAACTGCGTTAGGGATCCTAATCTACCTCTTCAAACTTGGGCTTGAATACGTTCGTTTGTTTCAAGTTACCGCCATCCTTGCCATTGTAGTTCTGAGCCTGAAACTGGGGTCCGACCATGCCGCAATTCGTCCTCCTGTTCTGATTCCAATCACCCTCTACCTTGCTCTTCCCGTTTTTACTTTAGCGGGGGGGCTATATTGGTATACCGCAGCCTCGACTTACGTCTGGGGGATTCCCTTTCTGCTCGGCGGAATTTGGCTCGTGAAGCGCTGGGGACAACTCAGTATCGCTTCTGGGTTGCTACTGGGCGTCGCAGCATGCTTCCATGAAATGATGGCTTTGGCAGTAATCGGTTTTTTTCTCGCGTGGGTATTCCTCGATCAACTGGATTCGTTGGGAGACGTCAGACGACTCAGACGCGATGTGCTACTTTTCCTGCCCGTCTTTACCGCTAGTCTTCTTGTAGTCTTAGCTCCGGGGAATTTCAAGCGCCAACAAGGCACGGTCTATCCTGACGGCCACCTCATAAATACAGTGGTCATAAACGCCCGCTCTTTGATCAAATTGCTGGTGGTTAATCCCGAAGGGCATACATTCCTTCTTCTCTTTCTGTTGTCGATGGCGATTCTGGCAATCAGGTTCATTGCAGTACGAGGTTATCAGCGCTCATACGCAATAACTGCAGGCACTGGAGTGATCTGCCTAATTTTCGCCTGGCATTTATCGATCACAATCTTCGCTTTACTCTTGTTCTTAGGCTATGGGGTATTGCTGGTTCTACTTCGCGATGAAGTTGCCTTTGGTCGTAGTATTGCGGCTCTATATGCCGGCGCCCTGGCCTCACTGCTTATTCTCCTATTAGCTCCGTATGTTGCGGGGTATTCACTGCTAATCTTTTATTTTCTGCTGTTTCCAGTTATTACTCACGCTTTGCAGCTTGTTCCCTGTCAACCGCCTCGGGCTCAAATGTTTGCAGCATTAGCTGCACTGCTGATCTTGCCTGGGGCTCTGAGCAATGCCGGGTCCGTTTATAGGGGCTACCGTTCCAATCTTCCGGCCAACACCTACAATCATTACAAACTGTGGACTACTAAACTCGATTACCGAGCAGGGCATGCGACGGAACAACCAATCCGTCTTTATAAGCTCCCCAGCCCCCGGTTTGCCTCAACGATGCCCTACCAGAACCCATTGATCGAAAAATGGATGAAGAAATACTACTCTCTGCCGGAAGATACCCAATTCCGTTGGGAATAGCCGCGCATGGTACCGATCTGAGTTGCTTGCACCGCTCGCAGGACGACCTTGAGCAAATGAGCAACTATTGCTCTCCGCATAAGTAATGCAATACCTGCGGCACAAAGGGGAGCCACGCGGTTTGTCGGATACACAAAGGGAGTTGCGGCAAGGAGGAACGCAGGCGGCAAGTTTCTTAGCCCAGTACATTTATCAACTCGGCTCTTGATTACCCATAAACCTCCGCGACTGACGTGACCCCCTTTATCGGTCCAGGCCTTATGAGAGTGGGTGGGTGTGGTCATGCTGCAGCTCCCTGTTGAGCTGCCTCCAGGGGCGTCAGCTGAGGTGGTCTGGCTTTTCTGGACAGGGCCCATCGTTAACCTCTTAGGCGGGGCACCACCCCCACTAGGGGCTTCCCAACGATGAGCAAGCGACGAACCCACAGCCCTGATTTCAAGGCCAAGGTGGCCATGGAAGCGATC
>JBJTQT010000074.1:0-2824 GCA_046075745.1 Cyanobium sp. | reverse complement strand
TCGATGCCGGCTCGGGCCCGATTCGAGCGCCGGGCGCGGCGGCCACAACTCTGCGCTCTGGCGAGAGCTTACGCCTCAGCGGCGGGGCTGTGGAGTTGAACGGTGTAGCTCTGGAGGCCGGGCAAGGGGATGAGCTGGGTCCCATCACCCTTGAAGCCCGCAACGGCGATCTATTGCTCGCCTCCAGCCACCTGCAGAGCTCCGGGCTCAGCCTCAGCGGCCAGGATGTGGCGGCGACTGGCAGCCAGCTCCACGCTCCCGATGGCACGATTGATGTGAGGGCCGAGGGGAACCTCCAGCTCGCCTCCAGCCAGCTGCTGGGCTCCGGGCTCAGCCTCAGCGGCCAGGATGTGGCGGCGACAGGCAGCCAGCTCCACGCTCCCGATGGCACGATCGAGGTGAGGGCCGAGGGGAAGCTCCAGCTCGCCTCCAGCCAGCTGCTGGGCTCCCGGCTCAGCCTCAGCGGCCAGGATGTGGCGGCCAGCGGCAGCCAGCTGCGGGCCCCCGATGGCACGATCGCCCTGCAGGCCGAGGGGGATCTTCAGCTGGAGGGCAGCCAGCTGGATGCGGCCTGGAGCGACGCCTACAGCGCCAACACCCGGGCGGGCTCTGAGTTGCCCCCCACCATTGCCCTGGCCGCTGGCGGCCACCTGCGCCTGAGGCAAAGCCGCCTCAGCACCTTCTCTGAGGCCCAGGGAGATGGGGCGCCACTGCCGCGGAGCCGCAGCGGGCTGGTGGTGCTCCAGGCCGCCCAGGGGATGGCCCTGGAGGCCAGCACCATCGTGGCCGATGGCCTCAATAGCCCGGCGGGGGCGATCACGCTGGTGGTGGACGGGCGGGAAGGGGGCGAAGGCCTGCGGATCGCGGGATCCCGGCTTTCGGCCAGCCAGGGCATGGGGGGCGGCACGATCACCCTGAGCAGCGCTTCCGGCATCGCCCTGGCCTCCTCCACGCTGGTGGCCGCCGGCGATCGCTTTCCCCTGATCCAGGGCAGCGCCTCTGCCCCCCTGGTGGAGGACGGGGAAGGGGCGCCGTGGCGGCCCTACGGCTTTCGAGGCGGCCAGATCACCCTGTTCAACAGCTCCAGCAGCGCCCCGATCAGCCTGACGCACACCCAGCTGCTCACCCTGCAAACCACCACGGGCGGCGGCCTGGCCAGCCCCTTGCTCACGATCACCCCGGGCAAGCGTGAAGGCTATTTCGGTAATGACCGGGAGAACAAAGTATTTAGCTTGGGCTACTCCAGTAGCTTCAGTGGTGGTGTGATTAACATCGGCTCCAAGGGCGGCATCGCCATCAGCGAGGGGTCCTTGATCGATGCCTCCAGCCGAGCCGAGGGCGGCCAGGGGCTGGCCAACATCGCCGGCAGTATCTCCCTGGTCAACAACGGCCCCCGCCCGATCCAGATCACCGATTCCGCCTTGCTGACCCGCAGCGGCCCCGCCTTCGACGCCGCCAACCGCGACCATGCCATGGGCGAAATCGGGGTGTTCAACGAGCTCGGGGCCGTGGCCCTCGGCGCCAGCCGGCTGGATGCCTTCGCCGATGCCAGCCGCAGCTTCACCCAGGCCGTGGAGTTTGCGCTGATTCAGGTTCAATCCGGGCCCGAGGCCGAGGTGACGATCGCCGAACCCTCGCCAATCCTCGCCACCACGCTCATGGTGCAGGAGGGAGAACTTCAAGACATCGGCATCGTGAACATCGTGGGCCTCAGGGGCAGAGGAGGAATCCGCACACCAGCACAGGATGTGAAGCAGCCCATCATTGAGCGGTTGAGCGGGCTGTTTCAACAGCAGGCCGCCGCCCAGCTGAAAGCCACCAGCCCCTTCGGCGCCGCCACGCTCGCCGCCGCGCCCGCCGCTGCTCTCGCCGCCGCGCCCGTGATGGCAGAAACTCTTGCTTTCCGCCCCCCCCAGGCGGTGGCTTCCCTGGAGCGGGCCGCCGAGAGTGCCGTGGCGATCACCACCTCCCTCAACCAGGAGGCCCCGGGCGCCGCCCTGTCGGAGTGGCAGCAGCGCACCCTGGCCGCCACGGCCCAGCAGCTGGGCCTCTCCCCCAGCGCTGGCAAGCTCCGCAGCATCGAGGAGCTGAAGCAGCGCCTGGGCCAGGCCAGCCAGCGCTCCCCTTTGGCCCCCTACTCCCCCGCCATCCTCAACCTGCAGCGGGAAGACCAACCCACAGGCACCACCCGCCTCACCGCCATCCTGCTCACCGCCATCGGCGAGCCCCTCAGCCGCAGCCTCGAGCTCCCCCGCGCTCGCCTCGATGGCTGGATTCGCTCCTTCCAGCGCCAGCTCAGCCGCCGCGCCGCCGCCCCTCCCAATCCCGAGCGCGACCCCGCTCGCCAGCTCGCCCAAGCCCTCCTCGAACCCCTCGCCCCCGCCCTGCGGGAACGGGGCGTGACGGCCCTGCTGGTGGAGGCGGATCGGGGACTGCAGGCCATCCCCTTTGCCGCTCTGCCCCTCGATGGCCGCCCCCTGGGAGAGGCCCTGGCCCTCACGATCACCCCCGCCCTGGGACTAATTGATCTGGATCCCGCCCGCCTGGGCCAGCCCAGCGGCAAGGCCCAGCTGCTGCTTGCCGGCGCCACCAGCTTCCGCCAGGGCCTCGAACCCTTACCCATGGTGCGCCAAGAGCTCCAGGCCCTGGCGGCGGAGCACCCCGCCACCCTCCTGCTGGATGAGGCCTTCACCCCCTCAGCGCTGCTGGAGCAGGCCCGGGTCCCCGGCGTGCGCCAGCTGCACATCGCCACCCACGCCAACTTCCTGCCCGGCCAGGCCAGCAACGGCCTCCTCTACACCCCCACCACCGCCCTCAGCCTGGC
>JBJTQT010000073.1:0-3781 GCA_046075745.1 Cyanobium sp. | reverse complement strand
AGCAGCTTGAGGAGAGCACAGATCCATCACCCAGCTTTCGCTATGACTCACGGCTTTCCGCTCCGAGGCATCACTGCCCCAGTTGTTGTTTCCTTTGCCATTGGCTATGGAGTTGGCATGATGCTTAATGCAACGCTTCTTGCCACCACGACGCAGCTATCAGCAAGCAATTTGTCAACATCTACACGGATACTGGCATCAAGATAGTCATAGTTTGAGTACGCTTCAAAAAAGTAGATCCTTCGAAACCAATGAGCTCAGGTAGTCTTCTTTCCCTGTTGTCTTTAATTATTGCTCTTTCAGAATACCTTGCAACGGTCCGTCATAGGCATATTGATAGTATAAAGGAAGTCAAACGGGATGTCTCGCTGGCAAGCGATACTAAAGAAAAGAGACTTGCCAAGTTGCGGGTAGAACTGTTTTCCATCTCAATTGCAGATATTCTGCTCGTTGCATCAGGATCAACCGTGTAGCGCAGTAATCCTTGAGGCTGAGCCCCCTTACATCATCAAGGATGGCCTCGGCTGCTTCCACAACATCGAGCAGAAAAGCTTGGGAATCACGCTGCATAAATCAGCTGTTTGGAAGACTCCACCTCCGCATGGACGATGGGATTGCGCAGAGCAGTGGCCATAACCAGATCGACGGTTCCACCGATGGACTGGCTGAGCTGCTCCTCCAAGGCAAAATAGGCCCGAGCCAACTGGGCAGGCTCCAGATCCTGGAATTCCACCAAGAGGTCGATGTCGCTTTCTCCAGGTCGGTAGTCAGACCTGAGCACAGAGCCAAAGGCATGGAGCCGTGCCACATGGTGGCTGCGGCAGGCGGTCGTGATGGCCTCCAGCTGGGCCTGATCAAGGGGCGGGTTCATCTGCTCAGGCGGTTCCACCTATTGTGGATCAATGCACCTGCTGGATCGCATTTCCATCGATCCTGCCCTGTTGGCGTGCCTGCTCTTGCTGGCGGCTGACTAAGCAACTGGCCTTTGTCTAGCCTATGCCCCATGCAATAGGCCCATGGCCAGTTCCTGGCCCCGAGCACGATGCCGCAAGCCCCAGCGGCCGATGACAGCAGCCGAGCGCCACTTTGCGGTGACGCACCTGGGGTTGGCCCACCAGCAGGCGCGGCGCTTTGCCATCCGCCATGACCTGGAGTTTGACGACGTGGTCGGTGCGGCCTATGAGGGGCTGTGCAAAGCGGCGGTGGGCTTTGATGCGAGCCGGGGCTTTCGTCCATCGAGCTACGTGGTGCCCAAGGTGAAAGGAGAGTTGCTGCACCACCTGCGGGAGACGGGCTTTGCCCTGCGCATCCCCCACCGCTACCGGGAGCTGTGGATCAAGGCCCGGCGGCTGCTGGCCCGGGGGCTGGAGGATCAGCAGATCGCTGATGTCCTCGGGGTGCCGGTGGAGGTGTGGGTGGATGTGCAGCAGGCCTGTGGGGTGGCGCCGGTGCGGTTGAGCCAGGTTGAGCCCGAGGAGCCTGGCCGTGTGGCGGGCAGGTTTGCGATTGATTGAGGGCAGAGGCGAATTGTTCCCACCGATCAGCGGCACCCCCAGAGCCCGCGTAGGAGTACCCACTGCTCTAGCGCCATGGATTGTCCCAATCCCCTCTACGGTCGCTGGCCGTCCTTTGCTGAGCGCTCAGAGGCTCTGCAGGTGGTCTGCCATGGCTTTGCCCAGTTCCTTGGCGACCCAGGTGAGCCATCAGCGTTGTGACAGAACAGCCCGACGAGATCCCCCGATGGCACCCGCCTGGTGGTGTTGGATGAGGCGCAGTTTCCGGCGGTGCTCTCCGCCTACTGGAAGTGCCCTGATCCCGGCTCTCCTATTAACCAAGGGCGTTATGAGGATCTGCCGGCCTTCATCTGGGAGTGTTTCAGCGATGAAATCGAGCGGGCCGGCAGACGAGGCGCCATGAGCATTCCAGGCATCCCCCCGGCCCCTGGAGAGGACCTGTTGGTGGTGGCTGAGCGCTTCTTCCAGGCGCTGGCGGCCAAACGCCAGGCCCTGTTCGAGGCAATCGACGCCTTGCTTGCCACCCCTGAACTGCTGGAGCTGGAGCGCATCATCTGGAGTTGATGCCAAACAATCTTTCCCTGGCGGTTAAGCACAGGAGACAGATCTGAGCCGTAGGCGTAGCCAACACCACCAAACTCTGTCAGCACTTCCCTACATCGAGGCAGCCGCTGCTGACGAGCAGCCAAGGGCTCCTTACAACATGATCACCTGCCGTTGAGGCGGGTTTCATCTCAGGGAGTCTGAGGTCACCATGACGTACGACGCAGCCGTCCTCATTGGACGGTTTCAGCCCTTTCATCGGGGCCATCTGCAGTTGGTGCAAGCAGCGCTCAACCGGGCGGATCGCTTGTTGCTACTGCTCGGGAGCCACAAATGTGCGCCCGATACCCGCAATCCCTGGAGCAGCGCCGAGCGCCAGGAGATGATCAGTCAGGCCTTGCCACCTGAGCTGTTGGATCGGGTGCAGTTCATCCCGCTGCGGGATCATCTGTATTCCGACAACCTCTGGATCACAGAGGTGCAGCAGAAAGTGGCAGATGCCACAGAGGACGGCGATCGGGTGGTGCTCTTTGGCCACCACAAAGATCACTCCAGCACTTATTTGGACTTTTTCCCCCAGTGGGAGAAAGAAGCCGTGGCGCTGCAGGGGGAGATCCACTCCACCGCGATTCGGCAGGCTTACTTTCTTGGTGAGCCGCCAACACAGTGGGGGAAGGATCTACTCGCTGGCGTCAAGGATTGGCTGGAGGCCTATCAAGGGAGCGGTCGCTACCGCTGGCTCGCCGATGAGGCGGCCTACATCGCCCAGTACCGCAAGCTCTGGTCGGTGGCGCCCTACCCGCCGACGTTTGTGACCACCGATGCGGTGGTGATCCAAAGCGGCCATGTGTTGGTGGTGCGCCGCAAGGTGCGCCCTGGCCAAGGTCTGCTCGCCCTGCCGGGGGGCTACCTCAAGCAGGAGGAGTTTGTGTTGGAGGGGATGTTGCGCGAACTCAAGGAGGAGACGGGGCTCAAGGTGCCCAAGCCGGTGTTGGAGGGTTCGATCACCTGCAGCGCGGTGTTTGATGCGCCGGGGCGCTCGGCTCGGGGGCGCATCATCACCCATGCCTATTTGATCCAGCTCAAACCGGGCCCCTTGCCACCTGTGCGGGGCGGCGATGACGCGGAGAAGGCGTTCTGGATGCCCCTGGCGGATGTCTACGCCCAGGAAGACGCCTTCTTTGAAGACCACCTGCAAATCATCCAACACCTCTTGACCCGCCCTTGAAGGGCGGCCCCGGAGCACCTGCAACCCCCCATCCCAAAAGCCACTGTGTGGCCAGCTGAAGCCTGGGCTGACCGGGCGGAAGCACACCGATCCACCTATCCACTTTCGTGCGGAGCGCACAGCATGGATTGCACCCTTCTTTTGGACACCGACAGCTACAAGGCGAGCCATTGGCTCCAATACCCCGATGACCTGACGGCGATGGGGGCCTATTTGGAGAGCCGAGGCGGGGCCCACAGCGAAACGCTGATGTTTGGCCTGCAGATGATTTTGGCGCAGATGTTCGACAAGCCGATCTCGCAGGCGGATCTGCAGGAGGCAGAAGAGATCTGGGCGCTGCATGGACTGCCGTTCAACAAGGTGGGCTGGCAGCGGGTGATCGACGGGCACGGGGGCTGGTTGCCCCTGCGGATCCGGGCGGCGGCTGAGGGGAGCCGGGTGCCCACGGGCAATGTGCTGCTGACGGTGGAGTCCACCGATCCAGAGCTGGCCTGGC
>JBJTQT010000072.1:0-11197 GCA_046075745.1 Cyanobium sp. | reverse complement strand
GTTGGGGATGGACAGGGTCTTGGTGCGCTCGTAGAAGACCCCGGTGACGAAGAACATCGCCGCCGCGATCAACCCATGGCTGATCATCTGCAGCATGGCCCCACTCAGGCCGAGGGCATCCACGGCCCCGATGCCCAACAGCACGAAACCCATGTGGCTCACGGAGCTGCAGGCGATGCGTCGCTTCACGTTGTCCTGGGCGAAGGCGTTCAACGCTCCCCAGATGATGTTCACGATGCCCAGCACCATCAGGGCCGGCGCCAGGCGCAGATGCTCCTCGGGGAGCATCTGGACGTTGAAGCGGAGCAGGGCATAGCCACCCATCTTGAGCAGCACCCCAGCCAGGAGCATGGACACCGGCGCGTTGGCCTCGCCATGGGCATCGGGCAGCCAGGTGTGCAGCGGGAACATGGGCAGCTTCACGCCGAAACCAATCAGGAACCCCAAGTAACAGAGCAAACCAAAGGTGCCTCCTGGGGATCGACTGGCCAACTCACTCAGATTGAGGGTGAAGGTGTCACCAGAGAGGGCCAGGGCAAGGCCACTCACCAGAATCAGCAGGGAGGCCGTTGCGGTGTAGAGAATGAATTTCGTGGCGGCGTACTGCCTCTGGGTGCCTCCCCAGATGGCGATCAGGAGATAAACCGGCACCAGCTCCAGTTCCCAGGCCAGGAAGAAGAGAAGGAAGTCCTGGGAGAGAAACACCAGGGCCTGGGCTGAGGCCTGAACAAGCAGCAGGGCGAAATAGAGCCTGGGTTTTTTGATCACACTCCAGCTGGCGCCCACGGCCAGAAGGGTGACCAGCCCACTGAGCACCACCAAGGGGGCAGAGAGGCCATCGGCCGCCAAGGACCACTCGAGGTGAATGGCCGGCACCCAACTCACCCGTTCCACCAACTGAAGGGAGCTCAGAGATCCATCGAATTGCTGGCTGAACGCCCACAGCATCAGGATCATGTCGGCGAGCAGCACCCCGAGGGCCAGGAGTCGCGGGGGGCGTGGATCCGAGGGATCACCGGGGAGCAGGGGCATCACCAGCGCTGCCGCTGCGGGCAGCAGCACGACCAGGGTGAGCCAGGGGAAGGAAGCAGGCACCGTCCCAAGGGACGTGGCAAGCAGGGGAGAGGTGCCGTCCATCACGACTCGGGAGAAAGGGCAAGAGTGGAAGTCCCCGGCCAAGGAACTCGGGGAGGAAGATCAGGCGGTGTCCGGAACGCGGCTGAGCATATCTACTCAGGTGCCGAACTGGGTGGGTTCAACCCTGGCGGCCCCGACCACGCCCCCGATTTCCCATGGAGGCCAGCCCCTCCTGACGCTTCGGAGGAGGAGCCAGCTGATCCCCTCCGGGCGGTAATGGGGTCCAGAGGCTGCCGCTGTGCTGGAGCCCAAGCACCGCATGGCGACTGGTGACCCCACAGGCCTGCCAGGCCGCCTCCATGGCCTGACCAACCTGGTGGGCACCCTCTTCAGAGGCCAGGGCCAACAGGCTGGGGCCCGCTCCACTGATCACACACCCCCAGGCGCCAGCGTCCAGTGCCGCCTGCCGCACTTCCCGTCCCCCCTGGATGAGTCCCCAGCGATAGGGCTCATGGATGCGATCGTGCATCCCGGCCTGGATCAGCTCGCCATCCCCAGTCCGCAGACCGCGCAGCAGCAGGGTCAGGCTCCCGAGATTGGTGACCGCATCGGCGATGGGGATGCTCCGAGGCATGGCCCGCCTGGCCTCAGAGGTGCTCAGCCGAATTCCCGGGATGGCCACCACGGCCTGCACCGAGGGATGCCATTCACTGCGAATCACCCGCCAGTTGGGAACGGCGGTTTTTGCCGTCAGGCAGAGCCCACCAAGCAGAGAGGGAACAACATTGTCGGGATGGCCTTCGATCGCAATGGCCAGCTCGAGAAGCTTCTCGGAACTGAGGGGGTCGCCGATCAGGGCATTGGCCCCGATCAGACCCGCCACGATCGCCGCCGCACTGCTGCCGAGTCCCCTAGCCGGAGGCACCGCCAGCCGAACCCTGGCCTCCAGTCCCACAGGGTCCGCACCGGCCTCCTGCCAGACCCTCTGGGCAGAGCGATAGATGAGATTGTCCGGACCACCGCGAAGATGGGAGCCTTCGGGCCCCTCGATCACTAGATCGAAGCGGTCGACCCCTCCTTCCACCACCCGCAGCTCAAAGCGGTTGTTCAAATCAAGGGCTGCACCAAGACAATCAAAGCCTGGGCCGATGTTGGCTGTGGTGGCTGGGACATCCACCACGACCCCCTCTCCGATCAGGGGTTGTGCCATAGGCCTCGTCTCACTGCTCTCAGTGTCCCATCCCTCAGCCGAGCAGCATCCGGGCCCGGCAGGCAGCGCTGAACACCCCCACCGAAGCATCGGTGATGGCCTGAATGGGGATCGGCTCCAGCACCGGCCGAAGCCGCCCCTTGGCCAGAAAGGGATCGAGGAAGGTGGCCGACCGCAACCCTCCCAGCTGTTTGGCCGCCGTGCCACCTGCCAGCCAGATGCCGCCCTTGCAGAGGGTGGTGAGGGCTAGATCACCTGTGACGGCGCCATAGGCTCCAAGCCAGAGCTGACAGGCCTGCTGGGCCAGGGGATCCCCGGCATCAGCAGCCGCTGCCACGGCAGCTGGCCAGTCCTCCGCCCCCCCGCACTCCAGAGCACTGCTGAGGGGATGGCCACCGTTGGGATGGTGTTCCGCAAGGAGCCAACGGGCCACGGCACCAAGGCCCGTGCCACTCACAACCCGCTCGATCGAGAGCCGGTTCAGGTCAAGATCTGCCAGGAGCCAACGGGCCAGATTCCATTCCTGGGGGGTGCGGGGCGCAAAGGTGCCATGCCCCCCCTCCGTGGCCAGAGCTTTCAGACCTGCGGGTGTCGGTACGCCGATGGCCACACCCAGGCCAGTGCCAGCCCCGAGCACCAGCACCGGTGCCCCGGAGAGGGGCTGCCCATCGCGCACCGGTGCGAGTTGGTGGGGCAGGAGATGGGGGAGGCCATACACCAGAACGGCAAAATCATTCACCAGTTCCACCCTTTTCAGGCCGCAGGCCTGGGCCAACTGCCCCTCCTCCAGCTGCCAGTTGAGATTGGTGAGCCTGGCCTGGCCGGACTCGACCGGACCGGCCACGGCGAAGCAAGCAGCCTCAGGAATCCCCAGGCCCTGGCTTTCAGCCTGGGCCAGAAAATCCTGCACCATTGGAGCCAGATGGTTCCAGTCCGCCGAGGGGTAGCGCGCCTCCCGCAGCCACTCCAGACCGTCGGCAGTGGTGCCGTACAGGCTCAAAAGGGTCTTGGTACCCCCGATGTCTCCGGCCAGGAGGAGGCTCACTGGGACAAGGAAACAAGGGACAACAAAGAAGCGGAGCGGGAGGCATTGGCCTGGCAGGCCCCACTGATCAGCGTCTCGAGACTCACCGATCCGAGATCCCCATCCCGCCGGCTGCGCAGGCTCACGGTGGCCGCCTCGGCCTCCGTAGCTCCGATCACCCCGAGCACGGGGATCTTCATCTGCTCACCGGTGCGGATCAGTTTGCCGAGCCTCTCGCCGCTGTGATCCAGGGTGGCCCGCACTCCGGCGCTCTTGAGCTGCTCCAGCACTGACTCGGCCCAGGGCATCACCCCATCGCTGACCGGAAGCAGACGCACCTGCTCAGGCGCCAGCCAGAAGGGGAAATCACCGGCGTAGTTCTCACACATGATGCCGAAGAAACGCTCCAGGGATCCGAAGATCGCCCGGTGGATCATGATCGGTCGCTGCCGGCTGCCATCCGCCGCCACGTAGTGGAGATCAAACCGGTCGGGCAGATTGAAATCCAGCTGGATCGTGGAACACTGCCAGAGCCTTCCGATGGCATCTTCAATCTTCAAATCAATCTTGGGTCCATAGAAGGCGCCGCCCCCTTCATCCACCTTGTAGTCCCAGCCCTTGCGCCGTAGGGCGTCCACCAGACCCTGGGTGGCCAGGTCCCAGACGGCATCCTCCCCGATCGACTTCTCCGGGCGAGTGGAGAGATGGATCTCGTAGCGGCGGAAATCAAAGGTGGAGAGGATTCGCTCGGTGAGGTTGAGCACCCGCAGAATCTCCGCGCCGATCTGATCCGGCAGGCAGAACACATGGGCATCATCCTGGGTGAAGCCCCGCACCCGCATCAGGCCGTGCATCACCCCGGGGCGCTCATAGCGATAGACCGTGCCGAGTTCCGCCCAGCGAATCGGCAGCTCCCGATAGCTGCGCAACCGGCTCGCATAGGTGAGCACATGGAAGGGGCAGTTCATGGGCTTGATCTGGTAGTCGCGCTCATCCACCGCCATCGGACCAAACATCGATTCGGCATAGAAATCGAGATGGCCGGAGGTCTTCCAGAGACTGCGATCCGCCACGTGGGGGGTGTAGAGCAGCTCGTAGCCGTCGTCAAAGTGGGCCTGCCTCCAGAAATCCTCGATCAGCAGTCGCATGCGGGCCCCACGCGGGTGCCAGAAGACCAGTCCTGCGCCGGCTTCATCTTCGATCGAGAAGAGATCCAGATCCTTGCCAAGCCTGCGGTGGTCACGGCGCAGGGCTTCAGCTTTGCGCCGCCGATGCTCCTCCAACTGTTCGGGAGTTTCCCAGGCGGTGCCATAGATCCGCTGCAGCTGGGGATTCGCCTCATCCCCTCGCCAATAGGCACCGGCAACGCTCTCCAGATCGAAGGCCCTGGGGTTGAGGTCAGCAGTGGTGGTCACATGGGGGCCGGCGCAGAGATCCCACCACCCATCCCCCAGGGTGTAAAGGGTGATCGGTTCAATGAGGCCCGCCAGGATTTCCAGTTTGTAGGGCTCGTTCTGCTCCCGGATGCGGCGCTCCGCCTCCGCGCGGCTCACCTCGATGCGTTGCAGGGGCAGCTTGCGGCCGATGATCCGCACCATCTCCTTCTTGATGGCCTTGAGATCGGCCTCCGTGAAGGGTTCAGGATGGTCAAAGTCGTAATAGAACCCGCTCTCGGTCCAGGGACCGATGGTGACCTTGGCCTGGGGGAAGAGGGACTGGACGGCCATGGCCATGACATGGCTCATGGAATGGCGGATGCGCAGCAGCGCAGGGCTCTCGCTGGTTTTGGGAAGGTGAATCGCCGCACCCTCAGCCACGGCTGCACCGGGCGATGGGCCCGCGGAGGCCGCAGGAGAACTGCTCACAGAACCAGCCACGCAGAAACGATTTCACCGTTGCTGATCCTAGGCAGGCCCCGCCAGGGCCCAGGCGCGGCAATCCGACTCTGTTGCGAGCCCATCGCTCGGCTGAGAATCAGGGAAGTT
Source organism: Cyanobium sp. (assembly GCA_046075745.1). Classification (GTDB taxonomy): domain Bacteria; phylum Cyanobacteriota; class Cyanobacteriia; order PCC-6307; family Cyanobiaceae; genus Cyanobium. Next base: position 5,901 of record JBJTQT010000072.1, on the reverse strand, counting down.
CCCTGTGCATCGGCCCGCCTTGAGCCGCTCCCAACCCCCAGGCGCCCCTGGAGCCCCGAAGGTCACCGGTGAGGAGCCCCGGAGTCTGGCACTGAGTTATGGACTCTGGTGCCTTTCGCTGCTGGGTATCTGTGGCATCCAGCGCATCTACAACCGCAAACCCGTCACGGGCTTCCTCTGGCTGTTCACCTTTGGATTGTGCGGAATCGGCCAGCTCCTGGATCTGCTTCTTCTCCCCGGAATGGTGGAGGGGGCGAACCGCCGCATCGGCCCAGCCCAGACGAGCACGCCGCCGATCGATCGCCAGTTGTTGCGGCTGGCCCGCCAGGCCGGAGAGAAGGGATTCACCCTGAACGATGCCCTGATTGAACTGGAACTGCCCAGCCAGTTCGACAGCCAGGATCTGCAAGGTGAAATCGAAAAGCTGCTCCACGTTCACCTACTGGATGTCGGCAACGACGAGCGAGGGCGAGTGGTTTACAGGGAGCCCTAGGTGGTCTCTTGGAGGCGCTGCAGTTCCCCGCTGTAAAAGCGCCGCAGCTCAGCAGCGGATTTGACGGGTTGACCGTAGTAGCTGCCGCCGTGATAAGCAGGCAGGGAAGCCCATTCTGGAGCCAGCCGGGCCAGCACGTCGTGGGTGAGGCCCTGGGCGTCGAAGGAAGCGAGGGCACCGCGTTTCTCCATCAGGTAGAGCGCGGCCTGATCCTGGCTCCTGGGTCCGAAGTCTGGAAGGCCCAGCCGTCTGGACGCCTCGCGCCAAGTGGCGGGGAGGAACTGATAGGCACCGGCGGCAGCACTCACATAGGTGCGGCGAACGGTGATTTCCGGGTGACGATCCAGCCGCTCCACCCGACCGCCGCCATAGATCACCCGATATCCGTCATCGCTTCCACCCACCCAGGTGCCTTCCGCATAGCGAATCGTGTTCAGCAGGGCACGACGCTCAGGGGTGATGGGATAGGCCTGCTCGCTGGATTGATCAAGATCTGCGGCCCGGCGCGGGGCAACCTGGGGCGGGGGGGCTTGCTGTGCAACCGCTGAAACCGAGACCGTGCGCTTCTCAGGATCCGGAATCTGTGCAGAGGCCAGGCGAGAGGCGGGAGCCATGGGCAGAACACTCAGGAGAACCACCGAACCCATCAGGGCGGCACGGCTGCCGGAGCGGTCGGAGCAGGAGGTGAACAACAAGCGGTCGTGAGCAGAGACTCGGGAGACCCTCGCTGGAACAAGGCTTTGCTGGCCACCCCCCCGGCCTGTGGGGTGGACAAGCCGGGGAAACTGTGTAACTCAATGCCTTCATGTCCATGGGATGTCGGGAGGAAGCCTGTTAAGGGAGGGGATCTGAAGGACATCGGGAAGCCGTCTCCATTGGATTGATTTGGGTCCAGCTAGGGCGACTGCACCATCAGCGGCGGTGATGAGACCCGAAGAGATTGTTAAGTTGTGCTTAGGGCCCTTGCATGGAAGGCGGCAGGAAGCCCATAGCCTCACGCACACGTTTGAGGGTGGCATCAGCCACGGCGGCAGCCCTGAGAGCCCCCTCATCCAACACTTGGCTCAGCAGCGCCTGATCCTCACGCCAGTGGCCATAACGCTGCTGGATGGGGCGCAGGGCCTCCACCAACGCCTCTGTGAGCAATGGCTTAAACGCACCCCATCCCATGCCGGCGCACTCCTTTGCGGCAGATTCCCGGCCGCAGCCACTGGTGAGGGCATAGAGGCTGAGCAGGTTATGCGCCTCAGGCCTCTCTGGGTTGTCGAATTCCAGGCCCATCACCGGGTCAGTCTTGGCCCGTTTGATCTTTCTGGCGATCAGCTCTGGTGGATCCAGCAGGGTGATGCGAGAGGCTTCATTGGGATCGCTCTTGCTCATCTTGCTCCGTCCGTCCGTGAGGCTCATCACCCGGGCTCCCGCCTCGAGGATCAGGGGCTCAGGCACCTTGAGGATGGGAATGGGCTCTCCCTCCGCATCCCGTGGGGCGAAGCGGGCATTGATGCGCTGCTGCGCGATATCCCGGGCGAGCTCCAGATGTTGCTTCTGGTCTTCGCCAACGGGCACCCGATCCGCGTCATACAAAAGGATGTCCGCAGCCATCAGCACCGGGTAGTCGAGCAGACCCGCCGACACGTTGTCGCCCTGTTTGAGGGCTTTTTCCCGGAACTGGATCATGCGCTCCAACCAGTTCAGGGGGGTGACACAGTTCAACAGCCAGCAGAGTTCACTGTGGGCGCTCACATGGCTCTGAACAAAGACCGTGGAGACGGAAGGGTCGATACCACAGGCCAGGTAGAGCGCTGCCGTGGTGAGGGTGTGGTCAGCGAGCTGGGCGGGATCATGGGGCACGGTGATGGCGTGCAGATCCACCACACAGAAAAACGTGTCATGGTCCTGCTGCAGATCCACCCAGTTGCGGATCGCTCCCAACCAGTTGCCGAGGTGGAGAGCACCGGTGGGTTGAACGCCTGACAACACCCTTGGCCTTGTGGTGGAGGACAGGGTCATGGCGGTCAATCCTCGGCCGGTGTCTCAGGGGAGGGGACGTGAGCAGGGTCGGCAGGCGGATCCGTCTGTGAATCAATGGGAGCGGATCCCAGATCCGCAGCCGGGGCCACCTCCGTGGCCGGCTCAGGGAGAGCCACTTCGGATGGGTCAGCCTGGGTCTGCTCCTCAAGGGGGGACTTCTCCTGAAGGGCTTCAACAGGCACGGCAGGCCTGGAGGGTCTAGCGAAAGGATCCACCTTTTGGCCACGGCTTCCACCTCCTGCAGCCCCTCGGCTGTCCTGCCAGCGGCCCGAGGAGCCACGCCCCTCGGGCCGCTCCCGCCTTCCTTCAGGGCGGCCACCGCCGCCGGGCCCCCTGGAGCCCATCTGGGCCCTGTGCTGAGCTGCGAGCTCATCGAGCTTGCCCTCCTCCAGCTGCTGGCCAAGGGTGCGCAGGGCAAAACCGAGCACGGCAACGGTGGAGCGCAAGCCAAAGGCCTCCTGTAGAGCCCGGGCTGAGCGCATTTCGTTGTCGCTCAAGCGGATGCGGAACCCGCCCTCCCTGGGGGCCGAGGCACGCTCGCCACGGCCCCCCTCATCGTTGCGATGACGATCGGACTGGAGTTCAGATTGGCGTTCTAAGGGAAGTGAGGAGGGAGTGCCTTCGGCCATGACGCCATCGGAATTCAGGCGCAAGTGTGACGCATCGGCGGCTCGACCAGGGTGAGGCCGGGACGAAGCCAGAACAACCCATGGCGCTCCAGGCAGGATGGTCGCGCCAGCACCAGCAAAGGAAGCGAACGGGGCGACTGACCGAGGAAGCGCTGGCGATACTGCGTGAGCAGATCGAGATAGCGCTGGAGCGTCCAGCCGCCATCATCCTGATCCAGAGCGCTCCAGAAGCGTTGCAGGGCCTGATGACAGGCGTCGGCGCCGAATTCCAGCCAGCAGAGCTGCTGGGCCTGCCAGGCCGGGATGCCCGCCTCGATGAGTTCGCGGTAGTGCTCAAGCTCGGGAGCCGATCGGCTGAAGTCAGGCGGCAGCTCAAGGGCAAGCCGCTCAACGGGCAGCACAGTGAGACGCAGCCAACAGCGATTGAGCAACAGCACAGGGAGATTCCCACTCCAGCGGTCCGCGAGCTGCAGTGCTTTGAGGATGGATTCGATCTGTTCCCTCTGGGAAAAGGTGAGGGTCGGAAGCCTTCCGGGTTCCCATTCCGCGCCCTTGCTCCCGCTGACCATGGAAGGCGGGTACCACACCACTGCAGATCACCTTATCGCCGCTGCATGGGGAGTGGATGTGCGCCACACTGCAGGAGCAGCCAGAGTCTTTTCTCCTGTCCGTGACGACCGTTGAGCCTGCCAAGGACCTCCCGACCCATGCTTCATCAGGACACCCGGCCGTAACGCCGGCAACCACGGCCGGAGGGATCCCGGCTTGGGGACGCAAGGCCCTGTGGATCTCCGCAGCTGTTGTGCTGACTGATGTGACGCTCCACGGCCTCCAGGATGCGGGCTGGCTTGGCCTGGGAGCTCTTGCCGGCGGATGGTGCTGGTTGGCCCTGGGCCAGCTCACCAGGGTCTCCCCCCAGCGGCTGAACACCATTGAGGGCTGGAGTGAGCAGTGCCGCTCTCTGCTGGATCAGTTCGCTCGCCTAGACCCTGACCCCAGCGCCCCGGCAGACCGTTCCGCCGCACTCGCCAATCTGCTGGCCGAACAGGATCGGCAAGCTCTCCGACTGGCTCTGGTCTCCTCAGCTTCCACCCTCACAGGGCATCTGGCCGCCATGGAGGAGGCCCTGCGAGGAGGCCGCCCGCTACAGGTTGTCGTGAGTGATCCGCTGCCAAGCAACAGTTCGCGCTGGCAGTGGTCGGATGCCTTTGCATCCTGTGATGCCTTCATCTTTTATCTGCAACCCCCGCTGATGGCTGCCGAACTGCGCTGGCTGGAGGCACTGCCACCTCGCTTGCCCCTGTGGGTGCTGATGGAATCCCAGGGTGTTGCTGAAGGGCAGGTGGCTGATCTCTGCAGCCAATGGCCGGCAGCCAACCGAGACCGCCTTCTCCTCTGGGATGGACACCCCCGACAACTCGGCGCAAGCCTGGCCCCACTTGGCTTGTGGCTGGCCCAAGAAGGGGACGCGATGCCAACCACCACCCTCTGCCGTTGCCTGGAACAGCTGCATGGGCGCTGGCAGGCGGATCTAGAGCGGCTGCGGCGGCAGCAGTGGCTTGCGCTCCAACAACGCACCCAGTGGCTGGTAGCCGCCGGCGTGCTCATCACCCCCGCCATGAGCCTCGATCTGCTGGTGCTGAGCGTGGCCAATGGGCTGATGCTCAGGGAGATGGCTCAGCTCTGGAACTGCCGCTGGTCCCTGGAGCAGCTTCGAGCCGCCGCTGGCCATGTGGGCAAAGCCGCTCTGGTGCTTGGCGTGGTGGAGTGGAGCTGCCAGGCCATCACCACAGCCTTCCGACTGCATGGCGCTACATGGCTTGTCGGGGGAACCCTGCAGGCTCTGAGCGCGGCCTATCTCACGCGGGTGATCGGCCACGCCATGGCCGATCTGATGGCCCGCTACGTGGGGGTGAGTGATCCGGATCTTCAAGCCATCAAGGCGGAAGCCCCCCTTCTGGTGGCAAAGGCGGCTGAGGCGGAACGACTGGACTGGGGAGCCTTTCTGCAGGAGGCGCGCAGCTGGCTGGTGCAGCAAGAAGGGGAGAAGGGGATCCAGGCTGGTGGGGCTTGAGCCGAGCCGCCTCCCCAGGAAGATGAACATTTCCGAAGGGTTCCAACGTTTCGTTGCCTGGCGTTGCGCCAAGCGGCCCTCTTCCTAGGTTGATTGTCACCCGATCCATTTTGGTTGCTGTGGCTTTCGCTGCAGTCGCCCTTGATGCTCCGGGTATTTCTAATGAGCCTCAGTTCTCCGGGGTTCACTCACTCGTTCTGATTCCATGAGCACTGCCCTCCGCAGCAGAGGCCAGGCAGGAAGTTGGGAAACCTTCTGCCTGTGGGTCACCTCCACCAACAACCGCCTTTATGTGGGTTGGTTCGGTGTGCTGATGATCCCCACCCTGCTGGCTGCCACCATCTGCTTCATCGTTGCCTTCATCGCTGCTCCCCCGGTGGACATCGACGGCATCCGCGAGCCCGTTGCCGGCTCATTCCTCTACGGCAACAACATCATTTCTGGAGCGGTGATCCCCTCCAGCAACGCCATCGGCCTGCACTTCTATCCCATCTGGGAAGCCGCCAGTCTCGATGAATGGCTCTACAACGGTGGTCCCTACCAGCTGGTGGTGTTCCACTTCCTGATCGGTGTGTTCTGCTACATGGGCCGCGAGTGGGAACTCTCCTACCGCCTCGGCATGCGCCCCTGGATCTGCGTGGCTTACAGCGCCCCCGTGGCCGCTGCCACCGCTG
>JBJTQT010000071.1:0-3511 GCA_046075745.1 Cyanobium sp. | reverse complement strand
CCCTGGTGGCCACCAGCACCCTCTGGCTGGTGCGGGGCTGGCACCGCAGCCCGGCGCTCTATGAGCGGGAAAATCTGGCGGAGCGCTTCCGCCGCCAGCTGCAGAAGCTGGGCCTGGATGTGGGGCGTTACCTGGAAGGCCGGAGCCTGGGCGATCTCAGCCCCGACGAGGTGTATGTGTTGGCGCGGGTGCTGCCGGGCTTTGGCAGCAGCCAGCGGCACGAGGCCTACAAGGGGGTGGTGCGCGATGCCCTGGCGGAGGGCTACGTGAACATCGCCAGCAGCCTGGAGGTGTTGCGCCAGATGCGGCAGGAGCTGGGCATCACCGACGACGAGCACCGCCAGCTGCTTGAGGAGCTCGGGGTGGAGGATCCCTCCCTCCTGGATCCCGACAAGAAACGCAGCCTGGAGGATCAGGTGCGCCTGAGCGGCTACCGCCGCTCTTTGGAGCGGCTGCTACGGCTGCAGGGGCAGGTGGGCAAGGCTGGCCCGGAAGATCGCGACCCAGCCAGTGCCCAGGCCCTGGGGGCCCTGCGGCAGCAATTTGGCATCAGCCCAGGGGAGGGAGCCGAGGAGCTCAATGCCCTCACCACCGCTGAGGGGGCAGCCCGCAGGGCTGAGCTGGTGCTGCAACGGCTGGAGGAGCTTGGCGCAGCGCAGCGCTGCCTGGGCCAGCCGGAGCTGGCGGGGCAGAGCCAGCTGGTGGCCCTGCTCCACGACCAGCTGCGACACCGGGAAGAACTGGGGGTGCGGGCCATCCTGGAGTGTCTCTCAGCCCTCGGGAGCGATCCAGTCGCCATCCGGGTAGCCAGCCGGCTTCAGGCCCTCTCTGCCGAGGTTCTGCCGGATCTGCTCAGGGCAGACGCCTCCCTGGCGCGGTTGCCGGCGGAGCTGGTGGCCACGCTGCAACGTGCCGGCACCATCCCCCCCTCCGAATCGACGTCCATCAAGGCGGAAGCCGTGCTGGCCGGTCTGGTGCAGGACCCCATCCCCACGGTGGCGGCGGCGGCGGCGGCTCTCTCCCTGGCCCTCAATCCCATGGGCGGCAGGAGGGCGGCGGCGGCTCTGCAAGTTGGGGAACGGCCCGCCTGGGTGCGGCAGACCGGGGAGAGGTTGGATGCGCTCAACGGAGAACTCCAGCTCTCCGCCCTGCCGGAACTGGAGAAGCGGGTGGTGCTGGCCACCAGCGATTTCTTCCGCCGCACCTGGGCCGACACCCTCGATGCGCTGGCGGAGCAGGCGGAGATTCGCAGCTACGGCGCAGGGGAGCTGATCACCGAAGCGGGCGACACCTGCCGGGAGCTCCTGCTGTTGGCGCAGGGTGCCGCGCGGGTAGAACATCCGGGAGATGGCGATGGCAGGGAAGTGGAGCGGCTGCGGCCTGGGCAGGTGCTCGACGAGCTGGAGGTGCTCACCCACAGCTCGGTGGAGAGCACGATCGTGGCTGAGGTGGCGCCCACCCGGGTGTTGGCGGTGCCGGTGGACAGCTTCGACGCGATTCTGGAGCAGGATCCCGAGTTCGCCCGTCGGGTGTTGGATCTGGAATCCCGCAGGCTGCAGCGGCTCACCCACGCTTGAGGTCGCCCCAGAGCGGCGGCCTCCGAGCGCTGTGGGGGCTTGCAATCAAGAGTGGGCTCATGGGTTTGGGCGCTAGGGGGCCTCGGCCTCTGGCTCCAGGCCCAGATAGAGGCACAATCCGGCGTCAATCGCCTCCAGTTCCTCCGTCGACACCTCCCCGTAGCGCCGGCGGATGCGCTGCTTATCGATCGAGCGCACCTGATCCACGAGGGCCGTGGAGGGCTTGGTGAGGCCGCTGGGCCCAGGTTCCAACCGGGGGTAGAGCGCCCCCGGGGCAGGCGTGCCCGTAACCGGGACCACGGCCATCAGGGGAAAGCGCTGGTTGCTGTTCACCGCGGCATCGCTCACCACCACGCAGGGGCGGGTGCCCCGCTGCTCATGGCCCAGGGTGGGCTCCAGATCCACGAGCACAAGAGTGCCCCGGGTCAGACTCATGGCATGGGCTCCTGCCAGCCCTGCTCAGGGCATCAGCGCATGGGCACCCCGGCGGCGGGATCAAGCAGGTGGGCGTCAGCGACGGGGAGGGCCTCACTCCAACTCTGGAAGCCCAGCGCGGCCGTCTCCAGCGTGTCGGGGTGGGGCTGCTCCAGCGAGCGCAGCAACTCCAGCCGCCGCCGGCGCCTGAGCGGGTTGGGCGGCCCTACACCGGGCAATTTTCCAGATCCGCGGTGGGCGGAACGGTGCCATTGGCGGGAATCACCTTGCATTTGTTGGTCACGGTGGTGGAGTTGGTCCAACACCGCAACGATGCTTTGCAAGCAGCAGAACTGATCTCGACGCGGTCATAGGTGGGGATGCGGCCTGGGGCTTTTTTAAACACAGACCAGCAGGTGTTTTGGTTGGGCGATGGACTTGAATTCAAGGAATCGCATTTAAATGTGATCGGGGAAGTCGTAGGCTCCTGGGCCGCAGCGCCACTGGCGGGGAACAAGGCGAGGGAGCAGGCCACCAGGAGGGCGCACAGCCTCCAGGCGATGCGATGGGCGGCGGCGGACTGGATCATGGCTAAGCAACAACGCAGGCAACACGGCATTTTCTACCTCAGCCCGCCCCAACCAGCCCGCCCTGCTTTATATCTCTCCATACCTCCGCGGCGGGCCCATCCCCAAGATTTAGTGCTTTTCGCTACACCTTGAGCCCCCGTTGCGCGTCGGGGCGCAGCCCAGGATGAAGCCGGTAAGATCAGTACAGGCATGACTTCTTCAGCGTCTAAGCATGCATGGCGGCCCCAGGATTTCCGCTAAACCTCGCCTGCCTTGCCCTGATCTGGGGGTGGTGGGGGCCTGCCACCGCCCAGATCACCCCCAGCGGTTTGGGCACGCGGGTGAATGGCAATACCTTCGGCCGCTGCAGCGCCGGAAGCTGCGCCATCCAGGGCGGGGTGAAAACAGGCGCCAATCTCTTCCAACGCTTTGGCAGCTTCGACACCCGCCATGGCATCACCGACGTGAAGGTGGATGTCCAGGGGCAAGCCAATGTGATCTTCGGTGTGGTGGGGCCCCAGGGCTTCTTCCTCAATACCCCCCTGCGCCTCACCACCCCTGCCAACCTGTTCGTCCTGTCCCCCAGGGGCATTTGGCTGGGCTCCGGGGCCTCCTTTGCCAACGTGCCCAATCTGTTGCTCTCCACCAGCTTCGCCCTGGGCATCGGCGCTGAGCGCTTCGACCTGTTCGGCGCCTCCGCCGACGCCGTCTCCAGCCTCAGCGGCAGTCCGGCCGCCCCGTGGGCCCAGCGTGGCGAGGCGGGCCTGGCCTTTGGCGGTCAGGGCGCCATCACATTGGCGGGGGGGCTGATCAGCGTGGACCGCCACCTTGTGATCGATGCCGGCTCGGGCCCGATTCGAGCACCAGGCGCGGCGGCCACCACTCTGCGCTCTGGCGAGAGCGTACGCCTCAGCGGCGGGGCGGTGGAGTTGAACGGTGTAGCTCTGGAGG
>JBJTQT010000070.1:0-8022 GCA_046075745.1 Cyanobium sp. | reverse complement strand
TGCTCATAACTTCCCCCTCGATCTGGCCTCCGCAGAAGCCACCCCAGTGGCTCTGACAGCCCCTTCTATCGGCTGATCTTCTAGCAACCCTCAGCTCACCCTGAGCCTTCAGCCCTCGCCGTTTGGTGGGGGCTTTTTGCTTGGGAATCACGGCAAGGCCAACCTCTCCAGACGAGCGGGCCTCTGCGCAAGGGTTCCTCGAAAGTGAGGCCCACCGGCGGGGAGTTGGGGGGCAGACCTAGGCTGAACCTTCTGGGAAGCGGTGAAGCATGTGCTTCTCAGCCAGGGCCAGTTTTCTTGCCGCCGGTGTGCTCCTGCCCATGGGGGTGGCGGCCTGGGGGATCGGCTGGGGAAAGCCAGAGCAGCGGCCCCTGGCCATGGCCCCCCTGCTCTTTAGCCTGCAGCAGGCCTGTGAAGGCGTCGTCTGGCTGGGCATCGAGGGCGCGGGGGCCGCTGGAACGGAGAGCTGGCCCTCCATCACGCTCCTGGCCACGCTCTCCTACCTCTTCTTCGCCTACGCCCTCTGGCCGCTCTGGATTCCCTGGGCGGCGGTGGCCCTGCTTCAGCGCTCGGGGCCCCGGATCCCAAAACTGGTGCGGGCCCTTCCCTGGCTGGGCCTGGTGCCAGCCCTGCTGCTCTGGCTTCCGCTCCTGGCCCACCCCCAACACGCCTTGCCCAAACAGATCGGCCATGCCCTGATCTATGGGGTGCCCCCCTGGACCCTCCAGCTCTTGCCCCCCTTGGTGGGTCCGGCGCTCTATGGGGCCTTGATCGTGGCCCCCCTGCTGCTGGTTCCCTCCCTTCGGGTGCGGATCTTCGGCCTCACCCTGCTGCTGGCCTTTGCCCTCTCCCTGTGGAGCACCAGAGCGGCTCTCACCTCGGTGTGGTGCTTTGCGAGTGCCCTGCTGTCCGCCCAGATCCTCTGGATCCTCAGAGAAGGGGACACCCACCCAGCGAACCCAGCCGGTGGGCCAACCCAGGTGGGGATCCCGTCCTGAATGGGGGCGCAGAATGGGCCATCTGCCTGAAACCTGTGGGCGATCCGAGCTGGAGCCGTGCGGAAGCCCTGGTGAACCATCTCCACCTGGCGCCCCATCCGGAAGGGGGCTGGTACAGGGAGGTGCATCGGAGCCCCATCCAGGTGCAGCGGGGGGACGGATCAGAGCGGTGTGGTCTCACCCTGATCTGGTTTCTCCTCGGCAGCACCGATATCAGCCGCTGGCACCGGGTGATGGGCGCAGACGAAACCTGGCACCATGCAGCAGGCGCCCCCCTCGCGCTCTGGATCCTTCCCCCTGAGGGAGGGGTGGCCCAACGGCGACGGCTCGGCCCCCTGGAGCTGCCCATGGCGACTGCTGCCGCTGATGAGGGAGCGCAACCGGTGCAAGTGGTGCCCTCCGGCTGGTGGCAGGCCGCCCGCAGTCTCGGCGCCTGGAGTCTGGTGAGCTGTTGCGTCGGCCCCGGATTCGACTTTCAGGATTTTCAGCTGCTCCATCAGCAGCCGTCCGCAGCGCACCCCCCCGGAGCGCTGCCGGAGTTGCTGTGAAGGGGCTGGGAATCAAACTCACAGCGCTCTGGTGCCTGACGATCTTGCTCGCCATCACGGGCCTGAGCCAACTGCCCCTGCGCGACTGGGATGAGAGCATCGTGGCCCGGGTGGCCCTGGAAACCACTGGCAGGCCCTGGCCCGATCTGCTCTTCCCCCTCTACTGGGGCGATCCCTACCTCAACAAGCCCCCCGGACTCCATCTGTTGATCGCCGCGGCCATCGGCCTGTGGCGCTGGATCGGCGGCCTGGGGCCGGCGGACCTGCCCCCGGATTGGCTGCTGCGCCTGGTGCCTGCCCTGCTCTCCAGCACCGTGGTGCCCCTGGTGGGGCTGGTGCAGACCAGGCTGCGGCCCGGCCAGCCCGCGGTCGCCCTGGCCACCTCCGCCATGGCCCTCACCCTCCTGCCCCTGGCACGCCATGGCCGGCTGGTGATGCTGGACGGCGCCCAGCTGGCGGCGATCCTGGTGATCTGGTGGGCTGTGCTCACGCCGCACCAGCAGCGGCCATCCCTTCTTCTCCACGGCGCTCTGATGGGCCTGGGAGCCTCGGCCCTGCTGCTGCTAAAAGCACCGCTCGCCGTTCCGATCCTGGGGGCCACCCTGGCCCTGCGCACCCTGGACCGCGAGCTGATGGGGCGGCACTGGCTCTGGCTGCTGACAGGCCTGGCGGTGGGGCTGCTTCCAGGGCTGGCCTGGCACGGTGCCCATGGCCTCGTGCGGGGGGGTGGAGCCCTGGAGATGTGGGCCGGCCAGGGCTTCGCCCGGGTGCACCAGGGGCTGGAGGGCCACAGCGGCGGAGTGCTGATGCCCATCACCGAAGTGCTGGAGGGGGGCTGGCCCTGGCTAGCGCTCTGGCCAGGCGCCCTGGGGCTGGCCTGGCGAGACAGGCACCACCGGGCTGGCCGCTGGTGCCTGGGCACCACGGCGATCACCGCAGCGCTGGTGTTGCCGCTGCGCACCCAGCTGCCCTGGTACAGCCAGCTGCTCTGGCCACCCTTTCTTCTCACCTGCGGCCCCGTGCTGGTGTGGTTGGTGAATCGGAAGTCAAGGCTCAGGCCGGCCTGGGCCAGGGTGGCCCAGAACGTGCCCGCCTTTTGGGCCGTGCTTGGTGCCCTGCTCTGCCTGTTCGGGCTGGTGGGGACCATCAGCGGCACCCCCGCCATCGGGCCCCTGGCTCCGGTGGCGACAGTCGGCGGGGTGGGCCTGCTGGTGGGGGGGGGCCTGCTGCTGGCTAAGGGGGAGGCCCAGCGCAAGATCGGGGTGATCCTGCTGCTGGCTGGCCTCTGGGGGGCCCTGCTTCTGTTGATGAACAGTTCTCTCTGGCTCTGGGAGCTGAATGAAACCTGGCCGGTGCGGGCCGTGGCCCAGGTGGTGCGGGAGGCGAGCGGTGAACCGGCGCACCTGTTCGAGCTGGAGGAACGCCCGAGCCTGAACTGGTATGCCGGCAGGCGGCTGCAACCCCTCCCTTCCGATGGGCTGGAAGCGCTTCAGGGGGGAAAGAAGACCCTATTGATCCGGGCGGAACCCGCCCCCCCGCAGATCCCGGGGGTCAGCTGCACCCCCTTGCCCTTGATTCAAGCGGGCCCGCCACCAGACAAGCAGGCCACCATTTTTCGCTGCGGAGCTCGCCGGAAAGGGGCCTCTGCCATGAACTGAGGCAGCAAGCCTGAGCCAAGCCGAGCAAACCTGAAAAGTTGGTAAAGAAACCCCGTGCCACCTGAACTGCCGTTGCATTTCTGACATCCAAATCCAGAGCCGCTGCTAGGCTCGGCTATTACTATAGCCCACCACGTGTCTTCACTCGTCAGCGAGTGTCTCCTAATTCTTGTCCTCCTGATAGCGAATGGAGTCTTTTCTGGTTCGGAGATTGCCATTGTCTCGTCAAGAAAAGTACGCCTGGAGCAACTGGCTGATCGAGGAAATCGCAAGGCAAGAAAAGCCCTCAAATTAGCCAATTCACCCAACGATTTTCTTTCCACCGTTCAAGTTGGCATCACCCTGATCGGCATCCTCAGCGGTGCCCTCGGTGGGGCCACCATCGCCCAGCGGCTGAAGCCACTTCTGGATGAGGTGCCCGCCCTGCGCGGATCCAGCGAACTCCTCAGCCTGGCGCTGGTGGTGTCCGTGATCACCTACCTCTCCCTGGTGATCGGGGAACTGGTGCCCAAGCGCATCGCCCTCAGCAATCCGGAAGCCATCGCTTGCCAGGTGGCGGGGCCGATGCGGTTCCTCTCGCGACTCACCGCGCCCCTGGTACATATCCTCAGCGGCTCCACCGATGGCATGTTGCGGCTGCTGGGGGTGAAAGCCTCAGAAGAGCCGGAAATCACGGAGGAGGAAATCAAGGCCCTGATCCGCCAGGGCACCGAATCCGGGGTGTTTGAGGAGGCGGAGCACGAAATGGTGCAGCGGGTGTTTCGGCTAGGGGATCGGCCGATCCGCTCGATGATGACCCCCCGCACGGAAATCGCCTGGCTGGATCTGGAGGAACCCCTGGAAGCCTCCCTGAAGGAGGTGCTCGAAAGCACCCACTCCCGCTTTCCGGTGGCCCGGGGCAACCTCGACAACTGCGTGGGCACGATCCGCATCCGCACCCTGCTCACGGCGGTGGTGGAAAACGAGCCGGTGGATCTGGAGGCCATGATGCAGCCGCCGCTGTTCGTGGCGGAAAGCATGCGGGCCCTCAATGTGCTCGAGCAGTTCCGCGAAACGGGCGTGCACATTGCGCTTGTCACCGATGAATTCGGCGGCATCGAGGGTCTGCTGACCCTCAACGATCTGATGGAAGCGATTGTGGGGGATCTTCCCTCCGCCGAGGATCAGGAGGAGCCCCTGGTGGTGGAGCGGGAGGATGGCTCCTGGCTCCTGGATGGCTCCCTCGACATCGGTGATTTCAAAACCTTGGTGGATCGGGATGAATTGCCGGATGAGGTGTCAGGCGGCTACCACACCATCGGTGGCTTCGTGATGCACCATCTGGGCCGTATTCCCATGGCCGGCGAGCATTTCCGCTGGGATGGCCTCAGCTTCGAGGTGATGGATATGGATGGCAAACGTGTCGACAAGATTCTGGTGGCGGAGGTGGTGGAAGCTCCTCCCGCCCGGCAGGGAGAAGAGCCAGCAGAGGATGGAGTTGACGCCTAGGGATTGCACCACTGGCACTGGCCAGGGTCCGCCGCCAGGCGCCCATCCCTGCGGGGCCGCTCTTCCTGATGGGGGCACAGCGGGCAGCCCCACACCTCCCTGAGCACCAGCTCGGTGGGCAGGCCGCAGTCTGCGCAGGGCAGCCCGGATCGTTGGTCCACCAGCCCCCAACCTGGGGAGTGGCAGGCCGGGCAGGGGCTGGCGATGCGCCGCACCAGGCGGAAGGCGAGGGTCCGGATCGCCGCCATGCGGGTGGGGTTGCAGTGGGCCCGCATGTCGGTTTCCAGCAGCGCCAGCCCCTCCGCTGAGGCGGCAGCCGCCCTCTGGATCGCGGGCTGCAGATCCTCCCAGCGGCGGAGCCCTTTCTCCACAGGTCCAGGGAGTTCCCCCGTGCTCGCTGAGGAGCTCTGGGGGCGCACGATCAGGGCATGGCGCGGGAACCCCACTTGCTCCAGCCAGCCCTCCAGCTCTGGCTCAGGCCCGCCCTGCGCCACGGGCGCCACCAAGCGGTGGGCGAAGTTGGTGCGCCGAGCCAGCAGCTGCTCCACAAGCCTCAGCCCCCGCCGCTGATCGAGAAACACCATGCTCTCCATCCCCGCCGCCAGAAAGGGCAGATAGGGATGGGGCCCGAAGCTGCCCTCGCTGGCGATCGCCAGCTCCGTGGCCCCTTCCCTCAGGGCAACCTCCGCCTTGGCGATGCAGGCCTGCAGGGCATCCCCGTGCCGGGGCACCGTGCCGCAGAAGCTGCCAAGGCCATCCGTATCCACGCTTTGCACATGGAGCAGCTCCGCCCCCAGCCCCCGGCGCAGGGCCCGGCCGATCACCCGCTCTTTGCCGTGGCGGGTGGCCAGGGCCACCACTTGGCCCGCGTAGGGACTGTGAAAGGACAGCAAGGCCAGAAGTCAGGTGAACGACACAGTCAGGGGGAGGGCTGGATGGCTTCCGCCAGCGCTGGTCCAGGCTCAGCGGGAATCACCAGGCGCAGCAGGATCGGCGCCAGAAAGGTGGTGCCGATCACCATCAACAAGATGGCAGCCTCCAACGCCGGGGTGAGGATGCCGGCCTGGCGGCCGAGGCCGAGGAAGATCAGGCCCACCTCACCCCGGGGCATCATCCCCAGGCCCACCACCAGCCGGTTGGTGGGTTCCTTGCTCAAGTAGCTCCAGCCAGCGGCCACCTTGCCCACAATCGACACCGCCAGCAGAAACGCGGCCACGATCAATCCCTCCCGGTTGGCGGGATCAAAGGGATTGAGCACGGAGAGGTCCATGCCGGTGCCAATCAACACGAAGAACACCGTGGCGAAGAGGGCCACCAGGGGTTTCACAGCCTTGTCGATGTCTTCGGTGTGCTTGGAAGCGCTGAGGATCAGCCCGGCGGCAAAGGCCCCAAGGGCGGCCTCCAGACCGATGGCCTGGGCCGCAAAGCAACAGAGGGTGAGCACCACAAAGCTGGCCACGGCCACATCGCCGGGGGCCTTCAGACGATCCACCACCCAGTCGAAGAGGGGTGCGGCGGTGCGGCTGAGCACCAGGGCCACAGCCACAAAGGCCACCGCCGCCAGGCAGAGCCGCACCACCGGGCCAAGGGTGAAGGCGCCCCCACCCACGATTGCCACCACCACCGCCAGGATCACGATGCCGAGGATGTCGTCCAGCACGGCGGCGCCGATCACGATCTGGCCCTCGCTGCGCTTGAGCCACCTCAGCTCTCCAAACACGCTCGCCGTGATGCCAATGGAGGTGGCCGTCATGGCGGCACCGGCGAACACCGCAGGGATCAGCGGCACATGGAAAAGGTAGTAGAGGCCAGCGGTGCCGAGAGCGAAGGGGAGCACCACCCCGGTCACCGCCACGGTGCCGGCCTGGGCCCCCACGGCCACCAGTTCATCCAGCTCGCTCTCGAGGCCCGTGAGAAACAACAGGGCAAACAATCCCAGCTGGGAGACGGTCTGCAGGCTGGGGAAGGTTTCGTCGTAGATGTGGCGCACCGCCTGCGGCGTGATCTCCGTGAGCGAGGCCACCAGGCCCGAAAGGCCACCGGAGAGCTCCGCCTGAGCGCCCGGAGGCACGATCAGGTGGAAGCCGGACACACCAATCAGCACGCCCGCCACCAACTCCCCGAGGATCGTGGGCAGCTGCAGCCGCACCATCAGCTCGGCGATCGCCCGGGCGGCGATGAAGATCACCAGAAAGCGACCAACCTGCAGCAGGGTTTCAGCCGCTTCCAGCTGATGGGAGCTGAACTCCATCAGCAGCGGTGGGATGGGGAGCATGGGGGCCTGGAGAAGTCAGGGGTTTATAGGGATTCACAGCACGGATTGGGGAGCTGGCCTGTATCGCACCAGCTTGCAAGAAGGAAAAATGACGCACCCCACCCAAATCCTTCAGACACTCCCTATGGTTCCGCGACAACACCCGTTTGTAGCGATGCAAACCAGTCCTGGCCGACGGTGAAGCCTGCCCAAGGCCACCACACTCACCTCGACAACCATTACTTGCCTACACCCTGAGGTTTTCAATTGTCCGACTTCATCAAGCTCTTCATTGAGCAACTTCAGTCGCCAACCCTGGGCTTCCTGATCGGCGGCATCATCGTTGCCTCCCTCGGCAGCCAGCTGGCCATCCCTGATTCGATCTACAAATTCATCAGCTTCTTCCTGCTGATGAAGATCGGCCTCACAGGCGGCATTGCCATCCGCAATTCCAACCCCGCCGAAATCTTCCTTCCGGCGATCGCAGCGGTGTTGCTGGGCATTGTGATCGTGTTCATCAGCAAGTTCACCCTCGTTAAATTGCCAGGCATCAAGGTGCCCGACGCCGTGGCCACCGGGGGCCTGTTCGGGGCGGTGAGTGGCTCCACCCTGGCGGCGGTGTTGCCCCAGTTGGACGCCGCCAAGATCCCCTATGAGGCCTGGACGGCGGCCCTCTACCCCTTCATGGACATTCCGGCCCTGGTGACCGCGATCGTGGTGGCCAGCGTTTATCTGAGCAAGCAAACCGGAAATACAGCGGAAAAGGTGGAAATTTGGCCGATCATCAAGGAGAGTCTGCAGAGTTCTGCTGTGACGGCCTTGCTTTTGGGTGTGGCCCTTGGCATCCTCACCAAGCCCGAACCAGTCTACGAGAGCTTCTTCAATCCCTTGTTTCGCGGCTTTCTGGCGATCCTGATGATCATCATGGGGATGGAAGCCGCCCAGCGCATGAATGAACTGCGGAAGGTGGCCCAGTGGTTCGCGATTTACGCCTTTATTGCCCCCATCCTGCATGGATTTCTGGCCTTCGGCGTGGGGCTTCTGATTCACAAGCTCACCGGTTTCAGCATCGGCGG
>JBJTQT010000069.1:0-4205 GCA_046075745.1 Cyanobium sp. | reverse complement strand
CTGTGGTGATATTCAAGACCTCCCAACTGCTTAACCCCTCCCGATTGACCGGAATTTTTGGGGTGTTTCTTGCCATGTTTGGAACATCCATTCTTTATCTGTTCTCATTGCAATTTAAGCTGTTTTATCAGGATCATCGCCTCATCCCCTATCATAAATTTTTCAGTGCGAATAGCAACCCTCTTGGGTTCTGCTTTTTTTCTGTTTTTTTATTTTTTATCATGCGATTTTTCGCTTGCCGAGGCAGGTCTTACTCGAATGTTCTTGGTATTCTTTTTTCCACAACGGCTTTAGCTTATTTTTATCCTATCTCCTGGCTTGCTGCAATTGTGTGCGGCATTTCGATCTGCTTTGGCCAAATTATATTTGCGAAAGGGAGTAATTGGCAACTCGTTCTCCTGGTTCTATTGGCTTTGTTTTTTGGCAGCATGCTGGCATTTCCATATATGCACGGCATTTCCTCAGATAAGGTGCATTCGGCTGAAATAGGCTTGTTTCTTTATGTGCCAAATGTGTTAAAGCGTCTCTCCGATGTCTTGCTGATTTCTTTGCTCCCCTTGCTTGTTGTGGTGCTGAAACGAAAAGCCTTGAGAACGGTATTCTCGGATCGTGGTTCGGAAGTTGTCACACTCTTTTGGGCTGGTATCGGTTTATTGATTCTCTATGCCGTTGCCTTGGTTCCCCTGAAATGCGAGTATAAGTTCTTGATGCAGCTTATGGCAGTTATTGGGATTCTTTCAGCTCCATTAGTGGAAAGCCTTTACAAACAAAGACCATTGCTTGTAGAAGTTTTTATCCCTTTGATTCTGTTGCCATCAGCGGCCATGCTTTCATGGTCGTTTGCGCCCTTTCAGTACGATGATCCTGTATTTGAAAAGGCGGGTGTCATTCATCATCAGGACATCAACATGGATTGGCTTTACTCTTGGATATCTAATAAAACACCTTTGGATACAGTCGTGGTTGATTCCTTTTTAACTGTCCCTGCTTTGGGTGGAAGATCTCTTTATGTGGCCACCGATTTTAGGCCACAGACCCAGCCCCATCTCTCCGGATGGAATGGTTGGGGGATGACGGCGAAACAGATGTCTGAAGAAGTCTTTGGCCACCAACAAGATATTCAAAATCGCCGAACGCAAAATGCAACTGCTCTGCTCACCCCACATCCAGCCAATGTTATGGATTCTGCAGCGACAAACATCAAACAGGAATTGAAAGGCCGTGAAGTCGTCGTCATTGCAAGGGATTCAAAAATGAAAAAACTTTTTGATGCGAGCCCTCGCTTTGAGAAATCATTGGATGCTGAAACGGTGTGGGTTTATACTTTGAAGTCCTAATCTTTGGCGGGAAATACCATTTTTGAATTCGATCGTATTGTCTTTCGGCTTTGCATCCATTATGCTTCAAAATTAATCGATTGAAAGCGGTCAAAAATCCTGCCCCTACCTATCCTGGTTTTGCTGAGTGTAACCCTTTCAACTGGAGCGCAACTGCTGCTAAAGCGTGCCGCATCTGATGCGAATCTGGAGGCCATCTCAACGCTTTCATTTCTTGCCAATGTGATCGCTTCTAGAGCAGCCTGGCTGGGCTTGGCTTCCTTTGGACTGAGCCTTGCTTTTTGGGTTTTGGTCCTAGCCCGGATCCCGGTCTCAAAAGCCTATCCATTTGTTGCTATCGGCATTCTTGCTACATCTTCGGCAGGTATTTTCTTGTACGGTGAATCGCTTTCTCTGGTGAAAGCCTTGTCAATATTCTTGATTGTCCTTGGTGTAAGTCTCTTGGCTGTTTCTTGAGTTCATAATTGCCCTTTGGCTACAGCTGAAACCAGCCCGTAAGTGCCACCGCCAGAGCATCGGCGGCGTCGTCGGGTCGGGGGGGATCAGCCAGATCCAGCTCCCGCATCACGGCGCCCAGCACCTCATCCTTTTCCGCGTGGCCATGGCCCGCCAGGGCCAGCTTGATCTGCATCGGCGGGTATTCCACGATCGGGATGCCGAAACGGGCGAGGGTCATGATCAGCACCCCCCGGGCCTGCACCACAGAAATCGTTGTGCTGGAGCGGTAGAAGAAGAATTTCTCCACCGCCGCCAGTTCCGGCTGCCAGCGGCGCAACAGCAGCCTTAGATCGGCGGCGATCTCCACCAGCCGCTGCCCCTCGCTGCGGTCCGCATCGGTGCGGATCAGGCCGCAGTCAAGCATGCGCTGCCGGCCGCGGCTGGGCCGGCCGTTCGCACCCCGCTCCACTTCGATCACGCCATATCCCACCCGGGCCAGGCCGGGATCCAGGCCAAGGATGCGCATGGGCAAGGGCGGGCAGGCCAGGGCGGAATCGGTTCAGGGTGGCCCACGGCCCGCCGGCTGTCGATGGGCCCTTGGCAGGGATCGGCCGTCGGATTCCAAGCACAATGGAGGCGCCTGGCCCATGGCTTCCCTGGTGGCTGTGCTGTTCCCATCCTCCTCGGATCCAGAGGCCCAGCCAGTGTCTGCAGCTGAGGCCAAGGCTGCTCTGCGGCGCCATTTCCGCCTGCAGCGCCGCCGGGCCGTGGCCGCGGCCCCCGCGGCCATCGCCGCTGCCGCTGCCGCGGTGGTGCCCACCCTCTTGGCGCCCCCCCTCCGGCTGGGCCTCTACTGGCCCATCGGCCATGAACCCGATCTCCGCGGCCTTCCCCAGCGCCTGCCGGCCGCCTGGCGGGAGCACCTCGCCCTGCCGGCCATCCGCGGCGAACGGCTCCTCTATCTGCCCTGGCGGCCCGGGGATCCCCTCGCCCCCGATGGGGCACGCATCCCCGCTCCCCTGGGGGAGGCCGGGCTTGAGCCTGGGGAGCTCGGCCTCTTGCTGGTGCCCTCCCTCGCGGTGGATGTCTCAGGCCTGCGCCTTGGCTCTGGGGGCGGCTGGTACGACCGGCTGCGCAGCGATCCGGCCTGGCGGGCCATCCCCGCCCTGGCCGTGCTCCCCTCCGCCTGCGTCACCTCAGCCCTGCCTGCCGATCCCTGGGATGTGCCCTTCACCGGCTGGCTGGATGAAACGGGCCTGCATTCTGTCGGCGGGTGTGTTGCAACCTCTTAACGCTGCCGTTTCCGCCTCGCTCCTGCCCCCTGAATTTGCCAGGATCCCTGCAGTACAACCCGCAGTCTTGGTCCTCTCCCCCTCCCGGCGCCTGGTGTTCGCCCATCCCTCCGGCAGCGTCGGTTCCCAGGGCACGGCCGCCTCCCAGGTGCTCGCCGCCGAGCTGGAAGGTCGCCAGGGCAATGGCGAAGCCCTCAGCCTGATGGTCAGCACCATCGCCTCGATGGTGCAGGCTGGCCGCAGCACCTCCAGCCGCTGGAACGCCGGTTGACACCTCTGTCATCCTGATCTTCATCTTCCCGATGGCACCGATGGTTGCTCCCCAGGCTTCCCTTCGCCTTGCCTTCCTCTCAGGTGGCTGTGGCTTGGTGCTGCTCTGTGCTCCCGGCGCCCGCGCCCATGGCATCCAGAGCACCCTGGAGCGCTTGGGCGGCCTCACCTCCAGCAGCCCCTACCAGCTGGAGAGCCGTTTTTCATCCGGCGTTCCCGCTCGCGATGCCGCCGTGCGAATGGTGAGCCCCGACGGCGTTGCTTCGGTGGACCTCGGCCACACCAACGCCGAAGGGCAACTCACCTTCCGCCTTCCGGCCCAGGCCCGGGCGGATTGGGAGGTGCAGGTGGATGCGGGCCCCGGCCACCGCGACTACGTGGAGCTTCCCTCCAGCGCTCCGGCCACCCTCCACAGCGATTCGGCTCTCTCCCATCCCGCCCTGGCCCGCTCCCTGCGCTCCCTCGGCGTGGTGGCTCTGCTGGGCACCATGGCCGGGCTCCTGCTCTATCGCCCCCGCCGATGAGTGTTCCGCCCTCCGGCAGCGGCAGTGCGGCCCTCGATCAGATGGTGGAGCGCCTCAGCAGCACCACCGATCCAAAGCGCCGCTACGAATATGTGCTCTGGCTCGGCAAGAAGCTCCAACCCTTCCCTGAGGGCCTCCGGCAGGACGCCTACAAGGTAAAGGGCTGTGTCTCCCAGGTGTATGTGGTGGGGGACCTTCAGGACGGGCATCTGCATTGGCAGGGGGATTCCGATGCCGCCATCACCAAGGGCCTGCTGGCCCTGCTGATCGAAGGGCTGGAAGGGCTCACCCCAGCGCAGGCCAGTGCCATCGATCCGGCCTTCATCGCCGCCACGGGACTCCAG
>JBJTQT010000068.1:0-6667 GCA_046075745.1 Cyanobium sp. | reverse complement strand
CCGAACGATGGAAATTACGCCTGGGAATGGTGGGTGAAACTCCAGATTCGAGATGCCATCAGCGTCACTCCAGCAATCTTCTATTTGAGTGCCCCCTTGGCCAGCTTCAAAAGGATGGGGGAGGTTCCTTTAGCAACTTTGGTGCTGTGCTGAAAACCACTTTCCGTTTCTAACCAGGCCCGAAAGTCCCCCCGGACCACAGGACGGGCAGGGATGTGATCTGCGCTACATGCGCAAGTAGTGCCTGATTTTGTGGCGAACTGTTAAAACCTCTATACTCCCACCATCTCCTATTTGGAGATTCCTCTTTTTGGTGTGAGGACCAAATGAAACTCTTCCAGCAATTGCTGGTGGCGCCTGCGGCTTTAGGCCTGCTGGCCCCCTTTGCGGCGAATGCCGCAGACCTCAACCTGAGTGGCGTTAACCAGTACGCCAGCAAGGATCAGGTCACCAGCATCAATCAGTTCAGTGATGTGAATCCCTCGGATTGGGCCTATCAGGCCCTCTCCAACCTGATCGAGCGCTACGGCTGCGTGGCTGGCTATCCAGACGGCACCTATCGCGGTCAGAAAGCCATGACCCGCTACGAGGCGGCTGCTCTCCTCAACGCCTGCCTCGATCGCATCACCGAAATCACCGATGAGCTGAAGAAGCTCATGAAGGAATTCGAGAAGGAGCTCGCCGTGATCCGCGGTCGGGTGGATGGCCTGGAGGCCAAGGTGGGTGAGCTGGAAGCCACCCAGTTTTCCACCACCACCAGGCTCAGGGGGGATACCCGTTGGGTGGTGGGGGCGTTAAATTATTCTCCGAATGATCTGATTGATAATAATTTCTACTCCCCCTCCCAATTGGTGGCTGGATCTCCTGTGGCAGGGGTGCCAATTCCTCTGAGGAACGCATTAACATTTAACTATGATGTGAGGTTGAACTTTGATACCTCCTTCACGGGTAAGGATCTGCTGAAAACCCAGCTCCGTGCTGGTAATTTTACTGACTCCGGTTTCTCAAGTCGCAATCTCGTTTCTCCTCTGGCCAACCTGGATGCGGCCTTTGAGGAAGATTGCGGCACCGGTGTGGACTGCGGAGACGTGGTGGCGATCAACCGCCTCTACTACCGGTTCCCACTGGGTTCAACCTTCACCGCTGTCTTCGGCCCCCGTCTCCGTCAGGATGAAGGTCTTCCTGTGAAGCCCAGTGTTTACACCGCCGACAAAATTCTCAAATTCTGGGATTTCAACGGTGCTCCAGGTGCCTATTCCCAGTTGCTTGGCGGTGGTGCCGGCCTGTGGTGGAAGCAACCCGGTAAGACCGGCTTCAGCTTCGGTGGTGTCTATGTGTCTGGTAACTCCGATGGAGGCAATCCTTCCGGAGATGGATGTGTCTTCTACGCCTTCGGCAGCTGCGGCGGCATCGGCACCAATGCTTCCCAGCAGAGCGGCACGCTTCAGCTGGCCTACACCGGCAAGGGCTGGAACATCACGGGCGCCTACACCTACAACAGTGCTGGCGTGAGCATCTCCGGCACAACCTTCTCCCAGGCCCTGCTCCCCAGCATCTACCGCAACAATGTCGGTGGCGGCCAGGTGAATTCCTGGTCCATCGCGGGATATTGGCAGCCCATCAATTCGGGCTGGTTCCCCTCGGTCAGCGCCGGCTGGGGCCTGAACAACTACATCTACAGCGGTGATGTGGCAGTGGCGCCCCTGGCCACCGGTGTGCTTGATCTTGATTCAGCCACCAGCCAATCCTGGTATGTGGGTCTGAACTGGAAGGATGTCTTCTGGCAGGGCAATGCCCTTGGCTTTGCTGTGGGTCAGCCCACCTTCGTCACGGCCGTGCGTCTGGGCGGGGAAGATCTCGACACCTTCGACGGCAACTATGCCTTCGAGCTGTACTACAAGTTCCAGGTGACCGACAACATCGCCGTCACGCCCTCGCTCTTCTGGCTCTCTCGCCCCCGCGGTCAGATGACCAGCACTGGCAGTCTCTCCACCGCCCTTCGAGATCCGGGCTTCAGCAATGACGACAGCCTCGGCACCCTCGGGGGACTCGTGCAGACCACCTTCCGCTTCTGACGCCTCTCCTCTCCTCACACACACTCCAGGCCCCCATCAGGGGGCTTTTTTTTGTCCCGGCTTCGCAGCAGGATGGTGCCCTTCCTCGATCAAGCCCTTGCCAGGCCAGCCCATTGCCGATCCCTATGCCGTGCTGGGGGTGAGCCCAGGTGCCACCCCGGCAGAGATCAAGGCGGCCTATCGGGCTCTGGTGAAGCTTCACCACCCCGATGCAGGGGGGGATGACCAACGGATCCTCGCCCTCAATGCCGCCTGGGAGGTGCTTGGTGATGGGGATCGCCGGCGCCGATACGACGCCGCGCACCATGGTCGCCCTCCTGCCGGGCCGGGACGCGGCGACGCGAGGCCTGGTCGACGATCCGGCCCGCAGGCCGATACAGAGCTCCTAGATTGGCTGCATCAGGTATATGCCCCCATCGATCGCTGGCTGGGGCAGGTGATCAACCCCTTCCCAGCCCAGCTGCGCGCCCTCTCAGCTGATCCCTACGACGACGCCCTCATGGAGGCCTTCAGCGCCTTTCTTGAGGAAAGCCAGGCGCGCATGGCCAGGGCGGAGCAGCTCTATCGTTCCAAGGCCTGCCCCCATCTGGTCAAGGGGTTCAGCCTGGGCCTCTATCACTGTCTCAGCCAGGTGCAGGATGCTTTGGCCGAGCTGGAGCGTTACACCCTGGGGTATGTGGATGACTATCTGAGGGATGGCAGGGAGATGCTAAGGGAAGCCAAACGGCAGCGGGAGCAGCTGCACCAGGACCGAAGGCGGCTGGAGCTGTAGGGCTTCTTCCCTCAGGCGCTCCAGGCCTCCAGCTGATCCACTCGCAGCCACACATCAGGAACGGGACGGCGCCAGCGAACCTGGGCGAAGTCGCCTTTCATGGCCAGGATTTCACCCGGGCCTTCCAGCACGTAGCCAGGGGGCTCGGGAGCACTCGCCGCTGCCTCCAGACTCCCCTGGTAAGCCTGGCGATTGAGGCGCACCAAAGCCCCTTTCTTCAGCGCCTCCTGCTTGGCTGCTGGTGGAGCAGCAGGGGCAGCAGAGGTGGCAGCTGTGGGGGCTGGAGTGGGGGTGGGATCGGCCATGGGCCAGGCGGCAGGATCGCAGGCACCCTAGCCTCGCCCCAGTGATGGGTGTCAGGCGTGCGGTTGCTGCTGCTGGGCTGTTCCGGATTTGTGGGGCGCGAGCTGGTGCCCTTCCTTCTGGAACTGGGACACAGCCTCACCCTGGTGAGCCGCCAGCGCCAACCCTTCCCCCAGCTTGAGGGGGATCGCCTCCGCTGCCTGCAGCTCGATCCAGCCGATCCGGCCAGCTGGGCTTCCGACGACCTGCGGGCTGCGCTCGCTGCCACAGACGGGGTCGTCAACCTGGTGGGGGAACCCATCGCTGAGCAACGTTGGAGTGAGGCCCAACGGCAGCGCCTTCGTGATAGTCGTCTGCTCACCACCAGAGCCCTGGTGCTGGCCCTGGCCGAGCAGGCCACCCCGCCAACGGTGCTGGTGAGTGCATCTGCCGTGGGGGTGTATGGCAGCAGCGAGGAGGAGAGCTTTGTGGAATCCAGCCCATCGGCCACTGATTTCCTTGGGCAGCTCTGTCAGGACTGGGAGGCTGCCGCTCTGGCTGCTTCCGATACCTGCCGGGTGGTGGTGCTGCGCCTCGGGATTGTGCTGGGTGCCGATGGTGGCGCCCTGGGGAAGATGCTCCCTGCCTTTCGCGCCGGTTTTGGAGGGCCCGTGGGCTCAGGGAAGCAATGGATGAGCTGGATCCATCGCCATGATCTCTGCCGGCTGATCGCTGCTGCTCTTGAGGATCCCAGCTACCAGGGCGTCTATAACGCCGTGGCACCTGAGCCGGTCCGCATGGCCGACTTCGCCCGTTCTCTTGGGGAGGTGCTGGGCCGTCCCTCCCTGCTGCCTGTGCCTGCGCCCGTGCTCAGGATGATGCTGGGCGATGGAGCAGCGGTGGTCCTGGAAGGGCAGAGGGTATTGCCCCAGCGGTTGTTGGATCAGGGCTTTCAGTTCGACAGTCCAGAACTCAGCGCTGCCCTCGTCGCCTCCACCAGCCCAGGATCCCGCTGAGCAGGGCCCCCAGCATGAGCAGGCCGATGGCCGGTTGAAACAGCGGCAACCAGAGCTTCTGGAACCCGTCCAGAACAGACTCCATTCCCCGAAGGTGAAGGGCTACGCCCAGGCCAAACCAGAGGGCACCAAACAGCACCAGAAACACATCCAGTACGAGCAGCCGATCCAGCCCCTGTTGCACCTTTTCAAAACCGGACAAGGTGTCGCTTTCCGTCGTGGGCATCTTCAGGGCTGCTGAGCACTTCCAGTCTGGCCATGAGGGCTTCCACCATGCGATCCGTGCCCCCTGGGCTGCCAAGGCGCTCCTGGGCTGTCTGCCCCATCTGCATCCGCCAGCGGGGACCCTCCACAGGATCCGCCAACCGTTCCAGCTGGGCCACGGCCATCCGGGCGGTGTCCCGCAGGGTGGTGGAGTCCCCCATGGGTCCTTGGGCGCAGCTCACCGCTGGTCCCAGAAGACGACGCTGGGCCTCGGCGAATCCTTCCGTGAATTGGGGGCCAGGGCCCGCGAGTTGCAGCACGGGCTTGCCCAGCCCCACCGCCTGCTCCACCGCCGTGCCTGCCATCGCCAGAAGAAGATCGCTGCTGTGCAGCACCCACCAGAAGTGATCGGCCAGGAGCTCCACTCGGAGGGAGCCGTGCTGAAGCTGGCTGGCACCGCCTGAGGACTCGGTGCCCGCCACCAGGTTCCAGTCGAGGGGAGCCGCTGCTGCGGCGATCGCTTCGGGGGTGAGAGAGGGAACGAGCGCCACCAGGATCCTGAGCCGGGCTGCCCAGGGCTCAGGCAGCTCCTGCAGCACCTGGAGCATCAGCAGCAGGTTGGAGAGGGCCTCTGGAAGCCGGCTTCCGGGTAGCAATCCGAGCACAGCCCCTGCGCCTTCCTGGGGCGGTGTTGCCGGTGGGGTGCTTCCCTCCTCCTGAAAGGGGTTGCCCAGGAAGGACACCGGACGCCCCAGTTGCTTCGTCAGATCCACTGCCGTGAGGGTGTCCCGGCTCCAGAGCAGCTGCACCTGGACCTGGCGCAACAACCATCCACAGGGCCAGGGCAACCGCAGACGACCCTCGTAATGGCTCGAATAGGCCACCAGGTAGACCGCCATCGGCCTGCCGGTGAGCCAGGCCGCCAGCAGGGGCACCACATCACCCACCACCACCACCCAATCGCAGTGCCTGCGTCTGCGCCAGACCGCCCGCAGCCGGCCCAGCAGGTAGGGCAGTTGCCCTTGCCGGAGTTCTGTGAGCCGCCCCCTCAGGCTTGTGTAGCCCAGCCCACCGGTGCTGAAGTCCCGGGTGGGCCCCACCACCGGAAGCCCCGCCTTTCGATAGGCGCTCCCATGGCCCACCAGAGGCAGGGCCTCCACGGCCACGCCCCTTGCTTTCAGAGCTTGCCCCAGAAGGGCACCACTGAGGTCTTCTCCATGGCCATTGCTGATCAGTAGAACCCTGCTCACCCTTTCAGCCAGGAGCGCACTTTTTCCATGGCCGACCATCCGGGTCGACGAGCGAGACCATCCGCCATCGACTCCTGCAGGTCCTCCCCCAACTCTGGGGCCATCACGGTGATGCGTTGCACCATCTCGATGTGCTCCCGCACCCCCTTGGCGCCGGTTTCCAGCATCGCCACGCTCAGATTCAAGCGGGCCTGGGGATCCTGGGGATTCAGGCGCACCGCTGTGCGGGCGGATTTCAAGGCCTCCTTGGGTTGATCCAGCAACAGCTGCAGCCAGGCCAGGCAGGTCCAGCCCGCTGACTGGCCTGGGGCCTGGGCGGTGATTTGGAGGAAATCATCGATCAGCTCCTCAGGAGGCTCGCCCTGGCGGTAACGCTCCAGGGCCTGCTCAAATAGGCCTTCATGGCTGCTGGTCATGGCTTGGGGCACGACGCTCGGCTTCTCTCAGATTCCCACGGCAGCGGTGGATAGGCTCAAACGGCGAAGGAGCTCCCGCAGCCGCAGGTCTGGGTGGCATTGGGGTTGGTGAAGTTGAAGCCCCCCCCGATCAAAGCCGTGGAGAAATCCAGCTGCAGCCCATAGATGTAAAGCAGGCTCTTTGGATCACACACCACCTCGAAGGCCGAACCATCGGCGCTCTGGTAGGTGTAGTGCTCATCATCCTGCCGGATGGCGGAGGGATCGATGAAATCCATCGTGTAGCTCATGCCACTGCAGCCTCCGGAGCGCACCCCCACCCGCAGCACCTTTCCCTGGCCATCCTGAGCCACCAGGTTGGCCAGCTGTCGCATGGCTGACTCAGTGATCTGGATTCCCCGCCCATCAACGCCGGTATGGGTGGTGGGGATGGTTTCCACGGTCATGGCGAATGCTCAATCCCAAAAAGTCTATGGAGGTTCTCCCCACACGGGCGGTGGGCCGGTTCTCCGCCGCATCCCAGCAGCCCCTTCCATAAAGTCAAGGCATTGTTGGAGTGGTCGGGTGCGGGTCGCCATCGTGGGAGCAGGGCTGGCCGGGCTGGCGGCCGCGGTTGATCTGGTGGAGGCCGGCCACGGCGTGGATCTCTACG
>JBJTQT010000067.1:0-6456 GCA_046075745.1 Cyanobium sp. | reverse complement strand
GCCGCATACTCCGGCTGCCCCAGCCGCAGCATCTGCACGGCCTCCTCGGCGATGCCCAGCCCCGCTTCCTCCAATCCCTTCGGGGGAGGCAGAAACACATAGGGAACCATCGCTGCTGCGGGATTCGCCAGGGATGTGATCAGGCCCACGACGGCCGGCAGTAAAAAGCGCCTGAGGCGACGGCCCACGGAGGTACACCAGATTCATTGAGCTTAATGACCGGTGTTCCCTTCGCCCAGGGCTGCCCGGATGTTCCGCCGCCACATCCAGGGCCGGAT
Source organism: Cyanobium sp. (assembly GCA_046075745.1). GTDB lineage: Bacteria > Cyanobacteriota > Cyanobacteriia > PCC-6307 > Cyanobiaceae > Cyanobium. The sequence continues at coordinate 6,178 of JBJTQT010000067.1, read as the reverse complement.
CCGTCGCAGGGCTGAGGCCCGCAACCTCCGATCCCACTCCTCTTCGCTCCAGGTGAGGGCTGTGGGTCCATCCAGGTTGAGCCACCAGGGACTGGGTTGCACATCCGCATCGCTGGAGGAGGGCAGATCCGGCTGGTTCCAGGGACACACCTCCTGACAGATGTCGCAGCCGGCGACCCACCCCTCCAGATGGGGCGTGATCCAACCAGGCAGCTGCGGGTCCCGGTTCTCAATGGTGTGGTAGGCGATGCACCGCCGGGAGTCCACCACAAAAGGTTCCACGATGGCGCCGGTGGGACAGGCCGGGATGCAGCGGTTGCAGCCTCCGCAGAGGGAGGGGGAGGGCTGATCCGCCGGCAGCTCGAGGGTGATGAGCAGGTGGCCCAGCAGCAGCCAGGAGCCCCGCTGCCGGTGGATCAGATTCCCGTTCTTGCCGATCCAGCCCAGCCCGGCCTCCTCCGCCCAGGCCCTGTCCATCAGAGGAGCGCTGTCCACACAGGCGCGCCAGCGGGTGCCGGGAGCCTGCTCCTCCAGCCAGCGCCCCAGCCGTCGCAGGCGCTGTTCCATCACCCGGTGGTAATCCCGCCCCCACCCGTAGCGGGCCACCTTCAGGCTGCCGGCGGCCGGACGGCTGTTTACATGGTGGGGCAGGGCCACCGCCACCACGTTGCGCACGCCGGGCAGCAGGGCCTCGATGGCCTGGCGCCGTGGATCCGCCATCCAGCCCAGGTCGGCCTGATGGCCAGCTGCCAGCCAGCGCTCCAGGGCGGCTGTGCGCAGGGGCAGCCGGGGGCTGCCGGGAACGGCGGCGATCCCCACCGGGTCAAAACCAAGGGTGCGGGCGTGAACCTTGACGGCGTCAGCCAGCTGCTGCGGCGCCACCATCAGGGGACGGGATCCGCCTTGGTCGGTAAAGTCCCAAAAGTACGGCTTGCGTTTGTGGCCATCGCATCCTCCGATCGGTTCAGCCCCATCCTCCGCTGGATCGGAATCACGCTGGTGGTGCTGACGCTTCTCCAGATGCTCGCCGTGCTGGCCCTCTGGGACTGGCAGGCCGAACCCTTCAGGCAGCTGGTGGTGGAACGCCTGATCAAGGAATCCCCCATGGCCCTTGTGGGTCTGCTGTTCATGTACCTCGCCGGGCGGCTCGATGATCAGGACGGCTGGCGCCGCTCCCCCCTGCTCTGGACCGTCTGCATCCTCAGTGGCCTGATGGCGGTCTTTCTCACGGCGTCCCTGCCGATCGTCTTCGGTGGCGACAGGTTGATGCAGGAGGAGACCGATCAGCAGCTCGCCGCCAAGAGAGGTCAGCTGGAGATGGCCCGGGAGCAGAGCAAGAATCCCGAGGTGCTCAAGCAGCTGCTGCGTCAGGCAGAGGCCGCAGGCCAGGTGCCTCCCGGTGCCACGGAAGCCCAGAAGATTCAGTCGGCCCGGGCCTTTGTGGATCAGCAGCTGCAGCAGATGGAGAATCAGTTCAAGCAGGCCAAACAAACCAGTCAGCTGGCCATCAACCAGCGCCGCTATGGCTCCTCCCTGGGGGCGATCGCCCTGATCGTGGCCTTCACCCTGCTCTGCCTGGGCAGCGTGCTTTGAGCGGGCGAGCGTTACCTTAAAGATCAGTCCTTGCCTTGCCGGTCTTGGTCCCCTCCAGTCCCAGACCTGATCAACAGCCGTTCGGATCGCGCCTTCAGGACGATCTGAAGAACGATCTGATCGCAGGGTTGCTTGTGGTGATCCCCCTGGCCACCACGATCTGGCTGGCCACCACGGTCAGCCGCTTTGTGCTGGCCTTTCTCACCTCGATCCCGAAGCAGTTCAATCCGTTCAACACCCTCAATCCGCTGCTGCAGGAGCTGATCAATCTCAGCCTCGGCCTGCTGGTGCCCCTCCTCGGGATTTTGCTGATCGGCCTGATGGCCCGCAACATCGTCGGGCGATGGCTTCTGGAATTCGGGGAGGGCACCCTGCTGCGCATCCCGTTGGCCGGTTCGGTCTACAAGACCCTCAAGCAACTTCTGGAAACCTTCCTGCGGGACAACTCCACCCGGTTCCGCCGTGTCGTGCTGGTGGAATATCCCCGGGAAGGCCTCTATGCCATCGGTTTCGTCACCGGCATTATCGGAGCCTCGATCCAGGAGGATTTTCAGGACACGATGCTGAGTGTGTTCATCCCCACGGCGCCGAATCCCACCACCGGTTGGTATGCCGTCGTGCCTGAACAGTCCGTCCGCGATATCGATCTGAGTGTGGAGGATGCGTTCCGCACCATCATTTCCGCGGGCATCGTCAGCCCCGATGATCGGGAAGCCCCTTCCGCCCGCAGTTTCTCCAGCCTGCTGGCCCAACTCCGTGCCCCCCAGCTCTCCTGATGCAGAGCCGTAGCCTCTCCCGCGAACTCGCCCTGCTCACCCTCTCCCAGCTCTCTGATCGCCCGGGAGCCACCGTTCCTGGGAAAAATGGCCTTGCCGGCCTGCTGGACCAGGCTCTGGCCAGCCTCTCCGACCATGTGCGCGACAGCCTGGAGCGCTCGGCGGAGGCCCTGCAACAGGCTCAGCAGCATCTCCTTGACAGCGAGCTGGAATCCGGCGGTGAGAGCCAGATGCCGAGGGTGCGTCAGCATCTCCAAAAGGGCATCGCCAGTGGAGAGCTGGCCCTCAACCATCTCTCCGCCAGCCTGGAGATCCCCCGCCTGCTGATGCTGGCGGATCAGGAGGCCGTGCGCAGTGGTGCTCTGGAGCGGGTGCGGGCCGTGCTTCAGGATCGCCAGAGCATCGATGCCAGGTTGGATGGGGTGATGGAGGGCTGGCGGCTCACCCGCCTGCCACGGATCGACAGGGACATCCTGCGGCTGGCGGTTGTGGACCTGGAGTGTTTCGATACGCCCTCCGCCGTGGCCTGCAATGAAGCGGTGGAGCTGGCCAATCGTTACAGCGATGAACAGGGCCGTCGCATGATCAACGGCGTTCTGGGTCGTTTCACCGCAGCGAGGGTGTGATTCCACATGGTGTTTGATTGGTTCAAGCGGCAGCAGGCGCAGAAGCCGGAGGAGGTCCAGGCCCCACCGCACGAGGCTCCGCAACCTGAGACTCCGCAAACCCAGGCGACTGAGCCGAAGGACGTCACGCCCCAGGAGAGCCCGGCTCCCGCTCCTGCGCCGCCTTCAGGCACGGCGGCCGCCATCGATGCCGACGCTCTTGCCTGGGCACGGGAGGCCTATGCCCGCCTGAAGGCAGAGCAGCAGGCCCGCCAGGCGGAGGCCCCATCCCCGCCACCAGCCGCCCCCCTCACAGCGCCTCTGGCTGCCCCGGAACCCCCGCCCACAGAACCCGCTCTCCCGCCACCTGCTCCCCCAGAACCAGCGCCCGACAGTGGTGCTCCCGCCTCCACCGGACCCCTGGTTGTGGAGGCTCCTGCGGCTCCCCCGCCAGCTCCCCAGGCCCCCCCAGCCGTTCCGGTGGCGCCGGCCCTTTCCCTGCTGGAGCAGGCCGCCGCTGATCGCAATCGTCGTCAACAGGACCTGCTGGAGGCCGCGGCTCCCCAGACACCTCCAGCTACGGCAGAGGTGCCTGATGCGCCTGGGGCCCCGGAGGCCGCCGCTGCGGATGAGGCGGAGCCCGCCCTGGGCGACTTTGACGATGCCTTCACCTGGTCCGCGGAGGTGCTGGCGGCCCAGGGCCGCCGTGTCGATCAGGTGTCCCTTGAGGAGATCGACTGGCTGTCGCGCCTGCGGCGTGGCATGGAGAAGACCCGCAGGGGCTTTGTCACCCAGCTGCTGGAGCGTCTTGGGGATGATCCCCTCACCTCTGAGGTGGTGGACGATCTGGAAACCACCCTGCTCCGCGCCGATGTGGGAGTGAAGGCCACCGATCAGGTGCTGGATGCCCTGCGGGAGCGGCTCAACCAGGAGGTGGTGGATGGCAGCGAGGGCCTGCGGTTTCTCAAGGAGCAACTGCGGGATCTGCTCGAGGAGCCCATCGCGGCCAGTGGGCGGGAGCTTCTGGCGCCGGAGCGCGATCGCCTGAACATCTGGCTGATGGTGGGCGTCAACGGTGTCGGCAAGACCACCACCCTCGGCAAGCTGGCCAACCTGGCCGTGCGCAGTGGGTACAGCTGCCTGATTGCGGCGGCCGACACCTTCCGTGCCGCGGCCGTGGAACAGGTGCGCATCTGGGGTGAGCGCAGCGGCGTGCCGGTGATTGCCAACCCCAGTGCCAATGCCGATCCGGCGGCCGTCGTCTACGACGCCATCAGCAGTGCGAAGTCCAAGGGAACGGAGCTCGTTCTTGTGGACACGGCCGGTCGGCTGCAGACCAAGCACAACCTGATGGAAGAACTCAGCAAGGTGCGCCGCATCATCGACAAGCTCGCACCGGAGGCAGCTGTGGAATCTCTGCTGGTGCTGGATGCCAGCCAGGGACAGAATGGCCTCAGGCAGGCCATGGCCTTCGCCAAGGCCGCCGGGCTCACCGGCGTGGTGATCACCAAGCTGGATGGCAGCTCCAGGGGCGGGGTGGCTCTGGCGGTGTGCCGCGAGGTGGGTCTGCCGATCCGCTTCATCGGTGCCGGCGAGACCCTCCGGGATCTGCGACCCTTCAACAGCTTTGAATTCGTGGAAGCCCTGCTGGCCAGCTGAAGCCGCTCCCGATCCCCCTCGCGGTGCGCCAGCGGCTGGCGGGGATCCGTCCTGCTCGTAGCAGCCGACGGTTGGAGAAGGCTTCTATCTTTTGCCAAGGATTCAGGCCTGATCTCTCTCGGGCCCTCAGGCTTCACTCCCATGTTCTTCGACCTTCAATACCTCGTTCTCACCATCCCGGCCCTGCTCTTCAGCCTCTGGGCCCAGTGGAAGGTGCAGAACACGTTTCATCGTTTCGCCAAAGTGGGCGTGCGATCCGGATACAGCGGCGCCCAGGCCGCCCAGGCCGTGCTGCAGAGCGCGGGGGTGCAGGGGGTGCGGATCGAGCGCCATGAGGGGTTTCTCAGCGACCACTACGACCCCCTCGCCAAGGCCCTGCGCCTTTCGCCCCACGTCTTCGACGGCCAGTCCATCGTCTCGGTCGCCGTGGCGGCCCATGAGGCCGGCCATGCCATTCAAGACAAGGCGGGCTACCTGCCCCTGGTGTGGCGCTCGGCCATGGTGCCCCTATGCAATTTGGGCAACATGCTCTGGTTCTGTCCCTTCATGGCTGGTCTGTTGCTCCGCCAGCTTTCCTTTTCACCGCTCCTGATTTGGACAGGTATTGGCATGTTCGCAGCCGTGGTGATGTTTCAGCTCATCACCCTGCCCACGGAATTCAATGCCTCCAACCGGGCGAAAGCGGTGCTGGCGAGCACAGGGATTGTGTCAACCCAGCAGGAGGCCGATGGTGTACGGCGGGTACTGGATGCAGCCGCCCTCACCTACGTGGCGGCCGCGGGGGCATCCTTGCTGCAGCTGATCGATCTGGTGCTCCGCCAACGCGATTAAGAAGCCTTTGCCTGGATACACATGCAGATGCTGTGGGCACATATATACGTGCCCAGTCACAAGACGCCATTCGAAGTTCCCAGAACTATCCGATGGTTCCGTTAAAAAGTCCTTCATTTTGGTGTCAAAACTGATGAAATCATTCCAGCGCTTGCTGATAGCTCCGGCCATGGCCGGCATGCTGTCGCCGGCCCTCGCCCAGGCCGGGGAGCTCAACCTCAACGCCATCGACGGCTATACATCCGGCTCCCAGGAGCAGGTCACCAGCATCAACCAGTTCTCCGACGTCAGGCCCACAGACTGGGCCTTCCAGGCGCTGAGCAACCTGATTGAGCGCTACGGCTGTGTGGCCGGCTATCCCAACGGCACCTTCAAGGGCGCACAGGCCCTCACACGCTATGAAGCTGCGGCTCTGCTCAATTCCTGCCTCGATCGGATCAGCGAAGTCACCGATGAGCTGAAGAGGCTGCTCAAGGAGTTCGAGCAGGAACTCGCCGTGCTGCGCGGCCGCGTGGATGGCCTTGAGGCCAAGGTTGGCGAGCTTGAGGCCACCCGATTCTCCACCACCACCAAGCTCCGCGCTGACACACGCTGGGTTGTGGGCGCATTGAACTACTCATGCAACCAGTTAAACGGCGACCGGAATAGCTACGGAAGTCTCCCAAATACACCAGTTCCGCTGCGCAACGCACTCACGTTCAACTATGACGTTCG
>JBJTQT010000066.1:0-22616 GCA_046075745.1 Cyanobium sp. | reverse complement strand
GTTTCGGCCGGGTGGCTTCGATCAAGCTGTCGTAGCGCACCCCTGAAGGACAGGCGGTGACGCAGGCGAAGCAGCCCAGGCAACTGTCGAAATGGGAGGCCACGGTGGCATCCATCTCCAATTCGCCGGCCGCCAGGGCTTTGAGGGTGTGGATTCGGCCCCGGGGGGAATCCATCTCCGTGCCCAACACCCGGTAGCTGGCGCAGGTGGGCAGGCAGAAGCCACAGTGCACGCAGGGGTCGGTGGCCGACACCAGCGCAGGCGCCACTGTCGGGGCGTGCGAAGTGGAGGCCGAAGTGGGGGTGGTGCTCATGGCCATCAAGTTTGGGGCTGCAGGGGCGGCGCTGTGGCTTAGGCGGCCCGGGGCAAGGGCTCACCAGCCAGGAAGCGGCTCACGAGCTGCAGGTGAATGGTCACACAGGGGACCATGTCGATGTAGCGAAACAGTCCACAGCGGCCGATGAAGGTTTTCTTCGGCTCCTGTGCGGCCAGGGCCCGATAGCGCTCGTAGAGAGCCAGGCTTTCAGCGTTGCGCACCGGGTAGTAGCACTCGTTGTTGTTGTCGCTTGCGTCACAGGGGATTTCCCGTGTGATCGTGTGCTGTCCGTCGTCGCGGCGTCTGGAGTTGGGGATCAGATCCCACTGGGTGCACCGGGTGTAGATGCCGGTGTCGGTGTAGTTCACCACCGTGGCGCTCTGGTCCTCGGGCGTCTGGTCGGATTCGAAGCGGATTGAGCGGTAGGGCAGGCGGCCGAACTGGAAGTGGAAGTATTCGTCGATCGGCAGGCTCAGAAACACGTGGTCCGCATGGCTGTCATGCTCCGGTCCGTAGGCCTCCCCCAGGGTCACCTCGATCAGGGGGTGGTCGAGGATCCGCTCGAACATCGCTGTGAAGCCGTCCTTCGGCATCGCCTGGAAGCTGTCGGTGAAATAGCGGTCGTCGCGGTTGAACCGCACCGGCAGCCTGGCTCCCACCGCTGCCTCCAGCTGGGTGGGACAGACGCCCCACATCTTGCGGGTGTAGGGCCGGAAGAAGAGATCCGCCAGCTGGGGACCCACATTGGCCAGGAACACCTCATCGGTGTTGGTGGGTGTGAGGGTGGGCACCTGGGCGGCCAGGAACGCCCGGGCGTCTTCCTCGTTGGGCAGCTCAACGCCGAACACATCCTCCAGGGTGCTGCGGTTCACCGGGAGCGGCGTGGTGCGGCCATCGGCCAGCAGGGCCCGCACCCGGTGCTCGTAGGGCACCCATTCGGTGAAGCGGCTGAGCCAGCGGATCGCTACGGACTCCCGCTCGCCATGCAGCAGGTGGGGCCCATAGAGGTGGATGCGCTCCCCATGGCTGTTGACCGCATCGTGGGCGTTCCCGCCGATGTGGGGACGGCGGTCGATCACATGCACCGCATGGCCGGCTTCCGCGCATTCTCTGGCCACCACGGCTCCGGCAAAGCCCGCGCCCACCACGAGCACTCGCAGGTTGGTCACCGTTTCCGGCCAAAGTGTGCGGATCCTAGGGGGCAACTTGCTCCTCCTGCCGTTCTTCGGCAGCGCCTGGGCCAGGTGCCAGCAGGAGGAAGGGAAGGCCCAGGGCCACAAGGCCCAGAGCCAGCAGGCAATCCTGCGGGCGGGTGAGCAGCTCTCCTCCCAGAAACGCCAGGGAGACCCCCGCCACAAGCAGCGGTGGGAGGGGGTAGGCCCAGGTGCGGAACACCCCAGCCTGCGGACTGCTCCCCGCCCGTAGCCTCTGCTGCACCAGGGCGGCGACTCCCGTCAGGGGAAGACACACATACAGCAGGGCCCCGAGGCTGAGCAGCCGTTGGAACGAACCCCCAAGCACCAACAGGGCCGCCATCCCGGCGGTGAGCAGCAGGGCTGACGTTGGCGTGCCCCCCCCGTTCACCTGAGCCCCCCAGGCCGGGAAGAGGCCATCACGGCTGAGGCCAAAGAGAATCCGTGCCGCTGCCATCACCACGGTGTTGATCAGGCCCAGCAGGGCCAGCAGGGCCACGGCGGTCATCAGTTGCTTGCCCAGGGGCCCCATCAGCCGTTGCGCAGCTTCCGCGGCCGGCAGGGGGGAACCCGCTAGATCCTCTATGGGGAGCACATGGAGAAGGGCCCCATTGATCAGCAGATACAGCACCACCACCAGCAGGACGCCACCGATGAGCGAGCGGGGCAGATCCCGGCTCGGGTTGCTGAACTCCTCAGCGAAATAGACCGGACTCACCCAGCCGTCGTAGGTGGTGATCACCGCCTGGAGGGCCAGAACCGCTGGCCAGAGGCCGTTGCTCCAGGAGCCTTGGGCAGCGGGCCATGGCACCCCCCTCCACCAGCCTTCCGCAACGACGGCCCCGGCTTCAGCCCTTGGGAGGGGCACCAGAAAGCAGGCCAGCACCAGGGCCAGGAACACCACGGCCTTCATCAGGCTGAGCACGTCCTGGCTGGCACTGGCCACCCGCAGGCCGAAGAGCTGGATGGCCATGAACACGGCCAGGCTGAGCAGGGCCAGGAGCCTGCTGGTCGGCACTGGGCCCAGAAGCTGCTCGGGCAGCAGATCGGCGGCATACTCCCCCACAGTGGTGGCCTCCCAGGCCAGGCCGATGCAGTGGGCCAGCCAGTCGGTCCACCCCACCAGCCATCCGGCCCTGGGGCCGAAGGCCGCCCCGGCGAACACATACCAACCCCCGGCCCTGGGCAGGCTCGTGGACAGCTCCGCCGCACAGAGGGCACCCATCAGGGCGAGCATGCCGCCCAAAAGCCAGGCCCCCATCAGCCAGAGGGGGCTTGGCAACTGGGACGCCACGAGCCCTGGCGTGCGCAGGATTCCTGCGCCAATGGTGGCGCCAATGGCGCCCGCCAGGCCGAAACCAAGACCCAGGATGTTGAGCAGCTGGCCCGGGGAGCCCTCACCCTGTGGTGAACGCGCTGGAGGGTTCACGCCCGGCGGCCTAACCGCCGAAATGGCGCACCACCGCCTCGGCGAAGCCCGAGCAGCTCACCGGTTCCACACGTGGTTCCATCAGGCGGGCAAGGTCGTAGGTGACTTCCTTGTTGGCGATCGCCGCGCTGAGGCCCGCCGTGATCAGATCGGCGGCCTCCTGCCAGCCCATGTATTCGAGCATCATCACGCCCGAGAGGATCACCGATCCCGGATTGATGCGATCCAGCCCGGCATGCTTTGGGGCCGTGCCATGGGTGGCTTCGAAGATGGCCGCCGTATCGCCGATGTTGGCCCCGGGGGCCATGCCCAGACCACCCACCACCGCGGCAGCGGCATCACTGACGTAGTCCCCGTTGAGGTTGAGGGTGGCGAGCACGGAGTATTCCTGGGGCCGGGTTTGTATTTGCTGGAAAATGCTGTCGGCGATCCGGTCGTCCACCAGCACCATCTGCTTCCAGCGGCCCTCTCCATGGCTCGTGCCGATGGCATCGAGCACATCCTTCACCTCATTGCAGATCGCCGCCTGCTTCTCGGGGGTGAGGGCGTCGTAGCCCGGCTCGATCAGGCGCGCATTGCCCTCCAGGCTGAGGCCTGGATCGTTGGCCACATTGTCGAGAATCCAGCTTTCCCGCTCGGTGATGCAGACCTCCCGGAATTCGCTGGTGGCCAGCTCATAGCCCCAATCGCGGAAGGCACCCTCGGTGAATTTCATGATGTTGCCCTTATGCACCAAGGTGACGTGACGTTTGTCGCCCTCCAGGCGCAGCGCATGCTGGATCGCCTTGCGGATGTGGCGCTGGCTGCCGAACTTGCTCACCGGTTTGATGCCGATGCCCGATCCTTCAGGGATGCGGCGCTTGCCGAGCTTGCCATTGGCAGGGATCACCACTTCGTTGAGGTGCTGGATCAGCTCAAGGCAGACCGGATCATCGGCGGACCACTCGATCCCCATATAAATGTCTTCGGTGTTTTCCCGATAGACGATTACATCCAGATCCTGGGGCCGCTTGTGGGGACTGGGTGTGCCCTCGTAATAGCGGCAGGGACGCACGCAGCAGTAGAGATCGAAGATCTGCCGCAGGGCCACGTTCAGGGAGCGGATCCCCCCGCCGATGGGCGTGGTGAGCGGACCCTTGATGGCGACGCCATAGGTTCGGATCGCCGTGAGAGTGTCGTCCGGCAGGTATTGATAGGTGCCATAGAGCTCACAGGCTTCATCGCCGGCGTACACCTTGAACCAGGCGATCCGGCGCGTGCCCCCATAGGCCTTCGCCACGGCCGCATCCAGCACCCGCTGGGTGGCGGGCCAGATGTCCACACCGGTGCCATCCCCCCGGATGAAGGGGATGATCGGATCGTCCGGAACGATGGGTTGGCCCGCCTCGAAGCGGATGGCTGTGCCGCTGGTGGGGGGCGTGAGCTTCTCGTAGGTGGCCATGCCGCTCGGGGACGATGGCAGTGAGACTATGCCTGCAGGGGTGGGCGAAAGGTTTGCCCGGATCAGCGCTGGGGGCCCCCTGTGTGCTCTGTTTCCGTTGGCGTGCACACACCTTCCGGGCCAATGGGACGGGAAATCTGCAGGATGAGGTGATGAATGCATCCGAACAGGCGCGGAGTGTGGAACTGGCGCAGGCCATCGCTTCTGTGGTGAGCCGTTTCCGCCGCTCCTTCCCCGATGCCCGCGCCAACCTCACCCCCTGGCGGGATGACCCCCTCACCCGGCAGTTCGCCGCTCGGGAAAGCCTGGATCTCTCCTTTCATTTCCCAGGCTGGAGCCCGCGACTGGAGTGCCGCTCCCTGCTGGTGCAGCTCCAGCTGGAGCATCCTCCCCGGGGCGAGGAGGGGGGGCGGCCCCGGCTGCTGGGCGTGCTTCTGCGGGGGCTCACCTATGAATCGGAACGCTGGCGGCTGGCCACAGTGGCTGACTGGCAGCCTTCGGGCACTCACCTGCCCTCTCCCGCTGTGGTGGCCAATCTGCAACTGCTCTGCCGCGACCTTTTCGCCCTCTTTGATGGAGAGAACCAGGCCGCGGAACGGGACGATGAGGCGGCCTGACTCGTAATCCTTCGCAACCTTCTGGGGTCGACGCAAGGGAGACCACTACGGTGATCGGACGGATTTTTGGCTTGTTTCACCGATGGCAGTCGCTCTGGCTTCCCAATTGCGTGAAGGGACGAAGAAAGCGCACACCATGGCCGAGAACACCGGTTTCGTGAGTTGCTTCCTCAAGGGTGTGGTGGACAAGGCCAGCTATCGCACCCTGGTGGCGGACCTCTGGCATGTGTACACCGCCATGGAGGAGGAGATCAGCCGCCTGGGCGATCACCCCGTGGTGGGCCCGATCGCCTTTCCCCAGCTCAACCGTCGGGAGGCTCTTGAGCAGGACCTGGGTTATTACTACGGGGCCGATTGGCGCCAGCAGGCCAAGCCCACTCCTGGGGCCCAGTCCTACGTGGCCAGGATCCGCCAGGTGGCCAAGGAGGCCCCGGAGCTGCTGGTGGGTCACCACTACACCCGCTATATCGGTGATCTCTCCGGTGGGCAGGTGCTCAAGACGATCGCCCGCAAGGCCATGAATCTCGGCGAGCATGATGGCCTGCGCTTCTATGAATTCGCCGCCATCGACGACGAGAAGGCCTTCAAAGCCAACTACCGCGAGATTCTCAACCAGCTGCCGATTGATCAGGCCACGGCCGATCGCATCGTGGAGGAGGCCAACCAGGCCTTCCACCACAACATGAAGATGTTCCAGGAGCTGGAGGGCAATTTGGTGGCGGCCATCGGCAAGGTGCTCTTCGGCTTCCTCACCCGCCGGCAACGCGCCGGCAGCACTGAAGCCGTCGTCGCCTGAGGCTGCGCCCCTGAGCGTTCCGCGCCTGAGCCCCGTTCGCTTCCTGGTGCCCGGCACCACCGGCAGGTTTCGCTGCGGCGGCCTGCTGGTGGAACTTCAGACCGCCGGCCTGGTGGGGGCCCTGCGTGCCACCGAGCTGGTGACCTTCCGGCAGCGGGAGCCCGATCAACCTTTTTTGGCCGATCTGCTGCGGCAGGAGCCCGCCCCCGGCCAGGCCCTCTGGGTGGTGAGCTGGGGCTTTGATGTGCCCGGCCTGCTGCGGCAGCTCCGGGGGCGGCCCGTGGCCTATCACGCCCATAGCAGTGGTTACGGCTTCTCCCTGCCCCCGGGCGTGCCCGTGCTGGCCGTGAGCCGCAACACCCTCGCCTACTGGGGTGAGAAGGCTTCCCGTAACCCCCTTTTTTTGGTGCCCAATGCCCTCACCTCCAAATGGGTGGAGCGGGGCGCCCGGCCTCCCCAGGCCAGCGGCGCAGGCGCTCCGGGGGCCGATCCCCGGGAGCGCCCCATCGATGTGCTCGTGCAGGAGCGCAAGTGCAGCCGCTATGTGCTCGATGCGCTGGTGCCGGCCCTGCGACGCTCGGGGCTCAGCGTGGAGGTGCAGCGCGGCTGGGTGGAGGATCTGGTGGATCTTTTCAACAGCGCCACGGTGGTGCTCTACGACTCCGCTGACTATTGGCGGGGCCGGGGAGTGAGCGAGGGCTTTGGCCTGCCACCGATCGAGGCCCTGGCCTGTGGTTGCGTGGTGTTCAGCAGCCTCAATCATGCCCTGGCCGACACCCTCGACCCTGGCCGGCTCGGCCATCAGATCGGCTGCGGCAGCCTGGCTGCCGATGTGGAGCGCATCATGGCCGCCGTGCGCCACCCCGCCGCCTGGCAGGCCGACCCTGCCCGCCTTGAAGCCCTGCTGCGGGAGTGCTCTGAGCCGGAGCTGCTGGCGCGCTGGGGCCTGGCCCTCGACCGAATCGATGGCCACTGGCATCGCTGCCTGGTCGAGGGGGTGGAGCCCCTTGAGGCTTCCCCACCCTGGCGGCTCCGCTGGGCGCAGCGGGCGAACCGCTTGCAGGGTTGGCTTGCACGGATCCGCGGCGGAGCTAGGGGCTGATCGCCCCCGTGGGATTCTTGGCTCTGCGCACCCCCGGCTCCATGGCGCCTCCTCTTCCCTTGAAGGCCCGTGTCGGGAATGCACTCCGGGAGTCACTCATTCCCGTGGGTCGCTGGCTCTCCCGGGAGCAGCGGCGCGAACTCACGGCCCTGGCTGCCTATGGCGGATTGGTGCATCAGGCGTTTCACGGCAGACCCTTCCATCCGCTGGTGTGCACGGATGTGGTACTGGAGGAGGCCTGGTGCTCCTTCAACAGGCTGCAGCCCACCGAGTCGCCGGCCCGCCGCGAGCGGGACAACGCCGTGCATCACTACGGGCATGACGTGGTGTTGAAACGGGCTGCAGGCCTGCCCCTGGTGGGCCGTGCCCTGCCCTTCATGCTGGAGCACGGCGTGAATTTCAGTGATGGGTCCTCCTATGAGGATCCGCAGCCCTGGGTGCGCTCCTACCTCTGCATGGGACCTCACCGCGCAGCCCGCCTCCGGAACCGCTTCAAGGTGCGCGGGATTGCCGTGGGGCCCTACATCCAGTACGCCCGATCGGTGCTCCTGGAGGAACGGGCTGCGGAACTGCGACAGGAGCTCGGGCGTACCCTTCTTGTGATTCCTGCCCATACGGTGGTGAATGTGGAGCGCCGCTGGTCAGCGGAGCCCCTGATCGCCCTGATCCAGGCCCATGCTCAGCAGGAGCGCTACGACACCGTGATCTGGCAATCCTTCTGGAAGGACGCTCCCCCTCAGGGTCTGCCCCGGGAATGGATTCTGGCTTGCAATGGCCATGCCTCCAACCCATGGTTCCTGGATTGCCAACGGACCCTCCTTGAGCTCTGTCAGGGGATGGTGGCCTGTTCCCTGGGCACCCATGTGGGTTATGCCCTTGCCCTGGACCGGCCGGTGCTGTTTGCTCCGGTGGAGATCAGCCAGGATGTTACGGCCGCCACGGCGCTCTGGCAGCAGCGTTACAGCAGCGAGTGGGAGGAGCGGACGCGCTTGATGGAGGCCATCGGCGTGGAGCCCCAGCTGGACTCCCTCCAGTGGCTCGATGCTGGACGGGCCCGCCAGGCCCTGGATCCCTACTTCGGGTTTGAGCTGCGCTGCACAGCGGCCGAGCTGGCCCGGCTGCTGCGCGGGGAGGCGTGAGCCATGGCCCCTGCAGCGGCGGACGTGAGCATCGTCACCGTGGTGATGAACCGACTGCCCCACCTGCTGATCACCGCGCCCCGAATCAGTGGCTGTCGGGGGCATCAGGAGCATCTGATCCTCGATTGGAGCAGCGATCCACCCATCCAGCGGCGGGCGTTACCCCAGGATGACCGTGTCCGGTTGCTGCGGGTTGAGGGTGAATCCTCCTGGAGCCTCACCCGGGCTTACAACTTCGCCATCCGCATGGCCCGGGGGCCACTCATTCTCAAGCTCGATGCGGATTGCTGGCTCTCGGAGGAGGATCCCACCTGGCTGACCCTCGAGCCAGGCACCTATCGCCGTTCGGCCAGCGGTGGCGGACTCAATGGCATCGTTTTGGTGCGCCGTGAGGATGTTCTGGGCTGTGGCGGCTTCCACGAGGGCTTGCAGGGCTATGGCCACGATGACAAGGATCTCTATGCCAGGCTCGATCGTTTCCTCGTGTGCCGCTTACTACCCTCCGGGCCCCTGCACACCCTGGAGCATGGCGACAGTGAGCGCATCGCTGCCCAGAAGGGCCTGAGGGGGCTGGGTCGCCCCTCTCCGGTTGTTGACCTGGAGGCCATCGCCCGTATGGAGGAGAGCAAGGCCCGCAACCGGCAGCTGGCCGAATCCTGGCCCTGGTCGGGCGATCAGCCCACCACCTGCTACCAGGCCCTGGATGGGGAGCGGTGGATGGCTGCTCCTGCCTCCCGTCCGGAAGGGGATCCGGCAACCGTGGCCGAGGCCAGAGCCCTGGGGACGCGGGTGTACCTCTCGCTCCTGCTCGGTGTGCCGGAGCGCTTCCTCGACCAGCGGATCCCCAGGCACGATCTGGAGCGGATCCGACGCTGGGACATCTTTCTCCAGCTTCAGGCCCGCCTGCGTCTGCTGGTGCTCATGCCCCTGCTTCGTCAGGGATTGCGCGTACAGAAGGCTTACGCCCGCATTCAGAGCCGCTGGCACCAGCTCCAGGGGCGATCGTGACGCTGGACCACCCAGACACGAGGGTTCTCCACGAAGCAATAGCGTGAAGATGCCATTCAGGCAACCCCGCCAAGCCCGCGCCAAAGGATATCCTGATCCCTATGTTGAGCCTGTTGAGGAAGAAAAGCAAAACCCTGGATCATCTGATCCGGCTCTTGCACTTTCTTCCGCGTCAGCGTTATCGGGCTCTGCTTTTTCTGGCTCCTCTCTCCATCCTTCCGGGGCTGATTGATCTTCTCACGATTGCAGTTGTTGCCAGGCTCACAGGAGCCTTGATTGGTGTTGATTTGCTGGATTCCCTGCCAGGAATTCATGTTTTTGGTGGCGATATGGTGAATCAAAGCCTCTGGCTGATCGGTATTTTCATTGCTCTAGCCTGGACGGCATCGGCCCTGCGGCTGACATTGCAATATGCCCAGCAGAGGCTTACGGCTTTGATTTGGCGTGATTTTTCAGATCAGATTCACCACAACGTTCTTTATCAACCCTATTCCTACCACCTGCTCCGCAGTACGCCCGGTCTCACTTCACTGATCATCGGCAATGTGAAGGCGGTTTCCAATGGTGTGATCAATCCGATCCTGCGCATTGCCAGCAGTGTTGTTTCCGTTGCTCTGCTGTCCTTTGGCATCGTTTTCGTTGGCCGCTGGTTGTCTGTGGTGCTGATTGTGCTCCTTGTGGCGGCCTATCTGGGGCTATCACTCTTCCTCACGCCTTATTTGCGCCATGCTTCCAAACAGATGGTGCGGGAAGACGAACGCTCCACCCATTCACTGATGGAATCCCTGGCTTCGATCCGCGATATCCAGCTGGCCAATGCCGAGCCCTATTTCCAGAATCACTTCGTGCAGACCGGTGAGCGGGCCCAGCGCTACTTCTGGATCTCTGCCCTGATTCCGATCATTCCTCGCCAGCTGATCGAACCCCTGGGGATCACGCTGATCTTCGTGTTCGGAGCCCTCCCCTATCTGCGAGGTGGAGATGGCGCCGAGATCCGGCAGATCATCCCGATGCTGGCTGGGTTGGCGATTGCTGCCCAGAAACTCACTCCACCACTGCAGGAGTTGTTCTCCTCGATCACCCTCCTGCGAGGCAGCCTGCCCAAGATCGCCAAGACCGTGGAGCTGCTGGAGCTCTCCGAACCCCGGCTCACCCTTGCCTCGCCGGGAGTGCTTCTCCCCGAGTCGGTCTTCCCTCGACACACGATCCGCCTGGTGAATGCCTGGTATCGCTACCCCCGCACGGAAGAGTGGGTGCTCAAGGGGATCAACCTCTCCATCCCCGTGGGCTCCAGGGTGGCTCTGGTTGGAGCCACGGGCAGTGGCAAGAGCACGGCGGCCCATCTTCTCCTGGGCTTGTTTGATCCTGAGCACGGGGCTCTGGAGCTTGATGGCATCGGGTTGGATGCCTTTTCCAAGCCCTCCTGGCAGGCCTGCTGTGCCCAGGTTCCTCAGCACATCCAGCTGCTCGATGCGAGCATCCAGGCCAATGTGGCCTTCGGTGTGGAGGACGACGACATGGATGAGGACAGGATCTGGGATGCCCTCCAGGCTGCCCAGCTGACCGATGTGGTGGCTGACATGCCCTACGGCCTGCTCACCCCAGTCGGGGAGAACGGCATGAAACTCTCCGGAGGCCAGCGGCAGCGTCTGGCGCTGGCTCGCGCCTTCTATCGCAACGCCCAGTTTCTGCTGCTGGATGAGGCCACCAGTTCTTTGGACAACCGCACGGAATCCTCTGTGATTGATGCCATCGAGACCGTGGGGCGTCGCTGCACCACGGTTGTGATTGCCCATCGTCTGAGCACGATCGTGCGCTGTGATCGGATCTATGAATTTGCCAAGGGAACCATCGAGGCCTACGGCACCTATGAGGAGCTCAAGGACCGTTCCTCTTCCTTCCGTGATCTGGCTTCGTTGGAAGCCAGGCCCCAGGATCTGATCGCTTAGGCAGAAGATGGTTTTGCTGCTTCCATGGTGAGTGCCCCCATGGAGAGGCCGATCAGCACTTGCAGGAACGTGACCTTGCCCCAGCCTCCCTCGAGCTGCAGGACGATAAAAATATAAACAAATAAACAGGCTGAGGCGAAGACAATGGGGTGATTGATCGCTTGGGCTTTCTGAAGAGCTTGCACCAAAAACCACCCCGCAATGCAGGCGATCGTGAGCAAAGCAAAAAAACCGTTGTCCCCTGCGATCTGAGCAAAGATGTTGTGGGCGTGGCTGGTGTCCCTCACCAGGCCGATGTCTTTGCACAGTGTTTCACTGGCTTTGGTGTATCCCATCCCGTACACCAATCGGTTGCGGCCGCTGAATGGTGCCTGCAGGTAGCAGCGCAGTAAGTAAAGGCGATGCAGATCGCTGACCATTGTTTCGGGGTCTGCGTACATGGCGCGCAGGCCTGCCATGGTTCCAGCGGCCATCAGCGCTGCTCCCACCACCTTCACATCCAGGCCGCTGCCTGAAATCTGGGGGATCCTGAGCCTTTCCCCTAGCTGATGCCGGTGGGCCAAGGTGAGCATGGCCCCCACGATCACCAGGGGCAACGCTTGGCCCGAGCGTGACCCCGTGGCGTTCTCCAGGAAGAGCAAGAGCAGGGTGAGCGCCGACCAGGAGATGGTGAGCAGCCATCGCAGGGAGGTTTCCCGCTTCCTGGTGGCTGAATTCCAGAGAAAGCAGAGGCTCAGGATCAGGCAGCATCCCAACAGAAAGGACGTCTGGTTGATGGAGAGTGTGCCCGCGTTGAAGCGTTCTGCGGTTTCTGGTTCTGCTCTCAGCAGATAGGACAGCAGGGCAGCCAGGGGGATGAAGATGGCGAAAAGGGGCAGCAGCACCCTCCAAAAGGCAGCCGGGAGCCGATAGGAGGCCGCAAAGCCAAGCACGATCAGCATGTAGTCATTGCCTGTGATTTCGGAGGAGAGAAACCGCTCATCCCCCCTGAGGATCACGCGAAGCAACAGCAGCAGCAGCAACAGGTAGAGGTAGCGGAGGGGCTGGCGACGCCCGTGGTGGATCAACAGCAAGGCCAGACCCATCGCCAGAGGGGCCATTTCGTAGTGATCCACCACGATGGAATCCAGCGTGCTCAACATGCCGCCGAACAGAAGAAGCAGCGCTGCCACCAGGTCAACCCGGCGCGTCATGGGGCAACGTTCTGTTGCGGGATCCGCAGGCCCAGGGCGGCCAGCTGCAGGCCCAGCAACACCTGGATCAGGGTCGACTGGCCCCAGCCGTTCGCGGTTTGACCAACGAGCAGCAGGTAGAGCGCTCCGCCCAGGCTCGCCTCCACCACCGGATCAGCCTGCGGGCCGCTCAGCAGCCAGATCCTCCGCACCATCCAGAGCAGCAGACAGCTGAGCACCAGCACAGTGAGCATCCCGGTGTCCGCGGCCAGCTGGGCCAAAACATTGTCGGCTTGGATCATCCGCTCCCCACTCCGCACGGTTTCGCACAACCAGGTGCTGGAATTCGTGAATCCCACCCCATGGACAAACCACTCCACCTTGCGGAAGGGGGCGTGGAAGAAGCAGCCCAGCAGCGACAGCCGCTCCCGCACCGCCGCATGTCCGCCGATCAAAGAGGGTGGCCCCAGAAACACCGCGGCTCCGGTTGCGCTGAGCAGCAGAGCAGCCAGAAGCCCTGCGGCCCAGAGCGACTGGTTCGGGCGGCGTCTGATCCATCCGCTGAGTTTGGCCAAGAGCAGGGCCATGCCCACCAGAAGAAGGCTTGGCGGCCCCCCACTGGCCACCACCAACCGACCAGCCAGAATGCCGCACACACTCCACAGCAGGCTTGCCAGGATCCAGCGGCCGCCGCGGGCTTGGCGGGCCCTCCCCAGGCTCGTGCTGAGCTTCACCGTCGCGTAGCAGAGACAGAGTCCAAACACAACGGTGCTCTGAGGCGCCGTGAGGTGGCCGGCGGCGAAGGGCTGATCCATGCTGCCGAGCTGCAGCGTCCAGGCCACTGCCCCCACCGCGGGGAGCACCGCCGCCAAGAGCCCCTGAAAGGTCTGCCAGAACCCCCGACTCGCCAGGACCGTGGCCGCAAAGGCGATCATCACCAGCAAGACATCCGTGAGCGTCAGTTCCTCAGGTCCGTAGCGGCCATCGCCCTTGAGCAGATCCCTCAGGCTGAGCATCAGCAGCACGAGGCATCCACCGGTGAGGGGTTCCCGGCGGAGGTTGCCCAACAGAAGGAGCACCAGCGCTCCCATCAGAGGTGTCATGCCCATGCTTTCGGGGGCGGCCCGCCCGAGCACCATGGCTGCTGCGGTGTAGACGATCAACCCGGCAGCCAGCTGTTCGCCCAGTGGCTGCCAGGCCGTTGATCGGGACCTGGCTGGTGTCAGCACCATTCCTTCTTCTCCACAGGTGGCTTGGCCAGGAGCTGGCGCCAGGGGGAACAGTAGGGATCCACGCTGAAGTTGCCCCCCAGTTTGTTTCCCCATCTGCGGGCGAAGAGGGGCAGTTCCGGGGGCACCTCCACCCCTCGGCTGATGGATTCGTAGTGGATCCAACGGCTGCGGGGCGCGAGCACCGTGCGAAACCCCAGCTCCCGTGCGCGCAGGCAGAAATCCACATCGCCGTAATTGATCGGAAAGCTGTCGGAGAGCCCCCCGAGTCGTTCCCACAGGGTTCGGCGGCAGAGGCAGACCGCAGCGGTGACGGCCTGGAAGGTCCGGCAGCCGAGCAGGGTGCCCCAGGGAAGATCCTGCGGGTTGCATCCGGCCCATGCATGGCGTGGGGCGAGGTTGTCGATGGCTGTGCCGGCATGCTGCACCCGGCCATCGGGGTAGAGCAGCAGGGCGCCGGCGATGCCCACTTCTGGCTCCTTCAGGGCGTTCACCAGGGCCTGCACCCCTTCACCATCGAGAAGTTCCGTGTCATCATTCAGCTGAAGGAGCAGCTCACCGCTTGCGGCCTTCGCTGCCCTGTTGATCCGTGTCGTGTAGCTGTAGGGACTCTCCTCCCGCAGAAAGCGCCAGCGTCCCCGACCCAGGCTTCCCTCCACCAGCTCTGCCAGCTCCCCAATGAGTTGGGGCTCGAGTTCTCCGCCGTCAATCACGACCACTTCGAGATGGCGGAAATGGCTTTTCGCCACCAGGGTTTGCAGGCAATTCATCAGCAGAGGCTGGCCCCGCTCGGCGCCGGGGAGGCGGAAGCCGGCCGTGGGGATCAGCACGCTCACCAGAGGGGTGTCTGGAGGGGTTTTCGTTTCTTTGGCCGGCTCTGGACGATCAGGAGTTGGCAGAGCGATGGATGCGGGAGCCCGCGCCAGGGGGAGGGGCACGTGGGCGTGGCCACCAGCCGCCAGGGCCAGCTCATGGAGCGCTGCCCTCCACGCTGGTGAGCCCTCCCCCGGCACGACCGCGCCCATGCGCTCTGCGAGCTCCGCGCGAACCAGCACAGGTCCCTCCCCAATGCCCACCGCCCTGTCGAACGGACCATCCCAGAGGGGTTTCTGACGCCAGATCCACCCCCTCTCGCTCGGGATCCAGTCATCACAGGTCACCATGGCGGCCCCGGTTTGAAGCATGCGGCTGGCCAGTAGGCGTTCCAGGCGACGGCGTTGGCTGGGGGGCAAGGACCATCCGTCCGGCACGAGCAGCTCGCAGTGTCTGCGCAGGGCTTCACTGGATGCCCGGCTGCTCCGAAGTCCCGGTTGGAGCCCGATCAGGAAGATCCGCAGCTGGTCGGCCCAGGGGTGGTTCCGGAACCGTTCCAGCCTGGGGATGAGCCGCTCGGCGGCCACGCGCAACAGCCCATCGGGATCACCCTGCAGGAGCTGGCCCAGCAGGAGCAGGCCTTTCTGTGCCTTTCGTTTCAGGCGACCTGTGGGGGCTGGTCTGGCGGAGGGGGGGCTCAACCTCGGCGTCCTCCGCTCCGCAGGGCCCGCAGCAACCGCCCCGGTGGACTGTTGCGAAGGGCCTGCAGTCGGCGGGCCAGCCGCCCCATCTGCTCAGCCCTCTCCAGCAGGGGTCGCTGGGCCATCAGACCGCTGCCCAGAAACCGCTGGGGCCTGGTTTCCATCGCCAGGCCCACGCTTGTCAGCCAGCCACCAAGTGACATCGAAGTCATCAGCTGTTGCCGCAACCATTCACCCTGATCATGGGCCAGCTCCTCCAGGCTCGCCCTGCACTGGGAGCGCCACCAAGGCAGAAACGTTTCAGGCGTCAGCCTGGGCATCGGCAGGTGGGCATCCTCCAGCAGCAGCGAGGGACGGCGCAGCCGGGCTGGACGCACCAGCACCACGGCACGACCGCGGGCCATCGCCTCCAGGTGGGCGGTGCCGAGATGGCCAGGTGCCACCACCACCTGGCTCAGGGCCAGCAGGGTGGGGAGGGGTTGGCAGGGCAGTTGCTCGCGCAATCCCTGGGCCAGGGCATCACTGAGACCTCTTGGCTCCAGAGGGGGTTTGCGCGCCAGAAGCAGCTGGATCCCCAGCGTGGCCAGCCCCTCCCGCACGTGGTCCACGGCCTCCCAATAGGCCATCGGCTCGGCCAGGGGTAGAAGGGCCTGTTGCAGCAGGGGGTAGTGGATCCAGCCCACGGCTGGATCCACTGGCCAGGGGAGGGGTGTTTCCAGTTCCAGGGCATCCAGCAGATGGGCCCGCACGGGATCGAGGCAGATCACTTCGGCTCCGCTCTGGCCCAGTGGTCCGGGCCCTCCTCCCCTTTGGCAACGGAGGGGCACCAGGCGGTGGTCAGCGGGTTGCAGATGGCGCTGCCAACGCAGTGGACTCCCCCAGGGCAGCACTTCCGCCGTGTGATGCAGAACGGCATGGGGTCTGCCCTCTCTGCGAAGCAGGGTGAGCAGACGATCCATCACCAGGTCGTTTTCTTCGGGAACCAGGGTGAGTGCCGGCATCACGGGGCTCAGACGCTGCTTGAGCAGCTGATCCAGTCGCTGCCGTTCCTGGCTCACGCTCTTCCCCGCCTGGATCAAAGATGGCCACTGGCGCAGCTTCTCGAGCCAGGCGCCCGCCGATGCCCCGACTCCTCCGGGCGGGCAGCTCGGCATGGCCTGGCGTGCTTCCCCGGCCTCCTGGAGCCGGGGGTGGCACCGCCAGCGTGGGGCATCGCTGAACAGATCGGGCAGGGGCGCAGTGGCTTCCGGTTCGAAGCACACCACCGAAAGACCCAGGGCCTCCAAGTGCACCAGGGGCCACTCCGGGTGGCGCAGCTTTCCGAGTGTCAACCAGACGGCTTCGGCCTGCGGGGGGCCATGCCAGCCCTCGCTGCCGCTGGGGCCCGGGGCTGGATCTCCAGGCGGGAGCACGGGCGGAACCCTCACCTCGCGTCCGCTCTCCGCTAACACCGCCGCCAGTGCCAGCAGCGGCAGGTCGCCATGGCGGGAGAAGCGGGGTGGGCGGAACAGATGCCCCACCGGCAGCACGACAGGCGAGAAGCCCTCCAGGGCTTCCATCCAGAGGGGCAGCAGGGCCAGGCTCACCAGGGCCGGGGTGGCCAGATCTCCGCTGAGCAGTTCCCGGATCGGCTCCTGGAGGGGGGCCTGGGCCGGGATCGCAGGGAGGTCAGCGAGCTCCCGCTGCCAGTCGGCCAGCCGGCGCTCGCTCTCCATCCAGGCGTCTGCCCGGGAACCGCCGAGCCAGCGCACCGCCCCCTCTGCACCGTTGTCCTCCAGGGTGGCCCAGGCCTTGAGGGAGCCGCAGAACACCTGCAGGCTCCCCCACGCCGGTTCAGAACCTCCAACGTTTCGACCAGCGTTTCGGCCTTCGGTTGCCCACCAGCCTGCCCCTTCCTCGTCAAGCAGCACGAGGGCTCCAGTGATCATCGGCTGAGGGCGAACCACAGGGCGCCTGTTGGGCAGGCAGCCTAAACGCCGGAATGCAGCCGCCTCTCCTGGGCTGGCAGAAGGCGAGAGAATCAATGCACTGATGGTTCCCGTCTGCATGGCAAGCCCGCTCCGATCCCCCGATGCCACCGGAGGATTCCTGGCGGGGCTGAATGATGCGCAGCGTCGGGCCGTGGATCACCACAGCGGGCCCCTGCTGGTGGTGGCCGGAGCCGGCAGTGGCAAGACCCGCGCTCTCACCCATCGCATCGCCCATCTCATCGGCCACCACGGAGTGGATCCCGCTGGACTTCTGGCCGTGACCTTCACCAACAAGGCGGCACGGGAGATGAAGGAGCGGCTGGAGGTGCTGCTGGCCCAGCGCCTGGCCCAGAACCAGTTCGGCCAGCCCTGGGCCACCCTGCCGGCCTCGGACCAGCGCCAGCTCCGCAGCCGTATCTACCGGGAGGTGACCAAGGAGCTCTGGATCGGCACCTTTCATGCTCTCTTCGCCCGGCTGCTGCGGTTTGACATCGACAAATACCGCGATCCCGATGGGCTCAGCTGGACCCGCCAGTTCACGATCTACGACGAGGGCGATGCCCAGAACCTGGTGAAGGAGATCGTCACCCAGGACCTCAAACTCGACCCCAAGCGCTTTGATCCCAAGAAGGTGCGCTGGGGCATCAGCGCCGCCAAGAACCAGGGGTGGCTGCCGGATCAGCTGGAGGCCAGTGCCGAGGGCCAGCGGGATCGCCGGGTGGCGGAGGCCTATCGCCTCTACCGCCGCGCCCTGGCGGCCAACAACGCCCTGGATTTCGATGATCTGCTGCTGCTCCCCGTTCAGCTGCTGCGGCAGAACGAGGAGCTTCGTCACTACTGGCACCGGCGCTTCCGCCATGTGCTGGTGGATGAATATCAGGACACCAACCGCACGCAATATGAGCTGATCAAGCTCCTGGTGACCAACGGCCATGACCCGGATGCCTTCCAGGACTGGCAGGGCCGCTCCGTGTTCGTGGTGGGGGATGCGGATCAGAGCATCTACAGCTTCCGCGCGGCCGACTTCAAGATCCTGATGGGTTTCCAGGAGGATTTCGGCGACCGGGCCCCGGACGATGTGACCCGGACGATGGTGAAGCTGGAGGACAACTACCGCTCCACCGCGACCATCCTTCAGGCCGCCAATGCCCTGATCGCCAACAACAACGAACGCATCGACAAGGTGCTGCGTCCCACCCGCGGCCAGGGGGAGCCGATCAGCCTCACCCGCTGTGACGACGAGATCGCCGAGGCGGAAGCGGTGGTGCACCGCATGCGCCAGCTGGAGGCGGGCCACCCCGACCTGCGCTGGGGCGATATTGCCGTGCTTTATCGCACCAACGCCCAGAGCCGTGCCATGGAGGAATCCCTGGTGCGCTGGGGGGTGCCCTACCTGGTGGTGGGTGGGCTGCGCTTCTACGACCGCCGGGAAATCCGCGACATCCTGTCCTACCTGAAGCTGCTGGTGAATCCGTCGGACGCCATCAGCCTGCTGCGGGTGCTCAACGTGCCCCGCCGTGGCATCGGGAAGACCACGATCGAGCGCCTCTCCGATGCCGCCAACCAGCTGGGGGTGCCCCTCTGGGAGGTGGTGAGCGATGGGGAGGCCGTGCGGTCCCTGGGGGGGCGTTCCGCCAAGGGGCTGCTTCAGTTCCAGGAGCTGATCAGGGATCTTCAGTCCCGCATGGCCGAGGTGGCGCCGGCGGAACTGGTGCAGCGGGTGATGGAACAGAGCGGCTATGTGGCGGAACTCATCGCCGATGGCAGTGACGAGGCGGAGGACCGTCGTCGCAACCTGAATGAGCTGGTGAATGCGGCCCTGCAGTTCCAGGAGGAGAACGACGAGGCCACCCTGGAGGATTTCCTGGCCTCCGCGGCCCTGGCCAGCGACGCCGACAACAAGGACACGGAACAGGACAAGGTGACACTCATGACCCTCCATGCCAGCAAGGGCCTGGAGTTTCCCGTGGTGTTCCTGGTGGGCCTGGAGCAGGGCCTCTTCCCCAGCTACCGATCCCTGGATGATCCTGCGGCGCTGGAGGAGGAACGCCGCCTTTGCTATGTGGGTCTCACCCGGGCCAAGGAGCGGTTGTTTCTCTCTCACGCCAGTGAGCGCCGCCTCTGGGGAGGCATGCGGGAGCCGGCGGTGCCTTCGGTGTTTCTCTCCGAACTTCCCGCCGATCTGCTGCACGGCGATGTGCCCCAGGCGGGCGGCGCCGCCCTGCGCCGGGAGCAGCGCCTGGATCGCCTCACCCGAGTGGATCGGGAGGAGAGCCGACGGGTGCAGGCCGGGGGTGCGGCGGCCGCTCCCGCCAATGCCATGCGTCGCCGGGTCGCCCGCACTTGGGCGGTGGGCGACCGCCTGCGCCATGCCAGCTTCGGGGAGGGCACCATCACCCACCTGTTTGGTTCCGGGGAACGGGTGTCCGTGGCGGTGAAGTTTGAAGGCATGGGGCCGAAGATCCTGGATCCCCGTCTGGCGCCGATCGAACCCCTCTCCGCCGGCGGCACCTGAGCAGGCCTGATCCCTTCGATGTGCGACCCTGCTCCAGCCATCACGGACCAGCAGGTTGGAGAGAAGGATCGATTGGTCTGGGGTGCTGGAAGGGATTCAGTCGCTTCTGCTGGCTCTGGCGATCCTGCTGTTGTTTCAGTCCAATGACCTGCGAGCCAGCAATGGGCTCGTGCTCTTGTGGCTGGTGCTCGCTCTGCTGAGGTTGCCCCAGGGCAGACCCTGGTCCCTGATGCTGCTGGGTCTGCTGCTGCTCAATGTGCGGGGGGTTGTGCTGAACGAAGGCCCGCTGCCTGTCTCCCCGGTGGACTACATCTTCATGGTGGCGGCGTTCCTCTCTGGCTACGGCCGTTCCCGGGCCTGGTGGTTCCGACAGGCCTCGGTGGTCGCTCTGGCCACGTTGATCGGCGTGCTCCTCCATCTGGAGGTCGTGGTGGATTTTGCCCGATTCGGCATCGAGTACGCCCTGGCTGGCCTCACGAAGAATCAGACCGCCCTGTTGGCGGGTCTGGCCAGCCTCTGCAGTGTCATTGGCTGGCTGGCCCACCGGACCACAGCCTTGCGCGTTCTCCATGGCCTTGCATGGGCGGCCTCAGCCCTGCTGCTGCGAGCGGCTGATTCCCGCGCCGGTGTGGGGATGGCCTCCCTCGCGGTGCTCCTGGCTGCCCTTGTGGTGTACGCGGGCACCCTGCGCGACCTGGGGAGACGATGGGGTTTCCGTCGTCTGGCCCCTCCGATCCTGATCACCCTGGCGGCCGTTCTGGCTCTTGGCGCAGGCCTTTGGTGGACGCATCAGCAGGCCTACCTGGCCACCCCGGGAGGGATCGGTTCACTCTATGGCGAGGAGAATCTCGAGAATGATGCCGCCAGGCTCCAACTCTGGGGGTGTTATTTCGGTCTGCCATTCACAGGCGAAAACCGTTTCATCTGGGGTGCGGGGTATGAAAAAGCCTGGCGGGTCTGGTGCAATGCGGAAAAGCTTGGTCGCCCCATGAGCCATGCCCATAATCTGCTTCTGCAGGTGTGGGGGGAGAATGGAATTGCCGGCGCAGGATTTCTGCTGGGTTGGCTGGGGTGGATTGGGAGCCGCGCGGTGCGCAATGCTCGCGGCCTTTCCACGGGGGGCGATCCAGTGATCGTGTTTGCGAGCAGTGCCCTGCTGATCTATCTGATTGGATTCAATCTGTTTGAGCTTGGAATGATGAAGGTGCCCCTGCTTCTGTTCTGTTTTGGTCTTTTTCTCGCCTCCCCGTTCTTCAGCTGGAAAAAGGCTGGAGTTTCAGGCAGCCTTGATCTCAAGGGTTAGTCAATCCACCTTCAGGGTCACCTGCCCCTGGAGCTTCCGCATCTGCGAGACGTGAAACCGTCTGACAAAACCCTCCCCGCCGATCCGCAACACGTAGATCCTTGCTGGGCCTTTCAGAGGGATGGAAGCCTGAAAAAAGCATGTGTCGAAAACAGGCTGGCCCTCCAGGTCGCTGCCGGCCTGTTTCAGGGTTCCTTGCCCAAGCCTGCCTGCACCCAGCGTGATTCCACGCTCGTTGTTCACTTCGACCGGGGTTTCCGCTGTGAACCCGCTGAACCCTCCTCCGCCCCTGCAGTGCGAGCCGTCAGGGTTGATGGCGATCGGGGTGAGTCGCCCGCTGGCCCGTTTCATCTCCTGCAGCGTGAAGGGCACCTTGCTGGCGATGGTGAGCTGCAGATCGATCCTCTGCGGGCCCGCAACGTTGCTGCAGCCGGTGAGGGTCCCTAGAACCAGGAGCAGGCCCAGGACCGCTGATGGAAGGTGGGTGCACCTGACGGCTTGCACGATCATGGTGGGGGAGTGGGCGGAGCGCCTCAGGTGGTGCTCACCGCCAGCGGTTGCTCCAACAGGCATTGACGCAGGCTCACGAGTTGGGCGAGCAGGGGCTCCAGACGATGGAGGGGCACCATGTTGGGTCCGTCGCTGAGCGCCTGGTCCGGATCGGGGTGAACCTCCAGGAACAGGCCATCCACGCCCACGGCCACCGCGGCCCGCGCCAGGGGTGCCACGAATTCCCGCTGGCCACCGCTGCTTGTGCCCCGCCCGCCCGGCTGTTGCACGGAATGGGTGGCATCGAAGATCACGGGACACCCCGTGTCCTTCAGTTGCGGGACGCTGCGGTAGTCCACCACCAGGGTGTTGTAGCCAAAGCTGCTGCCCCGCTCCGTGAGCCAGACGTGCTCAGCCCCGGCCTCGCGCAGTTTCACCACCACCTGTTTCATGTCCCAGGGGGCGAGAAACTGCCCCTTCTTGACGTTGATCACCTTGTCCGTGCCCTTCACGGCGTCCGCCGCCGCCAGGAGCAGATCGGTCTGACGGCAGAGGAAGGCTGGAATCTGCAGCACATCCACCACGGCCGCCACCGGTTCGGCCTGCTGGCTTTCGTGGATGTCGGTGAGCACCGGCAGACCTAGCTCCTCCTTGATCGCTGCCAGCACGGCCAGGCCCTCTGCCATGCCGGGACCCCGGAAGGAGCCGCCGGAGCTGCGATTGGCTTTGTCAAAACTGGCCTTGAACACGTAACGGAGTCCCAGCCCCTCACTGATCCGCTTCACCTCCCTGGCAACGCTGAAGGCCAGCTCAGGGCTCTCGATCACGCAGGGGCCAGCGATCAGGGTGAAGCTCATCAGGGGCTCGGGGTGCTGTGGGCCAGCTTGCCCGACCGCCTGACCCTGGAACACCTGCGGAGACATGCTGGATAATGCCCAAATGAGCCAGACCATCCCGATCTTCATTGGCTACGACCCCAGGGAGCGGGCCGCCACCAACGTTCTGATCGACAGCCTGTATCAGCACAGTTCCGTTCCCCTGTCGATCACACCCGTGCTCACCCCCCAGCTCGAGGCCCAGGGGCTCTACTGGCGGGAGAGGGATCCCAAACAGAGCACGGCCTTCTCGTTCACCCGTTTTCTGGTGCCGCATCTGATGGGGTACGAGGGCTGGGCCATTTTCATGGATTGCGACATGCTCTGTCGCACGGATATCGCCCAGCTCTGGGCCCTGCGGGATGAGCGCTACGCCGTGCTGTGCGTGCAGCATGAGCACATTCCCAATGAAACGAGCAAGTTTCTTGGAGAGGTGCAGAGCCCTTATCCCAAGAAAAACTGGAGTTCCCTGATGCTCCTGAACACCGCCCGCTGCACGGCGCTCACCCCGGAGTATGTGAATCAGGCCAGTGGCCTTGACCTCCACCGTTTCCACTGG
>JBJTQT010000065.1:0-4326 GCA_046075745.1 Cyanobium sp. | reverse complement strand
GCCTGGGCCTTCGGTTACAACCTGATCGTGCTGCCGATTGCCGCCGGGGTGCTGCTGCCCGCCTTTGGTCTTCAGCTCACCCCACCCCTGGCTGCCCTCCTGATGGCCATGAGTTCCATCACGTTGGTGGTGAATGCCATCCTTCTTCAGCCCACCGGGGGACCTTCCCACCACGCGTCCAGCCATGGCCGCTAGGGGGCGTTTCGTGGTGCTGGAGGGCATTGACGGCTGTGGCAAGACCACCCAGATCGAGGCCCTGCGCCACTGGCTTCCTGCCAGCGGGCTGATCCCCGCTGGCTGTGGGCTGGTGGTGACCAGGGAGCCTGGTGGGACAGCGTTCGGCCAGGCCCTGCGCGACCTTCTTCTTCACCCTCCAGCCCATCAGGTGCCTGTGGAGAGAGCGGAACTTCTGCTCT
The DNA here is from genome assembly GCA_046075745.1 of Cyanobium sp. Classification (GTDB taxonomy): domain Bacteria; phylum Cyanobacteriota; class Cyanobacteriia; order PCC-6307; family Cyanobiaceae; genus Cyanobium. Next base: position 3,910 of record JBJTQT010000065.1, on the reverse strand, counting down.
ATGCGGCTGATCGGGCTCAGCATGTGGCGGAGTGCATCTCGCCCTCTCTGGCCGGGGGGCAGTGGGTGCTCTCCGATCGGTTTTCCGGATCCACAACCGCTTATCAGGGCCATGCTCGTGGCCTCTCCCTGGAGGCGATCCATCAGCTGGAACAATTTGCCACCGCTGGGTTGCAGCCCGATCTCACCCTCTGGCTGGATGTGCCGGTGGAGCAGGCCCTGCTCCGGCGTCGCGATCGTGGACAGGATCGGATCGAAGCGGAAGGGGAAGGTTTTCTGGAGCGGGTGCGCAATGGGTTTCAGGTGCTTTGCCAGGGAGCGGGCTGGCGGCGTGTGGATGCCATGGGGGATCCCGCTCTGGTGATGGAGCGGTGCTGCCAGGCCCTGCAGGAGTGTTTTGCGCCCTCCGCTGTGCCATCGGCTCTGGATGGCTGAAGCTTCGCTCTTCTCCGAACTGGTGGGCCAGTCCCTGGCCATCCGGTTTTTGGCAGCAGCCCTGGATCAGGGACGTCTCGCCCCCGCCTATCTCCTTGCGGGACCGGAGGGTGTGGGGCGCAGGCTGGCGGCGCTCCGTTTTCTGGAAGGGGTGCTCTCCGGTGGGGTCAGCCACCCCGTCCTGCGTCGCCGCCTGGCAGAAGGCAATGTGCCAGACCTGCTCTGGTTGGAGCCCACCTACCTCCACCAGGGACAGGCTGTGCCGGCCTCCCAGGCAGAGGCCCTGGGGGTGAGCCGCCGCAGCCCACCCCAGATCCGGCTGGAACAGGTGCGGGAGGTGGCTGGTTTTCTCGCCAGGCGGCCCCTGGAATCTCCCAGGTCGATGGTGGTGATTGAAACCGCTGAAGCCATGGCTGAACCGGCGGCCAATGCTCTGCTCAAAACCCTTGAGGAACCGGGTGATGGCCTCCTGATCCTGATCAGTGCAGCCCCCCAGAAGCTGCTGGTCACGATCCGCTCCCGTTGCCAGCTGATTCCGTTCCACCCTCTCTCCCGGGGCCAGATGGGCGAAGTGCTGAACGGGGTCACGGCCTCCTCTGGGGGGCTGCCCACGGGGCTGGATTCCGCCGAACTGTTCGCCATGGCGGCCGGGTCTCCGGGCGCTTTCCTGGCCCACTGCAGGGAATGGCAGCGTTTGCCCGAGGAGCTGGTGGCCAGGCTACGGGAGCTGCCCTCCAGCCCTCTGGCGGCACTGGAGCTGGCCCGAGCGATCACGGAGGACTTGGAGGGAGATCAGCAGCTTTGGCTCATCAACTGGTGGCAGAACAGTCTCTGGGACTCCCACAGAGATGAACGGCAGATGGCGCGACTGGAAACCCTGCGCAGGCATCTTCTCAGCCATGTGCAACCCAGGCTGGCCTGGGAAGTCACCCTGCTGGAGCTCAGGACGCCTGACGTGTGACCTCCATCAGGGGGCTCAGGTCCTTGAGCTGCTCATCCGTGGGAAGTTCCAGGCAGTAGCCCGCGCCATAGACCGTTTTGATGAAGCGGGGTTTGCGTGGGTCAGGCTCCAGCTTGGTGCGGAGATGGCGCACGTGAACCCGGATGGTCTCGATGTCATCGTCGGGTTCGTACCCCCACACCTCCTTGAGGATCAGGGAGGGAGCAACGGTCTGTCCATGGCGCTGGAGAAGGCAGTGAAGCAGCTCGAATTCCAGGTGGGTGAGCCGCACGGGATGGTCGAACCAGATCGCTTCAAACCGTTCAGGCACCAATGTGAGGCAGGAATAGCTGAGAATTTCGTTGTGTTTTGTCGAGAGTGGGGCCCGCTCACTGCGCCGGAGCAAGGCCTTCACGCGCACCATCAGCTCCTCAAGATCGAAGGGCTTGGTGAGATAGTCGTCCGCTCCGGAATTGAAACCGCTCACCTTGTCCTTTGTGCCGCCCAGGGCCGTGAGCATGAGGATCGGGATCTTGGCTGTACGTTCATCCCGCCGCAGGCGCTGGCAGAGGGTGAGCCCATCCACCTTCGGGAGCATGAGATCGAGAAGGATGACATCCGGGCTGAATTGCAGAGCCAGAGCCTGGCCCTTGATGCCATCTTCCGCTCGTTGCACATTGAACCCGCCATGCTCCAGATGGCCTGCTACCAGCTCGCGCATGTCGCTGTCATCCTCAACAAGAAGAATGCAGGGTTTCATCGGAAAAACGTTGCGGGGCGAGGGTGGAAGGATGGAGAGGGCCAGCCTGAACGTTTATTTTGCGTTGGTCTGCGGAATTTGGGGGAAATCCGAAAGATTTCTGTGTGAATGGCAGCCGATAGCCCATGCCGCAGGGTCTGCAGGGGACTTCTGCCACAAAAACGGGTTGAAGTTAAAAACTCCCCGGGCGGGATTCGAACCTGCGACCAATCGGTTAACAGCCGACCGCTCTACCGCTGAGCTACCGAGGATTGACGCCCCAAACGGGACAATTGACCTTACCCGGCAGCCCCGCCCATGGGCAAGGGGCTCAGGCTCTGCGCCAACTCGGATCCACGCTGCCAGGGCCCCAGTTGCCCATGCTCCATGCGGGCCGCCCCATCGCAGGCCCGAAGCTCTTCCAGCCTGTGGGTGATCCAGAGGGCCGTCAGGGGGTTCTCTGTCTTGTTGCAGAGGCTCCGGATCAGGGCCAGCACATCACCCTGGCTTTCGGGGTCGAGGAGAGCGGTGGGCTCATCCAGCAGCAGCAGGGTGGCTTCCGCCGCAAGGGCACCGGCGATGGCCAGTCGCTGTTTCTGGCCACCGCTCAGGGTGTGAATCGGGCGTTCGGCAATCCCCGTCAGCCCCACAAGGCTAAGGAGCTCGTCCACCCGTTGCCGGCCCTGCATGGGGCCCATGGATTCCGGTAGGCCGAGCTGCAGATCACTGCCGCAGGTGGGCATGAGCAGCTGATGGTCGGGGTTCTGAAACACCATCGCCGGCCGCAGGGCGGTCAGGATCCTGCCGCCATCAGGCTGCAGCAACCCGGCGATCAACCGCAGCAGGGTGCTCTTGCCGCTGCCGTTGCTGCCCACCACCATCCAGAGGCCCGGCCTGGGGATCCGCAGGCAGCAGTCGTGCAACACCGAACGATCACTGGCCCAACGAAAATCGAGGGCCTCCACCACAAGGGGGGGATCGCCTTGCTCCCGGACAGTCGCCGTGGGGTGATCAGCCGTCAAAACTGAAGCCGGGTCGCTTGCCGCTGCCGCCGATGGTGGATTTTTCGAAGATCTGCACGGCCACCACTTCGGAGGTGAGGAGTCGGATCCGTTTCTGGGGGTCTTTCTCGCAGGTGAGCTCCAGGAGCTTGGGGGCTCCGCTCTCCAGCGCCCGACCCACCTCTTCATAGAGGGCCTGGGCTGGCTCCAGTTCCTTGCGCTGCACCGAGATGGGCATGGGGGTGAGGCGGAGGGACAGCTCGACGACGTACATGGCGGAAACGGGCGCAGGTCCACTCTGGCGGAAGGGAGGACCGAAGATGAGAAACCCTGCCGATCAGGCTCTGCCCCCTCCAGAGCCCCAAGGGCGGGAAGACAAGGCCTGTGGCTGAGCAATTTTGCTCATTTGCCGGTGGATCTCCTCTCCGGCGACGCACCAACCCGGCTCTGCCCTTACGATGCAAAACGTAACGCTCTGTTAAGCAGCTTCCCATGACGATCGCTGTAGGACGCGCGCCAGCAGCCCGGGGATGGTTCGACATCCTCGATGACTGGCTCAAGCGCGACCGCTTCGTTTTCGTGGGGTGGTCTGGTCTGTTGCTGTTCCCCTGTGCCTACCTGGCACTCGGGGGTTGGCTCACCGGCACCACCTTTGTCACTTCCTGGTACACGCACGGCATTGCCAGCTCCTACCTGGAAGGGTGCAACTTCATCACCGCCGCCGTCAGCACCCCTGCTGATGCCATGGGCCACAGCCTTCTTCTCCTCTGGGGCCCAGAAGCCCAAGGAGATTTCG
>JBJTQT010000064.1:0-8719 GCA_046075745.1 Cyanobium sp. | reverse complement strand
AATGTGGCGGATCGCCGGGCCAAAGGTGCAGGCCATGGCCATAAAGGAAACCCTAACTGGGGCCGTCAAGGGGCGGCAGTGGGGGTGGATGAGAGTGGCGTTGTGAACATTTTCGTGGGGGGACAGTGTTTTTGGGCGCGTTAGAGCAAACGCACCAGCACCACACCATAGATGGTGTGCCGATCGGCCCTTTTTCCTACAGTCCCGGACAGCAAGACCCCCGGCGCTCCGCTCGGACATTCGCCGAATCACTCGCCCAGGCACACAGCTTGCTAGGCGCGCAGCAGGGTCGCTCAGCAGGATCTGGCCCTGCGATAGGTTGGATCTTCCGCCGTTGCTGACTGGGTTGCTCCTGGTCAGCCCCTGATGGGCCACTCCCGGCCTGAGGCGACCACGACGCTCCCCATGACCCAGCCCTACTACGAAACGATGTACATCCTCCGGCCGGACATCCCGGAGGAGGAGGTGGACAGCCACATCAGCAAATACCGCGACCTCCTCACGGAAGCCGGTGGTGAAGTGCTCGACTCCCAGATGCGCGGCAAGCGCCGCCTCGCCTACCCGATCGGCAAGCACCGGGAAGGCATCTACGTGCAGCTCAACCACAACGGTGATGGCCAGCAGGTGGGCCCCCTCGAGAAGGCCCTCCGCCTCTCAGAGGATGTGATCCGCTACCTCACGGTGAAGCAGACCGGCCCCATGCCCCCTCCCCGCTCCCTGGTGACCACCGAAACCGTCACCCCCAGCGTGGTGACCGCCCCGGCCGGCGGCACCCCAGCAGAAGACTGAACCCCACGGCGCCCATCTGGCGCAACAGTTCACCTGTTGTGCAATTCGAGTCGGCCGGGTAGGTTGGCGGCCCAGATGGGCTGTAGGGAGGGTGGACCATGACCGCTGAGCACACCCACCCCAAGAACCAACCCGGCCAGCGCGCCCTCCGGCTCGTTGTGCCGCAGCAGATGCCGCAACAGGAACGGCAGCCAGTGCCGCAGCAGGACGCTGGGCCTGGCGCTGCCCCAGCCCCCTCAGCAGCCCCGGCCCCCTCAACCTCCCCCGCCCTGCGGCGCCTGCAGCGGGAGCTGGAGGCCGCCCGGGCCGAAGCCCAGAGCCTTCACGAACTCCTGGAGGAGCTGCCGGCCATCCTCGAGCGCAAATTCCAGCTCCGCCTCGGTGCCCTGGTGGCCGAACAACGCCAGCTGCAGCACGACAACGCCGTGCTGCACCATCACCTGCTCCTCCTGGGCAACGGCGAGCCCAGCCTTGCCCCTCCCCTGGCCCTGCCGCCCGCCCCGGAACGCACCCCGAAGGAGTCCTCCATCACCCAGGGCCTTGGCCTGCGCCGTGCCCTGCGCCATCTGCACCGCTGAGGGTTGATTGCTCAGCCGTGCCGCGCTGACCACAGGCGGGTCGGCAGACCCCACACATAAATAAAGCCCTCCGCCGCCCGGTGGTCGAAGCGATCCTCCGCGCCGTAGGTGGCCATGTCGCTCACATACAGGCTGTCGCTGGCGCTCTGGCGGCCGATCACCGTGGCATTGCCGCGATGCAGCTTGATCCGCACGCTGCCGTTCACGCTGGGCTGGGTGCGCTCGATGAAACCATCCAGCGCCTCCTTCAACGGCCCGAACCACAGCCCCTGATACACCAGATCCGCCCAGCTGGCCTCGATCTGCCGCTTGTAGCGCTGCACATCCGGCGCCAGGGTGAGGCTTTCCAGCTCCTGGTGGGCCCGGATCAGCAGCAGCAGCCCCGGCGTTTCATAGATCTCCCGCGACTTGATGCCCACCACCCGGTTCTCGATCATGTCGAGCCGGCCGTAGCCATGGGTGCCGGCCAGCTCATTGGCCCGGCGCACCAGGCTCACCGGATCCAGCCGCTGCCCATCGATCGCCACCGGATAGCCCTGCTCGAAGGCGATCTCCACCACCTGGGGTTCGGCCGGCGCCGCTTCCACCGAGCGGGTCATGGCATACACCTCCTCCGGGGGCTCCACCATCGGATCCTCCAAGCAGCCCGCCTCGATGCTGCGCCCCAACAGATTCAGATCGATCGAATAGGGCGAGGCCTTGCTCACCGGCGCCGGGATGCCGCAGCGCTCCCCATAGGCGATCGTTTCCTCCCGGCTCATGCCCCATTCCCGCGCCGGTGCCAGCACCTTCAGATCCGGCGCCAGGGCGCCGATGGCCACATCAAACCGCACCTGGTCGTTGCCCTTGCCCGTGCAGCCATGGGCCACCCCATCGGCTCCCACCTGGCGGGCCACCGCCACCAGCTCTCGGGCGATCAGCGGCCGGGCCAGCGCCGTGGAGAGGGGATAGCGGCCCTCATAGAGCGCATTGGCGCGGATCGCCGGGAAGGCGAACTCCCGGATGAAGGGCTCCACCAGATCAGCCACCAACGACTGGCTCGCCCCCGCATCCAGCGCCTTGCGCCGGATCGGCTCCAGCTCATCGCCCTGGCCCAGGTCGGCGGCGAAGGTGATCACCTCCTCCACCCCCCATTCCTTCAGCAGATAGGGGATGCACACACTGGTGTCCACCCCCCCCGAATAGGCCAGCACCACCTTCTTCGCCCGACCCCCGGCCGCGCCGGCCCCACTACTGGCACCCATCAATGATCCTGCGTGTCTGGAGAGGATTCTCCCCCCTCGACGGACGGGCGCGCCTCAGGCATCGGCCAGCGCACCAGCACCACCACCAGGGTGAGCAGGGGCAGGCCGAACAGGGCGGCCCACACCCAGGCGGCCCGGATGGGCAGCGGCTGGGGCCAGCGCTGGCCCGCCGCCACCAGCAGGGCACTCAGCCCCAGGGCCAGGAGCCAGGTGAGGGCCAACTCCTGCAGCTTGGTGGGGCCCATGGCGCTCGCATCGGGGTTTATGGTGGAGGGTCAGCCCCGTGCCCGGCAGGATGGCACAACCACCGGCATGAGCGATTTATTGGCATGAGCGAACTCGTGAGCATTCTCGACAGCATCAATCCATCCCTCACCCGCTACCGGCGGGATGAGCCCGCCCCCGTGCTCCCCCTGCGGGATGAGCCCGACCTGCTCACCATTCTAGAAGCCAGCGGTCGCCTGGTGGCCGATGAGGAAACCGCCAGCACCGATGTGAGCACCGTGGAAGAGGAGGAGCTCTCCGCACTGATGGGCGAGAAGGAGGATTACACCCAGGCCGAGGAGCCCGCCGAGGAAGACTGGGAAGACTGAGCCGCTCCCATGCTTCTCAACGACGGCCGCCGGCCCGCGGCCATCCTGGCCCTGCTGCTCCTCGGGGCCTGCCTCCTGGCTGACGCCAGGCTGGCCAATTCCCACCTCACCCTGCCCCTGGTGGTGGCCGCCCTGGTGAGCGCCGCCGTGGCCGCCTGGGGCGTGCCCCGCCTGCGCCGCCTCAAGATGGGTCAGGTGATCCGGGAAGATGGGCCCCAGGGCCACCTCGCCAAAGCCGGCACCCCCACCATGGGCGGCCTGTTGGTGGTGCCCGTTGGCGTGCTGGTGGGGGGCTGGATCAGCCCCGGCGACCCCCGCCTGCTGGCGGTGGCGGCCGTCACCCTCGCCTACATGGCCATCGGCGCCACCGACGACTGGCGCAGCCTCACCAAACAGACCAACACCGGCCTCACTCCCCGGGGCAAGCTCGCCCTCCAGGCCCTGGCAGCTGCGCTCTTCCTCCTCTGGGTGTGGCGGGGCGGCTGGCTCGGGGGCGGCGCCCCCGGCGATGTGGGCCTGGCCTTCGGCTGGGTGTTGCCCCTGGGGCTGCTGATCTGGCCCCTGGGCCTCTTCGTGTTTCTCGCCGAGAGCAACGCCACCAACCTCACCGATGGCCTCGATGGGCTCGCCGCCGGCTGCGGCGCCGTGGTGTTCACCGGCATGGCTCTGCAGCTGATGGTGCGCGGCCACGGTGGCGATCCCTCCCTGGCGGCCTTCTGTGCCGCCATGGCGGGCTGCTGGCTCGGCTTCCTCAGCCAGAACCGCCATCCCGCCCGGGTGTTCATGGGCGACACCGGCTCCCTGGCCATGGGGGCCGCCCTGACGGCCGTGGCCCTGCTCAGCAACAGCCTCTGGCCCCTGCTGCTGATGGGCGGGGTGTTTCTCGCCGAATCCCTCTCGGTGATCCTGCAGGTGTGGGTGTACAAAGCCACCAAGGGGCCCGATGGCAAGGGGCGGCGCCTCTTCCGCATGGCGCCCCTCCACCACCACTTCGAGCTGGGGGGCCTCAGCGAGCAGGGGGTGGTGCTCAGCTTCTGGGGGGCCAGCCTGCTGCTGGTGCTCCTCGGCCTGGCCCTGCGGCCCAGCTGAACCCTGCAGGCAGACAGCCCACCTAGAGTGGGGCTTCCCTCGGGGGGGCGCCATGCCCTACTTCACCTGGAAGGAAGCCGGCCTGACGGCTGATTGCGCAAGTCTGGAGGCCATGGCCTCCCGCTTTGAGGAGGCCGCGGCCCTGATGCGGCGCATGTCGGAAGAGGGCTTCCGCCTGCAACAAACCGCCGATGGGCCCCACATCACCCATGCCGACCCCACGGTGTTCGAGGCCTATGGCTTCATCAGCGAGGAGCCGCCCGAGCGGCAGCTCACCATGCTGTCCTAAAGCTCAGCGGCGCAGGTAGCCCACCACCCACACCACCACGAACACCAGCGACGACAGGCCCAGATAGATCAGGGTCCAGCGCTGCAGCGCCTCGATCGTGAGCCCAAACGGCAAGGCCTCGCCCACATCGCCCGCCGTCTGAAAGGCCAAGGTGAAGGGAAATGGCACGGGCGCAGGTGAGGAAACCACCAGCTTGCCTGGCCAAACCGTCCTGATGCCACTGGTGTAGCCGGGTTTCACGCCTTACCCTGCCGCCCATCAGGGTTGTTTATGAGCCAGGCGTCTCCCATCCCCCCCCCGGGACGGCCCCCCCGCACCCCGCGGCGCCGGCCCGCCAGGCGCCGTGCCGCTGCAGCGAAGGCAGCCGGCACCACGCTGACGCCGCTCGAGGCCTCCAGCGCCACTGGCACCAGCGCCACCGGCTCCAGCCCACGCTGGAAGCGCACCCGGGCCCGGGCCCTGGCCTTCGTGATCGGCGCCGGCCTCGGCTATGGGCTGGTGGCACCGGCCCGCAGCCTGGGCCATCTGCTGGCGGGCCTGGCCCAGGGGCCCAGGGCGGTGGGCGCCATGCTGGCCGCCCCCCACCAGAGCCATGAGCCGATCCTGGTGCTCGGCAGTGATCAGGTGTCGGGCAGCACCGATGTGATCTTCACCGTGCGGGTGGCCGATGGCCTCACCCGCGTCACCCAGGTGCCGCGCGACACGTTCGTGGAAACGCCCGATCTGGGCGTGCAGAAGGTGAATGCGCTCTATGCCGTCTCCGGCATCGACGCCACCCGCGATCAGGTGGGGCGGCTGGTGGGCACCCCCGTGCAGAAATACCTGAAGGTGAACCTGCGGGCCGTGGAACGGGTGGCCGATGCCCTCGGAGGCGTGGAGGTGGATGTGCCCAAGCGCATGGCCTATGCCGATTACTCCCAGGGCCTCTTCATTGATCTCTATCCCGGACGGCAGACCCTCAAAGGAAAGGATCTGGAGGGCTTCCTCCGCTTCCGCCACGATGAGGAAGGGGATCTGGGCCGGATGGACCGCCAACGGCTGGTGATCAACGAGGTGTTCCGCAAGCTGGTGCGCCCCGCCACCCTGGTGCAGCTGCCCGCCCTGCTGAAAATCGCCGGGGAAGACGTCGACACCAATCTCTCCCCCATCGACATGAGCCGGGTGATCGGCCTGATGGGCAACTCAAAGCTCAGCAGCAGCCGGCTGCCGGGCCGCATGTACTGGCAGAACGATCTCAGCTACTGGATGCCCGACAGCAACAGGGAGCACCCCACCGGCTCCGGCGACGAGCCCGTCTACTGAGCGGCCGCCTGCCCTATGCAGCTGCCTCCACCTCCTCCGCCACGGGCGGGTGCTGGGCCAGGGCCTTCGCCAGGTAGCGGCCGGTGTGGCTTGTGGGATGGGCCGCCACTTCCTCCGGGGTGCCGCACACCACGATCTCGCCCCCCTTGTCGCCCCCCTCTGGCCCCAGATCGATGATCCAGTCCGCACAGCGGATCACATCCAGGTTGTGCTCGATCACCAGCACCGAATTGCCCTTCTCCACCAGCCGCTGCACCACATCCACCAGCTTGTGCACGTCGTAGAAGCTCAGGCCCGTGGTGGGTTCATCGATCAGATAGAGCGTTTTGCCCGTGGCGCGGCGGGAGAGCTCCGTGGCCAGCTTCACCCGCTGGGCCTCCCCGCCGGAGAGGGTGGGCGCCGGCTGGCCCAGCTTGATGTAGCCCAGCCCCACATCCACCAGGGTGCGCAGCCGATCCGCCGCCTGGGGGATCGCGGCGAATTCCTCGGCGGCCTGCTCCACGGTCATCTGCAGCACATCGGCGATGCTGTGGCCCCGGTAGGTGACCTGGAGGGTTTCGCGGTTGTAGCGCGCTCCCTTGCAGACCTCGCACTGCACATACACATCCGGCAGGAAATTCATCTCGATCACATTCACCCCCTGCCCGCCACAGGCCTCGCAGCGACCGCCCTTCACGTTGAAGCTGAACTGCCCCACCTGATACCCCCGCGCCTTGGCCTCCACCGTGGCGGCGAACACCTGGCGGATGGGATCGAAGGCGCCCGTGTAGGTGGCGGGATTGGAACGGGGCGTGCGGCCGATCGGGCTCTGGTCGATCACGATCACCTTGTCGACCGCCTGGATGCCCCGCAATTCCCCCAGCCCTGAGGGGAAGGGCACCTTCAGCCCCAGCTGGTGCTCCAGGGCGGGGTGCAGCAGCTCGTTCACCAACGTGCTCTTGCCGCTGCCGCTCACCCCCGTCACCGCCACCAGGCGACCCAGGGGGATGTCCACCGTGAGGTCGCGCAGGTTGTTGCGGGTGCAGGTCTGAAGGCGCAGACGGCGGCTGCCCGCCACCCGCCGCTCCGCAGGGGTGGGAATCGTGCGGCGGCTGCTGAGATAGGCGCCGGTGAGCGAATCCTCCGCCGCCAGCAGCTCCTCCAGGCCGCCCTCCGCCACAATGCGCCCGCCGTGCACCCCCGCCCCAGGGCCGATGTCCACCAGGTGATCCGCCGCCCGGATGGTGTCTTCATCGTGCTCCACCACGATCAGGGTGTTGCCCAGATCCCGCAGCTTCAGCAGGGTGGCCAGCAGGCGGTCGTTGTCGCGCTGGTGCAGGCCGATGCTCGGCTCATCCAGCACATACAACACCCCGGTGAGGCCCGCGCCGATCTGGGTGGCCAGCCGGATCCGCTGGGCTTCGCCGCCGGAGAGGGTCATCGCCGGCCGATCCAGACTCAGGTAGTCGAGCCCCACATCCAGCAAAAATTTCAACCGCAGCCGGATCTCCCGCAGCACCAACTCACCGATCTGGATCTGGCGGGGGCTCAGCAGGGGTTCAGCGGCGCCGCTGCCCACCCCCATCAGCGCCTCGATGCGCCGCAGGGTTTCATCCACCCCCACGGCCGTGAGCTCATGGATGCGGTAGGGCCCCATCCGCACCGCCAGGGCCTCCGGCCGCAACCGCAGCCCCTGGCAGGTGGCGCAGGGCACCAGCTCCAGATACTTCTCCAGCTTCTGGCGGATGGCCTCACCACTGGCATCCCGCAGCTGGCGTTCCAGGATTGGCAACACCCCCTCGAAGGGCCGCAGGAAGCCCTTGCTCTTGCGATAGCGGCTATCGGCCTGAATCATGATCGGCTCCCGGCTGCCATTCAGCACCACATCCCGCTGCTCCTCGCTGAGCTGGTTCCACGGCGTTTTCAGCTCAAAGCCGAAGGCTTCCCCCACGCTGTAGAGCAGGGAGAAGTAATAGGCGTTGTCCTTCTCGCTCCAGGGGGCGATCGCGGCATACACCGGCTGATTTGGATCGGGCACCACCCGCTGCATCGTGAAGCGGCGCAAGTGGCCCAGGCCATGGCAATCGGCGCAGGCGCCATAGGGGCTGTTGAAGGAGAACAGCCGGGGAGACAGCTCCTCCATCACCGCACCATGCTGGGGGCAGGCGAAATGCTCGGAGAAGAGCCGCTCCCGCTCCCAACCCTCCGGCAGCTCCTCCCCATCCCGGAGCACCAACTCCACCATCGCCAGGCCCTCACCCCGCTTCAGGGCCGTGCGCAGGGAATCGGTGAGCCGCTCGGTGAGGCCATCGCGGGCCACCAGCCGATCCACCACCACCTCAATGGAATGGGCGTGGTTCTTGTCGAGCTCGATGTTGTCGGCCAGCTCGCGCACCTCGCCGTTGATGCGCACCCGGGCGAAACCCTCCGCCACCAGGCCCGCCAGCAGCTTCACATGGGTGCCCTTCTTGCCCCGCACCACCGGCGCCAGCAGCTGGTAGCGGATGCCCTCCGGCAGGGTGAGGATCTGATCCACCATCTCATCGATGGTCTGGGGGCTGATCGGCCGGTCGCAGTGGGGGCAGTGGGGCGTGCCAGCCCGGCCGTAGAGCAGGCGCAGGTAGTCCTGGATTTCGGTGACCGTGCCGACGGTGGAGCGGGGGTTGTGGCTGGTGGATTTCTGATCGATCGAAATAGCCGGCGAGAGCCCCTCGATGGCATCCACATCGGGCTTGTCCACCTGGCCCAGGAACTGGCGCGCGTAGGCCGAGAGGCTCTCCACGTAGCGGCGCTGGCCCTCGGCAAAGATCGTGTCGAACGCCAGCGAGCTCTTGCCGCTGCCGCTCACCCCGGTGA
>JBJTQT010000063.1:0-7495 GCA_046075745.1 Cyanobium sp. | reverse complement strand
GTTCCACCAGCTCCAGATGGGGGCGCACCTGGAAGTTATCCGCTGGGTGTTGAGTCTTACCAGGTCTCTCTTCCCATGGACGTAAGCATCGGCGCCTTCGAGGCCAAAGCCCAGCTTTCCAGGCTGTTGCGGGCCGTGGAGCAAGCCGAGCGGTTCACGATCACCGTGCGCGGCAAGCCCGTGGCTGATCTGGTGCCCCACCGCGCTGACGGGACCGAAGCCATGGCCGCCGCCATCGCCGCCCTTCAGGCCTCTCCGCGCATCCATGGCCTCAGTGACGCTGAAGTGGCCAGCTTAGTGGTGGAGGGACGGCATTCTGCCGGTCGAGAAAATACCGGCCGGTTTCGCTAATCAATAAGACCAATCACTCACTCATGAATAATCCGGCGATCAGTTTTCCAGAAGGGTCTGCTTCTTGCACAGCTTGACGGATTTCATTCTCTTGTTGCGCTTGATTGAGTGCTTGAGCAGGGAATGCAAAGCCGATGGCAAGGGTTAGTCCCAAAAGAACCGGCTTCATTGGAAACAAGGCTTGTAGCTCTGCATCATAAAAAGATTCGGTCCTTTTGTGTCGTTGTTCTTACATCTCTTTCAAACTGGAAGGGCGCCCCGTGCGGAGCGCCCTTGGGCCTGTTGCAGGGATGGGGCTCGCAGCCGTCCTGGTCTTAGCCTCTGATCAATTATTAGACCCGCAGCTAGTGGTTGTCAGTACTGCAAACCCCAAGGTGTCCCTGCCTACCGACCTGGAGCCTCAGCCCCCAAGCTCCAGCCACCAGCCCGAGCCCACTCCCTCCACCATCCAGAGGCGGGCCCAGTTGCACTCCGAATACCGCTGGGCTCTGCCGCTGCCGTTGGCGGTGCTCACGTGGACCCCAGCCGCTCCCGATACCGGCGGACCAGCCCCAGCGCCATGCGTCGCTCAGCGGCCCTGCACGATGCGAAGGGCTTTACGCCAGAGCTCCTGCTCAGTGATTCAGCCCCCGGTGGGGGCATCGTGTGTTGCGATGAACTGTTGCGATGACCAACGAAGGATGAAGCGGAAGTCCTGGCGGATCAGCTTGTCCCTGATAGGCTCAAGAATTATAAACAGAATAGCCACAAGTGGATCAGCCTCGTTACTGTAGGAGCCCTTGGCTCTGGAGATTCCACCATGACAGACCATGCGCAATCAGGCCATGAACAATCAGGCCACGCAAACAACGAATCTCACCCTGCCTCTGCGTCTGGGAAGAAGGATTTGAGCCTTGAGGTTTTAAAAGAGGTGGTGGGGGGAAGTGTTCCCGGACCGTTTCAATTGCAGGACGCTCCGGACTTGAACCCACCCACCAATCCGTTTGATTGTTTTGCCTGTGGCCTGAACGGATGGAATCCGGGGAATTGATCCCCGGGGGTCGGCTAACCGGTGATGTTGGCCGACTTCTGAACCAGTATCATGATCAGTCCATCCTTGGTTGATAGACAGGCAAGCGGAAATGGCTGTGAGGATTGGCACTAATCTTGAAGAAATCAGCTCAGCCTTTGTTGAGACAATCCTCCCATGTGTTGATCTGGTGGAGGTTGTGCCGGATACGCTTGCCCGCAAGGGCGAATCTGAGGAAGCTCTCATCCCTAAGGAAACGTTGGATTGCTTAGTGGCTCTTGCCCAGCAGGTCACAATCACCCTCCATGGTGTAGGCCTTTCCTTGGGCACTGCCCGTGGATGGAATCCAACCTACTTCCGGTTGTTGGATCAACTCCTGGATGTTGTGCCCGTGGCGTGGCACAGCGAACATCTCGGCTTCACCCATGTCGATGGGCAGTTCACTGGCTCCATGTTGAGCCTGCCTCGTACACAGGAGGCCCTGGATTTAGTGGTGGAGCGCATCTGTCGCATTCGGGAGCGCTATCCGCTGCCCTTCTTGCTGGAAAATATCGTGAATTTGCTGCCAGATCCTCCAGCCGAAATGACGGAAGCGCTATTTCTTAATCAGATCACACGCCAGTCAGGCTGTGAGCTCTTGCTGGATATCTACAATCTACGCTGCAATGCCCACAATCAAGCTTACAATATTGCTGATTTTCTTGAACACCTTGACCTGGGTCGTGTGCGTGAAATCCATATTGCCGGTGGTGTGGAGCGGGCTGGTCTGATGCTGGATGTGCATGCCAAGCGCAGCCAGGCGGAGACCAAGAACCTATTGGCCAAGGTGCTTCCTCGCTGTCCCAATGTCGAGGCAGTTGTCTATGAAATAATGTCCCAATCTGTGCCATCATTAGGACATCCAGCTTGGACCGATGAACTAAGTGAGCTACGAGAATTAGCACTCTCATGAATCTTGAAACCTACCAGAACGGTCTGCTCCATCTGGTCACCCGGAATGCAGTTACGGTAGAGGATGCGCCCTATTTGCAGAGCCTTGTGGATTCCAAACGTCTCGGTGTGGTGCGGGAGGTGATTTGTTACTGGCGGGCCTATGGGTTGGAGCGTTTCAGCGTATTGGTGGCGCCTTATTTGCAAAGCCAGGGGTGCTTTGAAGCCGTTGTGCAACGGTTTGTGGGCTCGGGTACCTTCTCGGTGTCCCTCGCAGAATCGGGCAAGCGCTTTCTCGATTGGCTGGTCACGGATGGGGATCCCATCGTGGCGTCCTTGGCAAGGACAGAACTGGCCATGCATCGCACCCGATCGGATCGCACAGCCGTTGTTGACGTCGAGTGGCCCTGTGATCCAGAACCCTTGCTTCTTGCCCTTCTCGCGCGGGAGGATCTGGCATCCCGTGCCTTGACAACGCCCCAAAGACACCGTTTGAGGGTGTCTCGCTCCTATCCCCGCGGCTATCTCTCTGAGCGAATGCCCTGACCTCATGCGTTTGGGATTGCCCGGCCCCGCTCACAAGCCATGCTGACGTTGCTCCTCAAGAGATAACGCACCTATCTCTTTGATGCTTTCAAAACCCTCCGAAAGGCCCATTATTGATGGACATAACCCCAGCCGCACAATCAATGATGTTTCGATCAAAGCGATTGCCAGATCTAACGAAAAAGCGGCGGTACCTTCCATAGGCGTCTACAGGATAGATCTCGGTTGCCATCTCCGACCGAAAGCACCGAGGCTGCGCTGGCGCCACTTGCGGAGAGAACAGCAAAAACAGCGCAAAAGGCCGGTTTCAAGAGCTCTTTTGATCGAGGCCTGGCTCTCGCCCCACCAACCCCTCCCTCAAACCTGGGCCCAGTAAAGGCTCCCGCGCAGGCTTTTTCATTCTGCGGGGCAGCCTCAAGGATCGGAGCCATGCCCGCCGCTGTTGCGTTGGGGCTGCTTGCCGCAGCCCATCAGATCAGTGGCGCGGGTCCTTGACCCCGCCCCGCCCCAACAGGCGCCCTGCTCTCAGCAGTTATGGCCAAAGCGCCTGTTTCCCCTTCTCCTCTCTGCCGCCCGGAGGAAGATCCCTGCCTGCTGCTGGAATCCACCTTCCATGCCGTTCAAGAAATCCTGGCCCGTTTCCAAGGCGGGCCCCTGCGGCGCTCCTGGATGGATCGGCCCTATGGGGAGGAGGAAATCTCGCTCTTGGAAGAAGAAGTGCTTCCTGCCCTCAAGAGCTGCCTGGCTCGCATTGTTGAGTTGGATGAGCAAATCTTCTCCGAGATGGAGATCTTGCCCCACAGCCTCCTCGAAGTTGAGCGTATCCAAATCGCCAAGTTGAGGCCCACGTTGGGCTGAGGCCTGGAGGGGGCTGCGGCCCCCTTTGTTTTGTTCTGGGTTGGAGGTTTTGCCCGGCTGTTGGCTACTGGATCCCTCCAGATCTCTGGGTTGAGCCCCGAGCGAGTACCACCCGCCGGGTTGTTCCGTACACCAAAAACGCCGTCCCAAAGGCCATCAGACCCTCGGCGATGTCGATCCACGTTGGGATCGAGGTCATCCCCATCCCTCAACAATGGGGCATCCCCCTCATCGCTGCCTACCACTCGCTGGTGACACCTATTGATTGGAAACCTGCCCATCATCCAGGCCACCATGGATCTGATCCAGTGGTTTGTGCCCCTTGTCAACCGCCTGCTGCATACCTTTCAGCTGATCGATGATCACAGATCCCAGTGCTGCTGATCGATCGCATCCACCTCCACATACCAGCTCTTGGCGGAATCGGCGAAGCTCTTCTGTAGCTCCACAAACTCCGCCAGGTCGCGGTCGTTGAGCGAGGCGGGCGGAGGCTCGCAGGAGTGTTGAACCGTCACCCGTCAGGAGGAGTGTGCCAGCTGAGGCTTCAAGGCCAGTAAGGGTCCTTGGCGTGGCAAAATCGTCGTAAAAGTTGATTGTCCTTCCCTTGTGCGAGCGATCTTGTGCTGATTCGCCCATGCACAATCTCCATCTCTTAAGAGATCATGGAGGACAAGCGGGGAAAAGCAGAATTTGTCTAGCGTTGAAAACAAATTCATCCAATTAAAATGCTTTCGCTTCCCTTCGCGGGTGTTCGCATCGGATCTGTGCTGATGGCCGACGGCTCCATCGCCAAGGATCGCGATGTGTTCCGGTTGCGGTGCCTTGGTATCAAGGAGTCTTCGGTGCAATCACTCTTTAAGAGTGTTTCCGGATCATCTACATACAGTAGTATTGCGTCAAGTCACTATGGATCTTTGTCGGCGGCCGGTCAGTATGGAGTTCCATTTGTGTCGAGTGTCAAGGTCACACTTGATACAAGCTATGGCCAGTCGTCCGCTCTTGATAGCCAGACAATCAGCCTCAATTCCATCGCTGTTGGCACCAATAAAAGTTGCTCGATCCAGTGGGATTCTCTTACTCCAGAGCAGTTTATTGCTTGCTTGAGTACATCGCTGCAGGCCGATAACTCGTTGCTCTTTCATGTTCTGGCTTGTGCGAGGCAGGTTGTTGAGCTTCTGCGGCAGCCTGGCATTGACCCAGGCCAGCCAACGCCCGAACTGACAGCAAAGGCACAAGACTATTTCAATGCTAAAGAGAAGTTCCAACAAAACTATGGTGTCGGCTTCGTGAGTGGTGTGCTGATCGGTGGCGCCGCCAGCGTTATCGGGCAGTTCAATAAGGCTTCAGTCAGTGCTGTAAGTCAATTCGATGTGAAAGCCAATGTGAATTATTCAAAAGTTGGTGCATCGACGTCTGTTGGCGCGGGCTACGGCCAGACGACAAGAGAAAATTATCGCAATTCCCAGTTTGAAGTTATATCATCAAGTTATGGCGGCAATCAGTATACAGCCTATGCGCAGGAATTTGAGAATACGTTTAAAAATAAATCACTTGACCTGCTCTGGGATACGTCTCTCACAAGCGCTCCACCAGTTCCCAAAATGGATACTACGCTCATTCCACCCGTACCGATCGAGCCTAAGCCATTGGAACCGTCGAAGAACGAGAAGGCTGCAGCAGACTTTGATGCGATCAAAAATACAAAGGATCTTGAAAAGGCATCCAATGTTTCAACAGCAGTATCCAGCCCGGGCGAATCAATCAGTGCCGCCGATCAAGCGGACCGCAATCGTCAATCCATCAAGCAACTCTTGCAAACCTCATCCAAGCCGGATGTGTCATCAGCAGACTTCACGGCGGGCAGGGGGAGTGCACCATCGCCCGATCGTAGCCAAGAACCTCTGCTGCGATCCAGCGGTGGATTGAAAGCTGTTGCTCCAAATACTGATGTTGCAGACAACAATGCGTATTGGGAATCCATGCGTCAGGGCAATGAGGTTGTAGGTGTAAGAATCACGCGCTGGGAAGATGTCCTGCCTGGTTTCTCATTGGATTCTCCCTTCGAGGATCAGAAGCAGATTGATCGGCTCACTCGCCTTCTCTCATTTATCACGGCAGCCAATGAGGCCGCCAATATCAGCCGCATGTACTCCATGGCTGCTGTTTTCGATAAAGGCTCGGCAACTGACTGGACTGGAATGGCCTATATCTTTGCTGGTTTATCTAACAAACTCCGTAAAACGGCTGGTTCGGATACGCCAGGCTCTTTGGATGAATTTATAGGTTCCTGGGGTAGCCAGGAGCAGAAGATCTTCACGACATATCGGGACTATGCCTGGTTGTTTGAAGCCAACAGGGTGGGGTTTGGTGGATATATGGAGTTTGCACAGAATAGTTCTTGGCCTGGTGATGGCATCTATTACCGCGTTGGGTCTGGAGATCGGCAGTCGAGTTCCACCGCAGGTGGCATGTATGTGTGGTTCACGCCGAAGCTGTGGCCGCTTGGCATGAGCCCTCCCAACACGAATCAGGTGAGTGTTCCTACGGTGTATTGCGACGCCATCAAGTTCTATCCAGTGTTGGCACTTGATTGCAGCGGGTTCTACCTCATGGCGGCCGAGCCAAAGTGGGAAATTTATGGATTTTATATGACCGGCGCTGATCGTGGAGATGGTTTCTTTGGTAATGAAAGCTCCTATCGGAAGTGGTTTCCTTTCTCAACCGTCAAGAAGGTTTCCTGCAACGGCAAAAATGAAGTCGTTCTCACCTTTCAGGAATATCCTGAATTGTGGAAAAAAGTGTGGGGGTCTGACGGTCTTTACACGTTAGGCTATATGAATAAAAAGCAACCGGCCACGAAGGATCTCCTTGGGGGGGGTTGGGAGTTCCACAATGGCCGATATCCTGTAAGGCTGCACCTGGTTCCTTTTGAGGTGTCCGACCTCGAGGGCGTGGATAACTGGATGGGATTCATCCTGAGCACGCCAAATCTCACGCCAGATGTTCCTTTGCAATTGCAGCAGTTGCAAAAAGCGTTGATTGACAATCGTGGCGTGAACTATTGGACCAGAACGGCAAATGCCAAGGGTGAGATCCTTCCCTTCACGAGTCCCTACCAGCCCGAATGGCTCAACAAGCTCTCCCTGTATTGGGGCTCGAATGAAACGATGGCAAACTTTGGCGTCTGATCCTTGGGATCCCATCAACCCCTGGCATAATTGAACCCTGGCATAATTGATGCTTTGCTCGATGGTCCAGCGCAAGCGATTCAGGCATCATGCGTTCTGCTTTGTCCTTCTCGCTCTTCAGGCGCCGGGACTCGCCCTCGCCTGTGATGGGCCCAAGCAGGTGCAGGAGGCAACGCCCTCGGCCGTGCAACAGATGGTGCGCGACTCCGGAAAGCACGTGCTCACCTTCGTGGGTTATTCCGGGGCTGGGTATGAATTTCCCCAGATCATGAAGCAGCAGGCCCTGCAGGTGTTGGCAAAGAAGGATCCCGCTACCACCTTGATCAACATCGGGGCCACGGCGGAAGGAATCGGCGCGGTGTACGACCTGGCGAAACAGAAGGGATTCACCACTATCGGCATCGTTTCGTCTCTGGCCCGCGATATCAGTGTGCCCCTGTCGTCCTGTGTCGACAAGGTGTTTTTTGTCAAGGATTCCAGCTGGGGTGGAACGCTGCCCGGCACCCGTCAGCTCTCGCCAACATCGGCAGCGATCGTCGCCAGCGGTGATGTCGTCGTGGCCATCGGTGGCGTTGATGTGGCGCGCGAGTCACCACTCGCTGGTGACACCTAT
>JBJTQT010000062.1:0-8943 GCA_046075745.1 Cyanobium sp. | reverse complement strand
CGCCTGAGAGATCAGGGCATGGCCGGGATTCCCCCCTTAGAAGCAATCTTGTTGGGATCTGCTTTGCGGATCATGGGTGTCATTCATTGGCTGGGCGCAGTACTGGCCAATGCCACTATAGAGAGTCTAAATATTGCAAATAATAGTCGATCAACTTGCTGGCAATGCCGCGGGCTTCAGCCAGCTCTTCCTGCGTGGCGTCCCGCAACCCTTCAAATCCCCTCCCACGGTGACGGCCTTGTTTGAGTGGCAGGTCGCAGGCAAGCTCGCCAATGCGGCGCCATTGTTTTTCTGTGAAGGGACCAAGCTTCTTCCTACCTAAATGCTTGTCAATTGCGTCACGGATCTCATAGAGATGGATCAGCTCATTCCGTTGATCTTTAATAGCTCTCCCGTAGCTCTCGATCAAAGATCTCAGAAGCGGATCGTTGTTATGCCTTTGAGCTCTCATTAGAAAAACTCTTTCTTTCTCCTGCTGTTCTTCGGTGAAAAATCTGCCGGCGCTTATCGATACGGCCACTGTGAGCTCTTCTGAGAAGATGAATCCTTCGTCCTGGCCATCTTCACTTGCCTTGCAGGCCTTCAGCTGGCGAAGCCGGTAAGGTCTGTGCGTCAAAATGCTGATTGCTTGAAAGATGTCGTCGAGTTCCCTGTGCAGCCGCAGCCGTAACTCTTCATCAAACACGCTTTGTCTATTAAATATCGCAAGTGTGATGCTTCCATTGGATACTTCGAGTCTGCCAAGGCTGAGATCTGGCAGAACTTGGTTTTCAAGGTAGTCAACAGGGGAAAAGCTCCACTGCAACGACCAACGATTGTCCTCTTCCATCTCCATGGCGCCCCCCTACGCCACCAGCACCCGCTCCCCCTGAAAGCGGCGCCGCTCCGCCTGCACCTGCAGCTCGTCGCTGTCGGCTTCCTCCAGGGGCAGATCAAACCAGAAGGTGGTGCCTACCTCCAGCTCGCTCACCATCTTCACGCTGCAGCCGTGCTTCTCCAGGATGCCGCGCACGATGGAGAGGCCCAGGCCCGTGCCCACCTCGGTATGTACCGCATTTTCCACCCGATAAAAGCGCTCGAAGATCCGCTCCTGATCCGCCTGGCTGATGCCTGATCCGGTGTCAGCGATCTCGATGCGCACCTTCGGCAGGGGGGAGCTGAGGGGGCAGCTGGGGGCATCCCCGGGGCTGGTGCTGGGATCAATGGCGCAGTGATCTGGCCAGGGATAGGCCCGCAGGGTGAGCTGCCCGCCGGGTGGGGTGAATTTCAGGCCGTTGCCCACCAGGTTGTCGAACACCTGCAGCAGCAGATCCCAGTTGCCCCGCACCCGGGGCAGCTGCTCTTCGCTCACCAGCTCCAACCTCACCCCCTTCTCCTGCGCATTCAGCCGGTAGGTGCGAAGGGTTTGCTCGATCGCCTCCTCCACCTCCACCGGCTCCAGCACCCACTCCCGATCCGATTCCAGGCGGGAGAGATCGAGAACGTCGTTCACGAGCCGGGTGAGACGATCGGTTTCGGCATTGGCGATGCCCAGAAATTCCTTCTTCTGCTCTTCGCTTAGCTGATCCCCCAGGTCGTAAAGCGTTTCCACGTAGCTCTTGATGTTGAACAGCGGCGTGCGCAGCTCGTGCGACACGTTGCTGATGAAGCGGCTCTGGGCGGCATTGAGTTCCACTTCGCGGGTGAGATCCTGCACGGTCATGGCGATGCCCTTGAGGCTTTCACCGCTGGCATCGCGCACGGCCTGCAGCACGATGCGCAGGGTTCGCGGTGGATCCCCCAGGCTGCAACGCAGATCGGAGGATTCCTTCTCGCCGCTGATCAGAAAGGACAGGGGGCTGTGGAGCTCCATCGCCAGCCGCTCCGGCAGTTCACTCTCCAGATCATTGCCCTCCAGATTTCTGCCCTCCCAGCGGAACAGGCGACGGGAGGTGGGGTTGGCCAGCACGATCCGCCCCTCCTCATCCAGGAGCACCGCCCCATCGGCCATGGTGGCGATCAGCGACTGCTGCTTCACCTGGGCGGCGGTGAGCTCCTCGATGTTGGCTTCGTTGTAGGCCTCCAGCTGGGAGGCCATGGTGTTGAAGCCCTCCAGCAGCTCCCCGAGTTCCCCCCCCACCGGGAGGGCCAGGCGGGTTTGGAAATTGCCACCGGCGATCGAGCGCACGCCCCGCAGCAGCTCCTTCACCGGTTGGGTGATGGTGAGCGCATTGAACACCGAACCCAGAATCACCAGCACCCAGATCGAGATGAACACCGCCACGGTCACCTCGCGGGTGAGGGCGGCGCTGGCCAGGAGGGTTTCATTGGGATTGATCCCGAGCGCCACCACCCCCAGGAAGCTCTCCCCATCCAGCAGGGGAACGAACACATCGGTCACCTGCCCATCCGGGGTGAGGTGCTGGCGGATCAGGGGGTTGTCGGGTCGCTGGGGGAGATCGGGGGGCAGCTCCAGGCGGCGGCTCAGCAGCTCATTGGCCGGCGCCGAGCCATCTCCCCCGGCCCCCATGGGAATACCCAGGTAGATCGCCCCTTCGGCATCGGCGAACACGATGTAGCGGAGGCTGCGGCTGGTCTGCCAGAACCGCTCCGCCACGCTCGCCAACTCCCCTTTGGTGCCCTGGCTCACGAACGGCTTCACATTGGCCGCTAGCAGCAGGCCCAGATCCCGCGCATAGCGGGTATCACTCATGCGGGCATCTTTTTGGATGCCATTGAGGGCAAAGAAGGTGATGCCTGTCATCAGCAGGCTCACCACCAGGGTGGCCACCGCCAGCAGCTTGGTTTGCAGGCTGAATTCAGCCCACCAGCGGGCCAGCCGCTCCTGCCAGGTGCGTTGGCCGGTCATCGCCCCTGCCCCCGCACCTGGTGGCCGATGTCTCGTCGGAACTGCATGCCGTCGAACTGCACCTGGGCCAGACCCCCATAGGCCCGCGCGAAGGCCCCATCGAAATCCTCCGCCTGGGCCACCACCGCCAGCACGCGCCCGCCGCTGGTTTGACAACGGCCGTCTGCAAGGCGTCGGGTGCCTGCATGAAAGAGCTGCAGATGCGGATGGGCCTCCGGCCGTCCCTCCACCACATCGCCGCTGCGGGGGGGGCCCGGGTAGCCCGCCGCTGCGGCGATCACGCAGGCACTGCAGCAGGGGTGGATGGTGAGCGGCGGCGCTTCCGCCAGCCGGCCCGTGGCGCAGGCCAGCAGCACCTGGGCCAGCTCAGGGCCCAGAAGAGGCATCAGGGTTTCGCATTCCGGATCGCCGAAGCGGCAGTTGAATTCGATCACCTGCAGGCCGCTGGCGGTGAGCATCAGGCCGGCATAGATCACCCCGCGGTAGTCGATGCCCCGGGCCCGGAGGGCTGCCAGCACCGGTTCGATCACCAGCCTTCGGACCTCTTCCAGCCCTGCCGCATCCAGGAGCGGGGCTGGCGCATAGGCCCCCATGCCACCGGTGTTGGGGCCGGTGTCACCCTCGCCGATGCGTTTGTGATCCTGGGCCGGTGGAAGCAGCACGACGCTGGTTCCATCCGTGAGGGCGAACACGGACACCTCCGGTCCCTCGATTCGTTCCTCCAGCACCACGGTTGCCCCGGCCGCTCCGAATCGCCCGTCAAACACCTCGTGGATGGCCTGGTGGCAGGCCTCCAGGCTGGCGGGCACCGTCACCCCCTTGCCGGAGGCCAGACCATCCGCCTTCACCACCAGGGGGCGCCCCTCCCGCTCCAGGACGGCCAGGGCTTCCGCCACCGTTCCGGCGCACCAGTGGCCTGCGGTGGGCACCCCGGCTTCGGCCATCAAGGCCTTCGCCCACTGCTTGCTGGCCTCCAGCTGGGCCCCCTCGGCGCCGGGGCCGAACACCGCCAGCCCCGCAGCGCGCAACCGATCCGCCAGTCCGGCCGCCAGCGGCGCCTCCGGCCCCACCACCACCAGATCGATCCGGTGGGTGCGGGCGGCCTCCAGCAGGCCATCGCCGTCGTTTTCCCCAATCCCCAGCTGCTGGCAGCCGCCCACTTCCGGAGTGCCGCCATTGCCGGGCGCCACCCACACCTGCTCCACCCCCAGGCTGCGGCCAAGGGCCCAGGCTAGGGCGTTCTCCCGGGCACCGCCACCCACCACGAGCACGCGGGCCGGGGGATGGAACGGCTTCTTGGACGCCTGGGAGGCAGCTGGGTCCGGTGACACCATGGGCTGGAGGAAAACAGGTGGGGACGGAAGGGGCGGCCCTGATGGGGGCAGCCGATAGGTTGGGCCGAGCGCAGCCTCGCTCGTGGCCACCTTGCCATTCTCCGTCTCCGCGATCGCGCCCGTGACCGTCGGCCTGGGACTTGTTGGGCTGCAGCTTCTCGGGAGTGGTGCGCTGGCCCAGCCGGTTTGTGCCCCAGCCAGCCCGGGCCCTGGCCAGATCCCCCATTCCCAGCGCCTCTTCGCACCGGCGGGCCCCCAGCCGGCTGCACCGGCTGCCCCCCTGAGTCCCCTGGCCGCCCCGGGGGCAATGCCTGGGCCTGCAGAGCCCGTCGCCCCGATCCCCCCCCTGAGTGAGGACGCCTTTCAAGCCCTGCTGAAGGACGACGACCTGGAGCGGCTCAACCTTGGGTGCGCTCGGATCCTTCAGGAAGACAACACCCTGCGTCTGCGCCTGTTGCAGGAGCGGCTTCTGCAGGTGCGCCCGGCTCCCCAACCCCTGCCGGTGGTGCTGGCCAACGCCGAGGTGTTGCTCAGCTGCCGGGCCCCCTATGGCGCCCTCGCCGTGCTCGATCGCTATGGGCCTGGCCCCGGCGCCGAGCGGGTGCAGTGGCTCCTGCTGCAATGGCGGGCCGCCACCGCTGCCCTCGACCACCGTCGGGCAGCCCTGGCCCTGGATCGGCTGACGGCTGGCACTGATCGTGGCCTCAGCCAGCTCACCCTGCCGATCCGTCGCCGGGAGGATGGCACCGTGGTGAGTCGTTCGGCGGTGGAGGTGCTGGCCGGGCACCTGGAAGCCCGAGGGTTGGCCCAGGAGGCTGGCCTGCTCCTGCTGCGTCAGGGTGCCCCAGGAGCCCTGGGGGCGCAGCGCATGGCCCGCGCTGCAGACTTGCTGCGGGAGCTGCCTCTGGCGGAGCAGGAGTCGATTCTGGAAACGGCGCTGGAGCAAGCGGCCGCCGCCGGCGCCTGGAGCCTGGTGAGTGATCTCCTGGATGCCCAGAGTGCTCTGCCGAGTTTCAAGGCAGTGGCGCGTCGGCTGCGCCTGAGCCCAAGGCTTGATGATGCCTATGGCGAATGGCGGCTCCGCCGCTGCGATCCCACGTCCGAGGGGCGGCGTAGGGAGTTGGAACGGCAGCTGCGGTCCCCCCGGGAGCCCGGAGGCCATTCCTACACGCCGCCCCCTCCTGTTGCCCCTGTTGCCCCTGCCGCTCCTGGAGGGCCGGCGCCCTTCCCTGTCCAGTCTCCAGCAGCACCTGCTCCGGCTCCAGCTCCAGCTCCTGCCCCAGCAGACGCGCAAGCCCCAGCGCCCGAGCCGGAATGCCCTCCCCCCCCCGCGGCGATCGTCCCACCGGTTGGGGGCTCCCTCACGGAACCCGCGGTGGCCCCCCAGCCGCTTCCCACCAACCCGTCCCCCCGAGTGCCATGAGTTTTCCCTTTCAGCTGGGTGCCCTGCTCTACGAGGGCAAGGCCAAGCGGATCCATGCCACCGATCGGGATGGCGTGCTGGCGGTGGAATTCAAGGACGATGCCACCGCCTTCAATGCCGCCAAGAAGGCTTCTCTGGCTGGCAAGGGGGTGATGAATTGCCGCATCTCGGCGCTGTTGTTCGAACACCTTGCCAGCCGAGGCATCCCCAGCCACTACCTGGGGATGCTGCAACCGGGATGGATGGCCGTGCAGCCCGTGCAGATCCTTCCCCTGGAGGTGGTGGTGCGGAATGTGGCGGCCGGATCCCTGTGCCGCCAGCTGCCAGTGGAGCCAGGCACCCCTCTGGAGCCCCCCCTGCTCGACCTTTACTACAAGAACGATGCCCTCGGAGACCCCCTGCTCACCGAGGCCCGCCTGGAGCGGCTGGCCCTGATCAGTGCCCCGGAACGGGTGGAGATTGAGTCTCTCGCCCGCCACATCAATGCGGAACTCCTCACCCTGATGGCCCGGGTGGGCCTGGACCTGGTGGATTTCAAGATCGAGCTGGGCCATGGCCCGGGGGGGGAGCTGTTGCTGGCCGATGAGATCAGCCCGGACACCTGCCGGCTCTGGGACAGGGCCATCAACGACGCCGACGACAGGATTCTGGACAAGGATCGGTTTCGAAAGGATCTTGGCGGAGTTGTCGAGGCCTACGGGGAGGTCCTCAAACGGGTCGAAGGGGTCTGTCCCGAACCAGGGGTTTATCGGTAAGGTCTGCCGGAATTGCGGCCGTGCCGCTCAGCAGAGGAGTCATGCCTGGCGATCGCCCCCGAACGACGCCCATCACGCCGTCCCGATCGCCGGCCGTCGCCGCCGCTCTACCCCTGTTGTCCCTGGCCCTTCTGGGCCAGGGCAGCGCCTTGGCCCAGAACCAGCCACAGCAGCAGACGGTGGCCCTGGCCAGTCCGGTGTCGGCCCCTGCTGTGTCCGCCGGCCCATCCCCTGCGCCTCTGCCGGTGTCCCCCCCGCCTCCGCTGGAGGCGCCATTGATGGCTCAGGCCACTCCAGCCACCCCCCCGGGGGGGCAGGTCCCGCCGCCCGGCGAGACCACCACCCCGCCCGTGAGTGATGTCGCTCCCCCGGCAGCCCAGCCCTTCGGGGCCCCCGCTGGACAGCCCGAGCAGCCAGGTGCTCCCCAGGTGCCGCCTGCCGACGTTCCCCAGCCGCCTGTGGCCAGGCCCGAGCCTGCTCCCAGCAATGAGCCCCGGGTGTTGCTCAGTGAGGTGGTGATTCAGGGTCTGGATGGCCATCCGGACAAAGAGCGGATCGAACGGGCCGCCTATGCCGCCATGGCCGTCACCCCGGGAACGGAGGTGACGCGCAGTGATCTGCGCAAGGATCTGGCGGCGATCTATGCCACCGGTTGGTTTTCTGATGTGCGTCTTGAGCCGGTGGATTCGGCCCTGGGGGTGCGTCTGCTGGTGAAGGTGGTGCCCAACCCGGTTCTCACGAAGGTGACCCTGGATCCCCCGGATGCCAAGGTGCCAGCCACGGTGGTGCAGGACACCTTCGCGTCGGACTACGGCAAGACCATCAATCTCAACACGCTCCAGACCCGGATTCAGGAGCTGCAGAAGTGGTATGCCGACCAGGGCTATTCCCTGGCCCGGGTGACAGGCCCCAGTCGGGTGAGCCCCGAAGGCGAGCTGGTGCTGGGGGTGCGTCAGGGCATCGTGAACGGCGTGGAGGTGCAGTTCCTCAACAAGGAAGGTTCCGCCACCAATGACAAGGGTCAGCCGATCCGGGGCAAGACCAAGTCCTGGGTGATCACCCGGGAGATCTCCATGAAACCGGGAGAGATCTTCAACCGTCGCAACCTGGAGGACGACATCAAGCGTCTCTATGGCACAGGTCTGTTCAGTGA
This sequence comes from Cyanobium sp., assembly GCA_046075745.1. GTDB lineage: Bacteria > Cyanobacteriota > Cyanobacteriia > PCC-6307 > Cyanobiaceae > Cyanobium. The sequence continues at coordinate 1,430 of JBJTQT010000062.1, read as the reverse complement.
CGTGAAGGTGACCCTGCGGCCTGAACCCTCCGATCCGGGACGCATCACCATCGTGCTCGGGATGGTGGAGCAATCCACCGGCTCCCTCTCGGGCGGCCTGGGCTATAGCCAGAGCCAGGGGGTGTTCGGCCAGGTGCAGGTGCAGGACAGCAACTTCCTGGGCCGGGCCTGGGACGTGGCCACCAGCTTCACCTATGGCCAGTTCGGTGGTCTGGCCGACATCACCTTCACCGACCCCTGGATCAAAGGGGATCCCTTCCGCACAGCCCTGCGGGTGAAGGGTTTCATCAGCCGAGATGTGCCCCAGATCTTCCAGAGCCAGGACAGCGGCAACATCTATACAGCCTCAGATTTTTATCAGGCGCCTGGCACGAATGTTGCCTACAACATCAACAATCCCACCAATCCTGAAGGGAAGGTGTTCGGCAGTGTGCAGGAAGCCCAGGAGGCTGATCCCACCACCAGTTGGTACGACTTTGACGGCAATTCTGTGGTGATTCAGCGGATCGGCGGCAACCTGCAGGTGGTGCGCCCCCTGAACGGTGGCAATCCCTTCAAGCGGGCAGCCTGGAACGTGATTCTCGGCCTCAGCGCCCAGCAGGTCACCCCCATCAACTATTCCGGGGACAACATGCCCTATGGGGTCTCCACCAATTCCTTCACCAACAACAGTTATGCCGGCGAGGTGAATCAGAACGGCGTCATCTGCATCGCCTACAACTGTGCCGAGAACAATCAGCTGTTCGGGGTGCGCATCGCCGCCACCATGAACACCCTGAACGATCCCCGCAACCCCACCAAGGGGAATTTCCTGAGCGTTGGCACGGAGCAATTCATCTCGGTCGGGCCTGATTCCCCCACGTTCAACCGGGTGCGGGCTGGCTTCACCCACTACATCCCGGTGAACTGGCTGAAGATCTACAAGGGCTGTCGCGCCAAGCCGGGGGAAACCCCTGATTGCAAGCAGGCCTTGGCCTTCCAGTTCACCGGGGGCTCCAACATCGGCAGCCTGCCTCCCTATGAGGCCTTCTGCCTCGGCGGTGGCAACTCCGTGAGGGGTTATTACGACTGTGATCTGGGGGTGGGCCGCAGCTTCGGGGAAGCCACCATCGAATACCGCTTCCCGCTGTTCAAGATCGTGAGCGGCGAGCTGTTCGTGGATGGTGGCACCGCCTTCGGCACCCAGAAGGATGTGCCGGGTCAGCCTGGCGAGCTGCTCAACAAGCCAGGTCAGGGCTTCTCGGTGGGCACCGGTCTGATTGTCACCACCCCGGTGGGCCCCCTGCGTTTGGAGGTGGCCAGCCAGGACTTCACCGGCGACTGGCGCTTCAACCTGGGCGTGGGTTGGAAGTTCTGAGCCTGTGATTGCCGCCATGTCCTCCACATCCCCTACGGCTCCGCATGGCTGGCCGGCGGATTACAGCCAGGCC
>JBJTQT010000061.1:0-7180 GCA_046075745.1 Cyanobium sp. | reverse complement strand
GGTGGCCGCGTTCGTGGATGCGGAGCATGCCCTCGATCCGGTGTACGCGGCAGCCCTGGGGGTGGACATCGAAAACCTGCTGGTCTCCCAGCCGGACAACGGTGAGATGGCCCTGGAAATCGTGGACCAGCTGGTGCGCTCCGGCGCCGTCGACATCGTCGTGGTCGACTCCGTCGCGGCCCTCACCCCCCGCGCGGAGATCGAAGGGGAAATGGGCGATCTGGCCGTCGGCAGCCAGGCTCGCCTGATGAGCCAGGCCATGCGCAAGATCACGGGCAACATCGGCAAATCAGGCTGCACCGTGATCTTCCTCAACCAGCTGCGTCAGAAGATCGGCGTCACCTATGGCAATCCCGAAACCACCACCGGTGGCAACGCCCTGAAGTTCTACGCCTCGGTGCGGCTGGACATCCGACGGATTCAGACCCTCAAGCGGGGCACGGAGGAATACGGCATCCGGGCCAAGGTGAAGGTGGCCAAAAACAAAGTGCGCCCCCCTTTCGAATCGCCGAATTCGACATCCTCTTCGGCCGCGGCATCAGCACCCTGGGCTGCCTGCTCGATCTGGCCGAGGAAACGGGCGTGGTGACCCGCAAGGGTGCCTGGTACAGCTACGAGGGGGACAACATCGGTCAGGGTCGCGACAACACCATTTCCTGGCTGGAGCAGAATCCGACCCAGGCGACCACCATCGAGCAGCTCACCCGCCGCCAGCTCACCGAAGGATCGGAAGTCACGGCCAACTCCATGCGCCCCCTGGCTGCCGCAGCCGCTCGGGCCGCCGCTGGCGGAGCAACAGCAGCCACGGCCTCCGAGGTTGAAAGAGAGTCGGTTCCCGCAGCCTGAGGAAGGGGAAATGGGAGGGAGCCAAGGGGTGGTTCACCCCTTGGCTGATCAGCGCTGGATGCGGGCCTTCACCGGCTGGCCAGAAGGGGGCTGCAGGGACGGCAAACCTTGAGAAGAAGAGGACGGGTTGGAGAGAGGGCCAGCGATCTGAAGCTGCTGAGCCACGGCATGCAGGGCGTGGATGGCATCTGCGCCTTCCAGTTTGAGGAGCTCAAGTCCATTGCGGGATTCCACCCAGGTGATGCCGTGATCGGAAACGAGGAACCTCACCACGTGGGACTCACCCAGATCGGCCACAAACGACACCCCGGCCTGGCTCTGCCCATCGCCGCAGACATAACAGCTGGCCACCCGGCCCCGATCCTGAAGGCACCGCGCCAAGGCCTGGAGGCTGAGCACCAGATCATTCACGACGGAGCGGTACTGCTCAGCCAGTCGGGCAAACATGTCCAGCCTGGAAAGGATGAAGCGATTTTAAAGGTTTTCTTCAGTTTTCCGTGGACTGCCCTTTGGCGGGTGGTCAAACCCGCATCAACCGTCCGACAGGGTCCACCAGCCAAGGGCCGGGCCGAGGAAGCGCACCGTGACCCAGAACAGAACCAGGGCAGCGATGCCCACCCAAGCCCCCCTGGTGGTGAGCGACACAAATCGGTCCGCCTGATCACGGGTGAGGGGAAGCCACTCCACCAGTCGCGGGGAGGAGGAGGTCCCCGGGGCGACACCCCTTGCTGTCTTCAGGGCAGGGGCCTTTTCGGGGGGTTTCTTTTCCCGGGGGGGCAACCCCTGGGCGGCGCGGCGCTTGGCTTCTCCCATCAGACCGAACACTCACTGAAGCAAGGGTAGGAGCCATCCCTTGTAAAGGGATCAGCCAGGCAACAATCGGGTCAGGGGGACCGTGGGCTCCAGGGCTCGGAACACCTGGCGTCCCCAGCTGCGGGCCCGCAGTCGGCCATCTAGCACCGCGGCCCGTCCCCCACCCCGCCGCAGGGTGGCCAATCCACGCTGCAAGCGATGGAGGGCATCCGGCAACAGCAACTCACGAAACCAGTCCCGACCCTGCTGACGCATCCGCGCCACCCTGGCCGCCGTCACGGGATCTTCCAGGCTGGCGATGGGGAGCAGCGCCACGATCACCTGACAGGGAAGGGGAAGACGCTGTTGATGCTCGAGCCACCAGCTCCAGGACGCGCAGATCACACCATTGCTCTCCGGGGCCGTGCTGTGCTCTGTCACCCGGGAGCCGAATTCAGCCGCCAAACCACTGGCCAGGGCACCGCGCAGGCCGCGGTCATCGAGAAGGATCACCGTCAAACCGGCCTGGCCCAGCACGAGACGGCGGCAGTGGTCGAGAAGGTGATCGGCAAAAGGAGGACTGTTCGGGAGCGGCTGCCTCAGGGGGGCATAGAGCGGGAGGGGGTCGCCCAGGGGGGGGTCATCCAGTTGCACCACCACCTGGGGTCTCCAGCGGAACCCGGCTTCCGGGGTCTGGTCAATGCCGTCAGCCGACACTTCACCCAGAAGAACGGTGCCCCGGTCCTGGAAGAGGCCAGCCAATTCCTCAAGGGGATCCAGGGGCTGACGCAACCACTGCCACTGGAGCAGCACCGGATCCACCCTGGCCCAGCCGGTCCAGCCGGGAGCCGCCGCCGCGAGCCAGCTGGGCCAGGGCTCGGGCAAGGGGCTGAGCAGGCTGAGCAGATCCCGCAGGGGAATCTCCTCCTGGCTCTCCAGGGCGACCAGCTGATGGGGATGGCGCGGCTGGCTGAGCACCCGCCGGCTGAGGCGCCCGTGGAGGGAGAGGAGGGCCTCTTCCGCCGCGGGGCAGCTGCGCCGCAGGCCATCCCAGTCAGCGGGTTCCACCACTACCTCCAGGGCCTGACGCAGGGCTTCATCCAACCGCTCCGCCTCCGGGATCACCAGCTGCCGGGCGCCAAGCGCCCGGCGACGCCAGGCTTCCACCAACTCGGAGGGGCTCAGCAGCCAGAGCCGTGCCTCCGCTGGAGCCTCCGGTCCCTCCCAGCAGGGCAGCTGAAGCCCCACTGCCCGCAGACGGGGCCACTCCACCTGCAGGAGCCTGCGGCGCAGGGCCTCGCTGACGACGAGAGCCAGGGGCACCTCACTCAGGGCCAGGGGCACCAGGAGGCTGGGCCACCAGGAACTCTCCATGCCCGGCGTCAGCGCCACCAGCGTCTGATCCTGCCGGCGCAGGCTGCGGGCCACCAAGCGACTGAGGGTGAGGTGGTGGGGCCAGCGCGGCTCCCCCTCGCTCCGCAGCAAGGCCTTGAGGTGGAGGTGTGCGGAGGCTTCCAGCATCGAGGGATCGTAAGCAGCCCGGTGGGGCGGGTCGGCCACAGCGGCGACAGCGACATAGGTCCAATCCGCTGGATCTGTGGAAAGCTGGAGATCCTCAGGTCGAGCGCCCATGGCTGCCCTCTGGCAGGAACGCCCCGTTGGCCTGGTGGGGTTGGGGTTGATCGGGGGCTCCCTCGCTCTGGACCTGCAAGCCGCCGGCGCCCAAGTGCGGGCCTGGGTGCACCGCCCCCAAACGGCTGAACGCGCCAGAGAGCGGAGACTCGCCCAGGTGGTCAGCACCACCCCGGAGGTGCTGGAGGACTGCGGGCTGGTGGTGCTGGCCCTGCCCCTGGATCAGCTGGTGGCCCCAGGGCAGGAGCTGGTGAATGCCCTGCCCGCCCATGCCGTGCTCACAGATGTGGGGTCGGTGAAGGCCCCCGTGGTGCAGGCCTGGACCACCGTGACGCGGAGGTTTGTGGGGGGCCATCCGATGGCGGGCACCGCCCAGGCAGGCGTGGAAGCTGGACAGCCCGGGCTGTTTCAGGGTCGACCCTGGGTGATCACCCCCGACCCTCACACAGACCCCACCGCCATCGAGGCGCTGCTGCAGCTGGCGAGCGCAGTGGGGAGCCATCCCCTGATCTGCGATGCCGACGTGCACGATCGGGCCGTGGCCCTGATCTCCCATCTGCCCGTGCTGGTGAGCGCCGCCCTGCTGCACGCCGCTCAGCAGGGCGCGAGGGGCCCGGAGCTGGAGCTGGCCCGGGCCCTGGCTTCCAGTGGCTTCGCCGACACCACCCGGGTGGGGGGGGGCAACCCCCAGCTGGGCACCCTGATGTGCCGCTGGAATCGGGCGGCCGTGCTCTCCGCTCTAACGCACTACCAGAGCGAGCTGCAGGCCCTTCAGCGCGCCGTGGAAGGGCAGGACTGGCACGCGCTGCAGGAGCTCCTGCAGCGGAGCCAGACCATCCGCCCTGGGTTTGTGACTGGAACTCCTGCCAGCTAGGCCTGGCATCCTGGCTAGGGCCTCGAACGGGGTCGATCGAGGGCCTCCGTCGCGGCCACCGTTGCCCGGCGGGTTCTCTGCTCGAACAGGCAGAGTTCACGCCCCTTCTGTCCACGCATATAGGGCTGGGGGAAGCGCCCCTCCAGCAATAGAGCAGAGATCAACGGGGTGTTCCCCTCTGGCGAAACGTCAGCCACTGGCACATCGATGCGCTCCCCCAGCACCCGGGGATCCTTCAACAAGCTGGCCTTGAGGCAGGCCTGGCGCACCTCCACGTCGTAGGCCTGCCAAGCCGCGGGGGATGAGGCCCGCGTTGGCAGCGCCACCAGGCCCAGCACCAAACCCCAGCCCCCCGCCAGCGCCAGCCCACCCGACAGCCGGTTCCAAACCCTCCTCGTCGGAGACAGCAGCGGGCGAGGGGCACCGCAAACCTTGGCCATGGCGAGGCTCTGCAACAACCAATCCGTCCTAGCGGCTCGCTGCTCGCCAAGCCGCCTGGCGGCGCTGATCAGCGAGACTGACGATCCCAGAAAAGACCTTGTTCAGGCATACCCACCCAGCGCCCCCATGGTTGTCAGCGGAGTTGTCAGCGGAGTTGCAAGCGGCCCCCAACCCCCCCGCAGCGGCGGGAGCTGGGCCGCCAGCCGGGCCTTTCCCCTGGCGGCCATCACCGGCCACGGCACTCTGAAACTGGCCCTGCTTCTGGCAGCCGTGGATCCGGGCCTGGGCGGGGTGGTGATCGCCGGGGGCCGAGGCACGGGCAAATCCGTGCTCGCCAGAGGCCTGCATGCCCTGTTGCCACCGATCGATGTGCTCGATCTGGGGCCGGACGCCCCTCTCCCCAACATCGACCCGGACCAGCCCCAGGACTGGGACGGGACCACCCGGGAACGCATCACCGCCCTGGGGGGGGATCCCCTGGGGGCCGATCCATCCGCCCTGCTGCCCACCCGGGTGGCGAACGCCCCTTTCGTGCAGGTGCCGCTTGGGATCACGGAAGACCGGCTGCTGGGCTCGGTGGATGTGGCCGCCTCCCTGGGTGCAGGTCGACCGGTGTTTCAGCCAGGGCTTCTGGCGGAGGCGCACCGGGGAGTGCTCTACATCGATGAACTCAATCTGCTCGATGCGGGGGTGACCAACCTGCTGCTGGCTGCCGTGAGCAGCGGCGAAAACCGCATCGAGCGTGAGGGCCTGAGCCTCAGCCATCCCTGCCGCTGCCTGCTGATCGCCACCTACAACCCTGAGGAGGGGCCCGTGCGCGACCACCTGCTGGATCGCTTTGCGATGGCCCTCTCGGCCCAGCAGCTCCTGGAGCCGGAGCAGCGGGTGGCGATCGCCCGCTCCGCCATCGACCACGGCGAATCGGTGGAGGCCTTCGCCGCCCGCTTCCAGGAGGAAACCGATGGCCTGGCCACCCAGTTGCTCATGGCCCGCCAGTGGCTCCCCGATGTGAGCATCAGCCGGGAACAGATCGCCTATCTGGTGAACGAGGCTCTGCGGGGAGGTGTGGAGGGGCATCGCTCGGAGCTCTATGCCGTGCGGGTGGCCAGAGCCCATGCGGCCCTGAGCGGCCGGGATCAGGTGGAGCTGGAGGATCTGCAGGTGGCCGTGCGACTGGTGATCGCCCCCCGTGCACGGCAGCAGCCCCCCGCCGATCCCGAGCAGCCCCTTCAACCCCCGCCACCTCCGCCCCAGGGGGAGCAGGAGCCAGACCCGGGCGAGGAACCGCCGGAGCCTCCTGAAGCAGACAACGAAGCCGACCCGCCCCAGGAGGAGGACGGCCCGGAGGACCAGGCCCCTCCTTCCATCCCGGAGGAGTTTCTGCTGGATCCGGAAGCCACCGCCATTGATCCCGATCTGCTGCTGTTCGCCGCGGCAAAAAGCAAGAGCGGCAGCAGCGGCAGCCGCTCCCAGGTGTTGAGTGAGAGCCGGGGGCGCTACGTGCGGCCCATCCTCCCGCGGGGGCCCGTGCGCCGGATCGCCGTGGATGCCACGCTGCGGGCGGCGGCCCCCCACCAGAAGGCCCGCAGGGAGCGGGAGCCCCATCGCCGCCTGATCGTCACGGACGACGACCTGCGGGCCAAGCAGCTGCAGCGCAAGGCAGGCGCCCTGGTGATCTTCCTGGTGGATGCCAGTGGGTCCATGGCCCTCAACCGGATGCAGAGCGCCAAGGGCGCCGTGTTGCGTCTGCTCACGGAGGCCTACGAAAACCGCGACGAGGTGGCCTTGATTCCCTTCCGGGGGGAGCAGGCGGAGGTGCTCCTGCCCCCCACCCGCTCGATCACCGCCGCCCGCCGGCGCCTGGAATCCATGGCCTGTGGCGGGGGGTCACCGTTGGCCCATGGCCTGGCCCTGGCGGCGCGGGTGGGCACCAATGCCCTGGCCACAGGGGATCTGAGCCAGGTGGTGGTGGTGGCCATCACCGATGGCCGGGGGAACGTGCCCCTGGCCCGCTCCCTGGGCCAGCCGGAGCTGGAGGGAGAGGAACCTGTGGACCTCAAGGCGGATGTGATCCAGGTGGCCTCCCGCTACCGAGCCCTGGGGCTGCGCCTGCTGGTGATCGACACCGAACGCAAATTCATCGGCAGCGGCATGGGCAAGGAACTCGCCGAGGCCGCCGGTGGCCGCTATGTGCAGCTGCCCAAGGCGAGTGATCAGGCCATTGCGGCCGTGGCCCTGGAGGCCCTGGGCTCGGCACGCTGATATCCCCTAAAGCCCCTGATCTCTCCTAAAGCCCCCGCACGGAGGGCGTCACCGCGGGGGCGTTGCTGCGGGGAGCAAAGCGGCTGGCATCGGCTTCCCGCTGGGCTTTCCAGCGCTGCCGTCGGGCCCCATCCCGGGCTTCCCGGTCCCGGGCGGCGTTCACCTGGGCGGGGTAGAGCTCATCGAAGAACTTGCCCAGGCCCACCGACACGCTCAGCACCCCCTCCATGAACTTGGGATCGCCGGTGAGCTTGCTGACGTCCTTACCGACGGCCTGCCAGCGATCCGTGAGCTTGCGGGCATTGGCCAGGGTGGCCTGCAGATCCTGGGTGG
>JBJTQT010000060.1:0-18297 GCA_046075745.1 Cyanobium sp. | reverse complement strand
GAGCAGCTGCACCGCTTGGCATTGGAGGCCGGGGTGAGCCTTCAGGCCAGACCGCAGGAAATCAATCCTCAGGAGTGGGTGGCGATGGCCACCAGCTTGAATCGCGCCACGCCCCCCGGGCCCCAAGCCCCTCTGCCCCATGGCTGATCGCTCCGTGATCGCACCCGCCAAGATCAATCTGCATCTGGAGGTACTCGGTCTACGGCCCGATGGCTACCACGAGCTGGCGATGCTGATGCAGACGATTGACCTGGCGGACCGGCTGAATCTCCAGGAACGGGATGACGGCGCACTGGTGCTGCGCTGCGACCACAGCGATCTTCCCGTAGGAGGGGACAACCTGATCATGCGCGCCGCTGAGTGCCTGCGGGCCCATGCCGGCCAGGAGCAACTGGGGGCGGAGATTCAGCTGGAGAAGCGCATTCCCATCGGTGCTGGGCTGGCGGGGGGATCCAGCGATGCTGCCGCCACCCTTCTGGGCCTCGATGCCCTCTGGGGCTTGCAGACCCCTCGCCCAGTGTTGGCTGCCCTGGCTGCCGAACTGGGGTCCGATGTGCCGTTCTGCCTGGAGGGGGGAGCTCAGCTCTGCTTCGGTCGGGGGGAACGGCTGGAATCCGCCCCTGGAGCCTCCGCTGTCCTGGGGGTGCTCCTGCTCAAGGATCCGGGGGTGACGGTGTCCACCCCCTGGGCCTATGGCCGCTGCCGGGAGTGGCGCTCTGACTTCTACCTGAGCCAGGAGGTGGATTTCGAGGAGCGACGACAGGCCCTTCGCCAGAGCCCCGTGCTGCAGGCCCTGGGCGGGAAGGGGGCCTTCCCGCCCCTGCGAAACGACCTCCAGGCGGTGGTGGCTGCTGAGGTGCCTTCGGTGACCAGGGCACTGGAGCTACTGCAGGGGGATGGCTCCGCCCTGGCCGTGGCCATGAGCGGATCCGGTCCCACCGTGTTTGCGCTCTATCCCGATCGCCAGGCGGCCCAAGCGGTCCACAGCAGGCTGGCTAAAGACTGTGCCTCGGCTGGATTGGAGAGCTGGTGCTGCGGCCTGTGGCCATCGGGTGTCAGCCTGTGATGGAGCAGGCACCCCGTTCATGAGCGACCCGACGCCCCTCCCCCAGCCCTCCGATGACCCCAGCCTGCCTGGAGCGCAAGGTGGGGGGTCGCCAGGTCTGCGCAAGGGCCCCCTCAGTTTTCTCAGTGGTGCCATCACCAGCGCGGTGCTGGCCTGGTTGGCCCTCAACCTCAGCCGCAGGGTGGTGGCCTATTACGCGACCCATCCGCCCCACTACAACACCCAGGTGGCCCAGAGCATCGGCACGGCGGTGAAGACCCTGGTGGTGGGCATGACCTTTCTGGCCACCTTCAGCTTCGCCTTCATCGGCCTGGGACTTTTTCTGACGTTTTTGCGGAGCCTCTGGCCGGGCACGCGGCAGCAAAGTTCTGCAGCAGAGCACCACCCTTCCTAGAGTGAGCGAGCGTTGTCAACAGGCATGACCGTCCACGACCTGGGTCTGCTCGTGGTGCTTCTCCTGCCGGGGATGCTTCTCTCGGTGCTCATCCTCAGCACCTTTGCCGCAGGCGGCTGAGATAGGTTGGCCTCACTTGTGGCAACTGCCCTTCACCGTGGCCGAAACCCTGCTTTTCAATGCCCTACGGGAAGCTATCGATGAGGAGATGGCCCGGGATCCCCATGTCTGCGTGATCGGGGAAGATGTGGGCCACTACGGCGGCTCCTACAAAGTCACCAAGGATTTGTACAAAAAATATGGCGAGTGGCGGGTGCTCGATACCCCCATCGCTGAAAACAGTTTTACGGGGATGGCCGTGGGCGCGGCGATGACGGGATTGCGCCCGATCGTGGAGGGGATGAACATGGGCTTTCTGCTCCTGGCCTTCAACCAGATCTCCAACAACATGGGGATGCTGCGCTACACCAGCGGCGGCAACTACACCATCCCCACAGTGGTGCGTGGGCCTGGAGGTGTGGGCCGTCAGCTCGGAGCCGAGCACAGCCAGCGATTGGAGGCCTACTTCCATGCGATTCCAGGGATCAAAATCGTGGCATGCAGCACCCCCACCAATGCCAAGGGGTTGCTGAAGGCAGCCATCCGTGATGACAACCCTGTGGTGTTTTTTGAGCATGTGCTGCTCTACAACCTCTCCGAAGATCTGCCAGAGGGTGAATACATCTGCGCCCTGGATCAAGCTGAGGTCGTTCGTGAAGGCAAGGATGTCACCGTTCTCACCTACTCGCGAATGCGCCACCATTGCCTCAAGGCCGTGGAGCAGCTCGAGCAGGATGGCGTGGATGTGGAACTGATTGATCTGATCAGCCTCAAACCTTTTGACCTGGAAACAATCTGCCGTTCCGTTCGCAAAACCCACCGGGTTCTGGTGGTGGAGGAGTGCATGAAGACTGGCGGCATCGGCGCCGAGCTCATCGCCTTGATCACCGAGCATTGTTTCGACGACCTGGACTGTCGCCCCGTGCGTCTGTCCTCCCAGGACATCCCCACCCCCTACAACGGCAAGCTGGAAAATCTCACGATCATTCAGCCGCACCAGATCGTTGAGGCGGCACGTGAACTCAAGGGCGGCCTGATCTGATATGGCAAGACCCCAGGGCTGGCTTGCCCTCATTCTTGCTCTGGCCATCGCCGCCGGAGCTCTTCTGGCCACCTATGGCTTGCGCCTGGGTCTGGATCTGCGGGGGGGCAGCCAGCTGACTCTCCAGGTGCTCCCGGCCGGGGGGATCTCCCGAGTGGAGCAGGAACAACTGGAGGCTGTGAAGGATGTGCTGGAGCGGCGCATCAATGGTCTGGGCGTGGCGGAATCCACCCTGCAGACCGTGGGCAGTGATCAACTCGTGTTGCAGCTGCCCGGGGAACAGGATCCCAGCAGGGCCGCCAAGGTGCTGGGCACCACGGCTCTTCTGGAGTTCCGCCCTCAGAATCCCGGCACCGAAAAGGAGTTCCGCTCCCTCCTTCCCCTCAAACGGCAGGTGGAGGCTGTGCTGCGAACCCGCCGAACTCCTGCCCAAACCTCCGATCCCAGCCAGCCCACTCCTCCGGATCTGAGTGCGGAGGATCTGCGCCGCTCTCTTCAGGCACTGGGCCTCTCCGTTCCGGAGGGGAGCACGGAGGTGCAGCAGCTTGAGCTGCTCGAAAAAGAAGTGAACAGACGCATGGTGGCCCTCTATGGCCCCCCGGCACTGACGGGCAAGGACCTCACGGGGGCGGGCCGGGTGCAACAGGCCAGTGGCAACGCCTGGGATGTGACCCTGAATTTCAACCGGGAGGGCGGGGAGAAATTCGCCAGCCTTACCAAGGGGCTGGCGGGGAGCGATCGGGTGCTCGGCATCGTTCTCGACGGCCGCTCCATCAGTGAGGCCACCGTGGGTGATCAGTTCAAGGTGGCGGGCATCACCGGTGGAGCGGCAAGCATCACGGGGAATTTCACCGCCGAGGAAGCACGGGATCTGGAGGTTCAATTGCGGGGCGGCTCCCTTCCCCTGCCCGTGAAGATCGTGGAAGTGCGCACGGTGGGTCCCTCTCTGGGGGCGGCGAACATCCGTCGCAGCCTGCTGGCCGGCCTGGCCGGCCTGGCCCTGGTTGGCCTCTTCATGGTGGTGGTGTACCGCCTCCCAGGAGTGGTGGCGGTGGCCGCTCTCAGCCTCTATGCCCTCTTCAATCTGGCCATCTATGCCCTGGTTCCGGTGACCCTCACCCTGCCAGGCATTGCCGGATTCATTCTCTCGGTGGGCATGGCGGTGGATGCCAACGTGCTGATCTTCGAGCGGGTGAAGGAGGAGCTGCGGGGAGGCAACACCCTCATCCGCTCTATCGATTCAGGCTTCTCTCGCGCCTTCTCCTCCATCCTGGATGGCCACGTGACCGGCCTGATCAGCTGCATCGCCCTCTTTCTGCTGGGCACGGGGCTCGTGAAGGGATTCGCGGTCACCCTCGCCATCGGCCTCTTGCTGAGTCTGTTCACCGCCCTCACCTGCACGCGCACCCTGTTGCGGGTGCTGATGAGCTACCCGGCCCTGCGCCGGCCCACCTATTTCCTGCCGGCCCGCAAACTTCCGGCGCCGGCTGCCTGAGGACCCATCCTTGACCGAACAAGACCTTCGCCCCTATCCGGAACCCCGCTTCCGCATCAACCGCCATCGCCGTCTGGCTTGGTGGGGATCTGTCCTGGCCTGTGCCCTCAGCGTGCTCGGACTCACCCTCTGCTGGATGAATCCAGCCATCCGCAGCCCTCTCAAGCCTGGACTGGATTTCACTGGAGGTACCCAGATTCAGCTGCAGAGGGATTGCGGCTCGTCCTGTCAGGGGCTGACGGTGACTGACCTGCAGCGCCAGCTCCAGGAGCTGACCCTGCCCGCCGAAGAAGGAGCCCAGCCCCCCAACCTGTCCACCTCAGCTGTCCAGGTGCTGGATGGGGGGCGTTCGGTGGTGTTGCGCGTACCGGCCCTCAGTCCTGCCCAGGGGCAGGCTCTGATCGATGGCCTCAAGCCTGCCCTTGGCCCCCTGAGCAGCAAGGGCACGTCCGTGGCCACCATCGGCCCCACCCTCGGGTCGCGCCTGCTGCGCAGCAGCCTGCTCTCGCTGGTGGTGAGTTTCGCGGCGATCGCGGCCTACATCAGCTTCCGCTATAGCGGAATCTTTGCCCTGCTGGCCCTGCTCTGCCTTGCCCACGATGTGCTGATCACCTGTGGGCTGTTTGCCTGGCTGGGGCTTCTCCTGGGGGTGGAGGTGGATTCCCTGTTTGCCGTGGCCCTGATCACCGTGGCGGGCTATTCCGTGACGGACACCGTGGTGGTGTACGACAGGATTCGGGAGCAGAAGACGGCATTGGCCGGGCTGCCTCTGGCTGAGCAGGTGGATGTGGCGGTGGACGCCACCCTCACCCGTTCCCTCTACACCTCCTTGACCACTCTCCTTCCCCTGCTCGGCCTCATCTTCTTTGGGGGCAACAGTCTTTTCTGGTTCGCCATTGCCCTGGCCGCTGGAATTGCGGTGGGCAGCTGGTCCAGCATCGGGCTGGCCCCCACCCTTCTGCCTCTTCTCTCCCGTCCATGACATGGGCATGAAAAGTCGCAAGGTGCCTGCGGTGCCCCTGCTGCTGCTCCTCCTCGCCCTGGCGGATCTGCGATCGGAGTTCCGCCTCCTGCTGGATCACTTCACCTTCACCACCTTGCTCACTGCGGTGCAGAGCCATCTGCTCGCAGTGACCACTCTGGTGCTGATCCCCTCCCTCTGGCGGATCTATCAGCGGGATCCAACCTGATCAGCTGGCATCCCATTGATTCATCACATCGTGCACCAGCATTTCGCGGCCCAGCACCTGGAGCACCACCACCAGAGGCAGGGCGAGCAACACCCCCGGCAGCCCCAGAAGAACCCCCAGGGATAACTGGGAGATCAGGGCCACGGTGGGCAGCAGATTCACCGTGCGGCTCAGGAGCACCGGAGTGAGCACGAACGCCTCCAGCTGCTGCAGGATGAGCCGCAGGATCAGCACCTGCACCATCTTTCCTGGAGACACCAGGAGGAGGGCCACCCCCATCGGCAGAAGGGTGCCCAGGGTGGGCCCGATCGTGGGCACGAAGGTGAGCAGGCCGCACACCAGGGCACAAAGGAGGGCCAGGGGCACCTTCAGCAGCGCCAGCCCCGCCCAGGTGGTGAGGAACACCGCCATGGCAGAAAGGGTCATCCCTGCCAGCCAACCGCCGAGAGCTTCTCGGGATTCCCGCATCAGCAGCTGCATCCGCGGCCTGTAGAAGCTGGGGGTGGATGCGCTCAGCAGCCTTTGGTGGCTGCGGGGATCGAGGGCCAGGAGCACGGCGAGAAGGGCCATGAGCAGGGTCTGGATGGTGCCGTTGGCGGCTCCACCTGCAAAACCGAGCAGCTGCTGGCCCAGGGGTTGCATGCGATCCAGGGAGGCCTGGCTGAGCAGTTCCCGCTCCAGGTCCTGCAGCACCGGCACCTGGCGGATCAGGCTGTTGAGCTGGGCTGGCAGGGCAGGGATGATGCGCTGCAGCAGATTGGCCTGCTCGATCACTTCCGGCAGCAGGAGCCAGGACACCAGGCCGCCCAGGGCCAGAAGCACCGCCAGGACGATCACCAGCGCCGCAGGGCGGCTAAGGGGGGTCAGCCGGCGCAGCCAGGTGATCGGCACATCCAGCGCCACAGCCAGCACGACGGCTCCAAAGAGAATCAGCAGTACCCACCTCAGCTGCCACACCAGCAGGGTGGCCACCACCAGGGCCAGGGCACCGATCAGATAGCGGGCGTTCATGGGCGTGGGGCGGAGGGTTTCCAGTGGTCCAGCACGTCGTGAATGATCACCTCCCGGAGGATCACCTGCAGGCACACTGCCAGGGGCAGGGCCAGCACCAGGCCCAGGGGGCCGAAGAGCACGGTGAACAGGAGCTGGGCGGTGAGAGTGAGACCTGGAAGCAGTTTCAGCTGGTGGTGCATCACCGAGGGGGTGATCACGTAGCTCTCCAGGTTCTGTACGACGATGTAGAGAGCCAGTACAGCTGCGGCTTTCCAGGGGGCATCGAGCAGGGCCACCGACATCGGGAACAGGGTGCTCAGGGTGGGCCCCACATTGGGAATGATGTTCAGGAGCCCCGCCAGCACGGCATTCGCTGCCACCAGTTTCACGCCGAGCAGCAGCAGGCCGATTGCGGCCAGGGTGCCCACGCAGAGGGAGCTGATCAACACGCCTCCCATCCAGGCGCTGAGGGATTCGCCGCACTGCAGCAGCACCTGCCGGGCCCGTTTCCTGTAGAAGCCAGGCACCAGCAACAGGGCCACTTCCCGATAGGCGGTGGGCTGGGCCGTGATCATCAGCGCCACCGCCACCACAAAGATGGTCTGCAGCAACGCAGTGCCGAGGTTGCCGGCGACCCCGAGCAGGCGCCAGGCACCACCGCTGATGTTCTCCACCAGGCCGCCGGTGCTGCTTGCCCCTGTGGGGAGGGTGAGGGAGTTCTTGAGCCATCCCAGCCCTCCATCCCGGGTGCCGTAGAGCATCCCGGAGGCCTTCTCCATGGTCTGATTGATCAGGTTCAGCAGGGTTTCGGCGGCTTTGGGGAGCTTCTGGATCAATTCGGCGAACTCCGCCATGAAGGGCGGAATGATGGCCGTGGCCACGATCCCCAGAAGAACCGCCACCCCGAGAAGGCTCAGGACCAGAGCCAGGGGCCGCTGGCTTCCCAGCCGGCGCTGCACCGTGCCCACCAGGGTGCAGAGGGCCATGGCCAGCACCACGGCCGCGAAGAGCAGGATCAGCGCCTCACGCAGGCTCCAGAGCAGCAGCAGGGCAGCGACGACTGCGGCCAGGCTCAGCCAGTTCCCGAAACTCAAGCCCCTTCGTCCCCTGCCTGTGCATCGCCTTCATTCTGCTCCCCCTGGCCCGAGAAGCCCAGCCCATGGCTTTCGGCGTAGCGCTCGGCAAAGCGCATGAAGCGCTCAAAATCACTTGGTGTCTTCCAGGTGTAGGTGGCCTCCAGGGCACTGGCCTTGCCATTCACAAAACGGGCCTTTACCTCCCGTGAGACCAGCTGTCCTTCCTCGTCCACCAGATACATGCCTGTGATGTCGCCCATGGTTTCAGGGGCCAGCGCCTCGGGTTCCTCAAACACGAAGAGGGCCTGGCCCGTGCGCCCGTCCCGCGAGCGGGTGAGGCGAATGTCCGGCACGGTCGGCTCATCCACACCCTGAAAGAACTGGATGGAGGCGGGCATGGATCTCTGGCGGAACCCACCGATCCTAGGCAGTGCCTAACCAGTGGCCTTGCCGGCCTGACATAGTGGGCCCTAGCTGACTGCTGCCCGCAGCTGACCGCCAAGCCAATCGCCAAGCCATGCTTTCCGGTGCACCGGTTACCAGCACACCTCGGGCCGATCAACTCCTGGATCAGTTCCTCCAGGGCTCCGATCGTCAGGCGCGCACGCTTTTGCGGCCCCTGCGCCAGATGCTCAACGATCTGTCCCCGTTGATCGCCGATCAGCTGCGGCAGGCGGATCGGGAGGGTGAGTCCTGGCGTTTTGGTGCGCTGCTCCAACTTTTGGCAGAGGTTCACCCCGGTGCGGGTGGATTCGATCTCTTCCCGGAGGGCTGGTTGCTGGCCTGCAGCGCGTCGGGCATCGACTATGGCCCCCTCCAGGGGCATCTGCTGCATCAGGAGTTCGAGGCTGCCGACAGGCTCACCAGCTGCCATCTGCGGCAACTGGCCGGCCCGGCCGCTGAACAGAGGGGGTATGTGTACTTCAGCGAGGTGGCGGCCATGCCGGCGATGGATCTCGTCAGCCTTGATCGTCTGTGGATCACCTATTCCCTTGGGCGTTTCGGATTTTCGGTGCAGGGGCAGATCCTGCGGCGCTGCCAGGGACGCTGGGAGGACCTCTGGCCGCGGCTGGGGTGGAAGCTGGATGGTGTGTGGACCCGCTATCCCAGTGCCTTCACCTGGTCGCTGGAGGCGCCGGAAGGCCACATGCCGCTGATCAATCAATTGCGGGGCGTGCGGCTCATGGATGCCCTGCTCCATCACCCTGCGTTGCTGGAACGCACGGAAGCGGCACTGCGTCCGGCCAAGGGCTAGGGTCGAAGGGTCTGCGGCAAGCGGCTGCACGCGGAACGATGGCACTGCGCTGGGCTGATTTCATCACTCCCTCCACGCTGCAGCTGGCCCCTCTGCTGGACCTTCTGCTCGAACCGTTGCGCCAGGCGCCGGTAGCCCGGATGGATGTACAGCTGGGCCTGCAGGAGGTGCTTGTAAATGCCGTGCGCCATGGCAATGGTTGCGATCCCTGCAAGTGCCTGCGGGTGCGGAGGATCGTTTCGCCCAACTGGGTGATCTGGCAGGTGCAGGATGAAGGGCCTGGCATCCCCAGCCACGCTCGCCATCGCTCGTTGCCGGAGAGCCCGGAGGCCCTCACCGGCCGAGGCCTCTTCATCATTCACAACTGCTTTGATGACGTGCGCTGGAGTGGTCGGGGTAACCGCCTGCAGGTGGCGGTGCGGCGGGCCCGCCTCAGCGGCCGTGGCTTGGGCAGCCTGGGTCGCTGATCTCGGCACGCAGCCACCCCAGCGCATGAGCCACAAGTTCAATGGCCTCCTGGCGGGCCTGGCTTGGCGCCACGGACTTTGGGTCATCCGCCGCCAGGAGTTGCACCAGCGCCGCCGCGAGTTGCTCTGCCGCCCGCCGTGGCCTCTGGGTTTTCACCCGGTGCCAGTCCTTGTCATCGATGCTCAGGGAGCGCTGCAACTCCCTGGCCAGGGCAAGAGCGTCCTCAGGCCAGTGGGGGCTGCTCATCGATTGGGGATCAAAGGGAGCGCCATCCTGGCGTGGGACGATCGGGGTTGAAGAACCCACCGTTGTCAGATGGCCTCCCGCAGCAGGCGTGGACGTCGATCCACCAGGCCGGAGCCCTCCCCCAGGCTTCTCCACCACCTTCAGGCCCTGTTGGCCTTGAGTGGACGGCCGGTGGCGCACTCCTCTGCTTCTGAATCGTTCCCCGGTCGCGCGGAACGGCGTCGTCGTCAGCATCTGGCTCTGAGTCAGCGGCTTCTTGATCCCCTTCCCGATGCACTCCGCACGTCCAATCTAGGAGCCGATCGCTTCTGGCGTGCGCTGCGCTGGGGCGGGTGTGGAATGCTGCTGGCCCATTGGCTGACGCGTTGACCCTAGGGCTCACTCTTAAGAAATCCAGATCGCAGAGCTTTGAGTTTCGCTTTCACCTTTTGACGGAACAGGCCTGGCTGGCGCAACAGGCCGGACCCTCCGTTCGCTGCGTCGTCCGTCGTCTGGATGGACACCTGGGGTCGTTCAAACAGACCGCCTGGAACGGCGTTGTACACCTCGCCAATGACGTTGACCAGGCGGCGAGACACGCTGGAAGGAGACCGTGGGGTGACCCCATGCACCGAGTCGAGGGTGTTGATGAACATCACCAACGTATCGGCGGCATAGGGAATGGTGGCTTGCCTCTCGATCAACGACACATCAGCAATCTTGTGCCCATCACGGAAGAGCTTTTGCTCGCTGTATTTCCATGAGAAAAGATCTAAATTGCCTCCTTCAGCGTCGTCTTCAGGCCGCCGGAAATACAACAGGCCGGCATACAGCTCATCGGGGGAATCGCAGTGAGGACCAATCACCACACTGGTGGAGCGGCCTGGGGTGTTGATGCCCACCTGACAATCCAGCGAGAGGGGTTGGGAATCCATTTGCTCGGCAAAGCGGATGCCAGTTGGCGCTGTCGAGAGTGTGCCAATTCGATCTTCAAGCAAGGGATAGTGCCTTTGGATGACATCGCCGAAAATGCTCAGCATTTCCTGAAAGAATTCCTGGGAGGTGTGATACGCAACAAAGTCAACCCAGATGGATGGCAAGACATCCCGGTTTTTCAGAAATGAAGCAGCGGAGATATCCACGCGTTTGTTTTCGCCTGGTTGGGGCCGCCTCCAGGCATCCAGCTCACAGATCAACGCGTCAGCGGGGAAGCTCTCGCTCAGCTCCTGGTAGATCCCTTCGGGCAAGCAGGAGGGAAGAAGCAGATGGGGGAAGGGATCAAAACGGACATCCTCGCGAGAAGCAGACTGAAGGATGCTCAGGCGATGGCCCATGAATGAGAGGAGCAGATTGTGATCATTTAGACCCAGTGGCAGCCAGTGCCCTGACTGCCACTGCCTTGTGATCAGGCGTCGTAATACATCATGAACTCGTGGGGATGGGGGCGCTGCCTGAGCTGCTGCACCTCCTCGTATTTGAGGGCGATCCAGTTATTGATGAAGTCTTCGCTGAAGACGCCACCTGCCATCAGATAGTCCTTGTCGGCATCGAGGGCCTCCAGCGCTCCGTTGAGGGAGGCCGGAACGGTGGAGATTCGCGCCAGCTCCTCGGCGGAAAGCTCGAACAGATCCACATCCGTGCCATCGCCGGGATCGATCTGATGGCGGATGCCATCCAGGCCGGCCATCAACATGGCGGCGAAGGCGATGTAGGGGTTGGCCAGGGCATCGCCGGAGCGGAATTCCAGGCGCTTGGCCTTGGGATTGGGGCCCGTGAGCGGGATCCGCACCGCCGCCGAACGGTTGCCCTGGGAATACACCAGGTTCACAGGCGCTTCAAAACCGGGCACAAGCCGCTTGTAGCTGTTGGTGGTGGGGTTGGTGAAGGCCAGGAAGCTGGGGGCGTGCCTGAGCAGGCCGCCGATGTACCAGCGAGCGGTCTGGGAGAGGTTGGCGTAGGTGCCTTCACCGAAGAACAGCGGTTGGCCATCCTTCCAGAGACTCTGGTGCACATGCATGCCGCTGCCGTTATCGGCAAAGACAGGCTTGGGCATGAAGGTGGCGGTCTTTCCGTATTTTCTGGCCACATTTCTCACCACATATTTGTAGATCATCACGTTGTCGGCCGCGCTGATCAGCTCGGCAAACTTGATGCCCAGCTCGTGCTGCGCGGTGGCCACTTCATGATGTTGCTTTTCGATGGGCACACCAAGCGATCCCATCAGCAGCAGCATCTCGGATCGGATGTCCTGAAGGGTGTCGTTGGGGGCCACGGGGAAATAGCCCTCTTTCAGCAGCACCTTGTATCCCAGGTTGCCTCCTTCTTCCAGTCGATCGGTGTTCCAGGCGGCTTCGATGGAATCCACCTGGTAGAAGCTGCCGCCGTTGCTGCTCTTGTAACGGACATCATCGAAGATGAAGAACTCCGGTTCCGGGCCGAAATAGGCCGTGTCGGCCAGCCCCGTGGAGCTCAGATAGTCCAGCGCTTTCTGCGCCAGAGCCCGGGGGCAGCGGCTGTAGGGCTCGCCGCTGCGGGGCTCCTGGATCGAACAGATCAGGCTGAGGGTTTTGTGGCTGTAGAAGGGATCGATCCAGGCCTTCTTCGGATCGGGCACCATGGCCATGTCGGATTCATTGATGGCCTTCCAGCCCCGGATGGAGGAGCCGTCGAAAGCCACCCCATCGGTGAAGGCGCTTTCGTCGATCAGGTCCTGACAGACCGTGAGGTGTTGCCACTTGCCGTGCAGATCCACGAACTTGAGATCGATCAGCTCGATTCCCTCCTCCTTGATGCGGCGGAGAACATCCTGTGCGGTCTGGGCCATAAGAAAGAAACGGTGATGAGAGCTGCCGAAGGGCAGCCAGGTGCCCGAAGGCCGGTGTTTGCCGGTGGCAAACGCCGGCGACGGTAGAGAGCGTTCTCCCCCGCTCTTGTAGCAGTTGAGACACTTTTCGGGCCCAAGGAAGGGCGGCGGCGGGGGCTTCCGCAGCGGATGGGGCCTGCGTAACCGTTTCTGTCAACTTGGCGAAAATCCTCCCCCAGACAGGCATCTGGCTGGAAAGTGAGTGCTAACTTCCGCATCAGTGCGTCGATCCCCCCATGCGCGATGCCATCGGTCAGCTGATCGGCCGTTATGACCAGCTCGGGCGCTATCTCGACCGGGACGCGGTCGATCGTCTCAATGCCTTTTTCGGCGAGTCCGCCCTGCGCCTGGCTGCTGTCGAGCTGATCAACCGTGAGGCTGCCTCCATCGTGCGGGAGGCCTCCCAGCGCCTCTGGCTGGAAGATCCTGAGCTGATTCTCCCCGGCGGCAACGCCTACACCACGCGCAGGCTCGCAGCCTGCCTACGGGACATGGATTACTTCCTGCGCTACGCCAGCTATGCCCTGATCGCCGGCGATGTCACCCTCCTCGATGAACGGGTGCTGAACGGTCTGGATGACACCTACAAGAGTCTGGGGGTGCCCACCGGTCCCACCGTCCGCGGCATCGCCCTGCTCGGCGAGGTGGTGTGCGAACAGCTCCTGGAAGCGGGCCTGGCTGATCGGGCCACCCTTCAGGGGGTGGTGGCTGCCCCCTTTGACCACCTCTGCAGGGGCCTCGCCACCAGCAACGTGCGTGCCCGCTGACGGCTTCATCGTTCCCTAATCTCGGACCATTCCTTTTTTTCGGATCTTGGCTCCACTCCCCGTCCTGCCCCCCATCAACAGCACCCACAGGATTCAGCTGGAGCCGATTTCCACGCCGAGTCGCCTCCTGCTCGGCCCTGGCCCCTCCAACGCCCACCCCACGGTGCTGGCGGCCTTGGCTCGCACCCCCATCGGCCATCTGGACCCTCTCTACATCCAGCTGATGGGGGAAGTGCAGGAGCTGCTCCGCTACGCCTGGCAGACCGACAACCGCCTCACGCTCCCCATGAGTGGCACGGGCAGTGCGGCGATGGAAGCCACCATTGCCAATGTGGTGGAGCCCGGTGACAGGGTTCTGGTGGCTGTCATGGGCTACTTCGGGTTGCGCCAGGCCGACATGGCTGGCCGGTATGGAGCGGAGGTGATCACCATTGAGCGTCCCTGGGGGGAGGCCTTCACTCTGGAGGAGCTGGAGCAGGCTCTGATCACCCACCGGCCCGCCGTGCTCACCATGGTGCATGCGGAAACCTCCACCGGGGTGTGCCAACCCATGGAGGGAATCGGTGATCTCTGCCGCCGCCACGACTGCCTCCTCCTGCTGGATACGGTCACGTCGCTGGGAGGAGTGCCCCTCTTCCTCGATGAATGGAAGGTGGATCTGGCCTACAGCTGCAGCCAGAAGGGTCTGAGCTGTCCTCCGGGGCTGGGACCCTTCAGCATGGGCCCGAGGGCTGAGGCCAAGCTCAGCCAGCGCAAGGGCAAGGTGCCCAACTGGTATCTGGATGTCTCCCTGCTCAACCAGTACTGGGGGTCCGATCGGGTGTACCACCACACGGCACCGGTGAACATGAACTTCGGCATGCGCGAGGCCCTGCGCCTGCTGGCGGAGGAGGGTCTTGAGGGGGCTTGGGCCCGGCATCGGAGCACCGCTGAACGCCTTTGGCAGGGTCTGGAGCGCCTCGGGTTGGAGCTCCACGTGCCCGAACCCCTCCGCCTCGCCACCCTCACCACTGTGCGCATTCCAGAAGGGGTGGATGGCAAGGCCTTCTCCCGCCACCTCCTCGACACCCACGGCATTGAGGTGGGCGGTGGATTGGGGGCCCTCGCCGGCAAGGTGTGGCGCATCGGCCTGATGGGTTACAACAGCAAGCCCGAGAACGTGGATCTCCTGCTCAACCTTCTGGAGACGGAGCTTCCCCGTTTCCGGGATAACTCCCCGGCCGTTGCCGCCGTCGCCTGAACCAGGCCTGCAGCTGCGCCTCCGCCTCCTCCCTCCCCAGGCCAGCAACTACCTGCAGATGGTGATGGGCGCTGCCATCGGTGGCCAGGTTGAGGCACCCGCCCAGGGCACCTCGCTTCGGATCCGTGGCGGCGAACACCACGGTGCCCATCCGGGCCTGAATCAGCGCTCCGGCGCACATGGGACAGGGCTCCAGGGTGACCAGCAGGGTGCAGGCATTGAAACGCCAGGTGTGCAGGGCCGCTGAAGCCTGGCGGAGGGCCACCAGCTCGGCATGACCCAGGGGATCATGGTGGTGGTGGCGGCGATTGATGCCCCACCCCACAGCCCGTCCCCCCCCATCCAGCACCACCGCCGCCACGGGCACCTCCCCCAGCTCCCCGGCCCGTGCCGCCCTGCGGAGCAGCCGTTCCATCCACAATCTGTGGCAGGCCTGGTCTTCCATGGCTCCCTTGTAGCGCCCTTCGGAAAGGGCCGTCCCGGCCAGCGGCAGAATGGGCCTGAAGCTCGTTGTGCTGACCCCCCCTTGGAGCCACTGGCGCCGCACCCATCCCCAGCGTCGCTGGCCCCGTTCGCCGATCCCCTGGGCCCTGATCCCCTCCTGGAGGAGATGTTGCATCAGGCGGCCAGCCTGCTTTGCCGCTGGCTCGGTCGGGCCGCTTTCCAGACCCCCCTGCCGGGGTTGAGCGTGCTTCCAGCGGTGGAACCCGAAAGCCTGGGCCTCCCTCCCGAACGCCTCCTGGCCGATCTGCAGCTAGTGATGGAAGGGGCTTACCAGCCCGGGCATCCTGGTGCCCTTGCCCACCTCGATCCGCCACCCCTCACGGCCTCCGTGGTGGCGGAGCTGATTGCGGCGGGGCTCAACAACAACCTGCTGGCCGATGAGCTGTCGCCCAGTCTGCGGCGCCTGGAGCGGAGCCTCTGTGCCCTGATCGCCCAGCGGCTTGGCCTGCCGGAAGGAGCTGGTGGGGTGCCTGCAAGTGGGGGCACCCTGAGTAATCTCATGGCCCTGGTGGCGGCACGGCAGCAGCGTTGCCCCGACGCCGGCCGAGAGGCCGTGGTGATCTGCAGTGCCGATGCCCATATCTCCCTGGAGAAGGCGGTGCGGGTGATGGGACTGCCCTCCACGGCCCTCCATCGCCTGCCGGTGGATGGGGAGGGGAGGCTCCAGCCGGATCATCTGGAGCACCATCTCCACACCCTCCGTCAGGGAGGTGTTCCCGTGATTGCGGTGGTGGCGACCGCCGGCACCACGGTGAGGGGAGCGGTGGATCCCCTGGTTGCCATGGCCCGCCTCTGCCGTGCGCACGGCCACTGGCTTCATGTGGATGGGGCCATCGGGGGCGTGTTTGCTCTGGTGCCCAGCCATCGTTCCCTGGTGGCAGGCCTTGGTGGGGCGGATTCCATCACCATCAATCCCCAGAAGGTGATCGGCATCACCAAGACCTCCTCCTTGCTGATGGTGGCCGATCCTGCCACTCTCCAGGCCTGCTTCGGCACGGGCCTGCCCTACATGGAGCCCAGCTGGGGGGGCGGCCATGGGGGGGAAGAGGGCCTTCAGGGGTCCCGCCCTGCGGAGATCCTCAAGCTCTGGCTCGGCCTCCGGCAACTGGGCTGGAATGGCCTGCAGGACCTTCTGGCAGGGGCCCTCAACCGCCAGCGGCAACTCACCGCGCTTCTGGCCGAGGAGTCCGGGCTGCTCCTCCAGGGCGGTCCCCTCCATCTGATCGCTTTCCGGCCCCAGGGCCTGACTCCGGAGGGCAGCGCCGGCTGGAGCCAGTCTACGCGCCAGGCTCTGCTGGCCAGGCGCCTGATGCTCTCCCGCCCGCTCTACCAGGGGTATCACCACCTGAAGGCCGTGCTGGGCAATCCGCACACCCGCCAGGCGGAACTCGAAGAGCTCGCCCAGGTGGTGCGCCACAGTCTCAAAAGCTTCACCATGCGATGACTTCCCCCCCATCCCGTCCCCGCTGGGTGGCCCTGGTCACCGGAGCCATCTCGATCCTGATCGGGATGCTCTACCTGCTCATGGTGATCCTTCTCGACCGTTCCGGCCCCCTGCGTCCTCCACCGCCCGAGGCCCTCGGGAACGGGGTCCCGGCTGCGGAGGCAACTGCAGGCCCTGCTGCTGCAACGGCTCCACCACCCGCTGCAGGGCCAGCTCGAGAAACTGGCGCAGGGCCCCGTCCCGCCGGTTGAGGTCGTATTGGCGTTGCAACACCTCCTGCACCCCCCCATCCCCCCAGGTCTGGTTCTGCTGGAAGTAGGTGATGAAGCCCTGTCCCGCCACCCGCGTCAGCCAGGCCGCACTCACAGCCTGAATCGCCCGGCTCATCAGCAGCACCGGAAGCTGGAGGCTCAGGGCACTGGTGAGCAGCCCCACCCCTCCTTTGATCAGCCCAAGGCCTGCCAGGGTCCGCCCCACGGAGAGGGCCAGATCCTGGGCCGAATCCCGGCTCAGCTGCACCCCGTACACCTTGCCGATCTCCATCACCATCTGGGCATTCACCGCCGCAGCGCCAAGCAGGTCAACCCCGGGGAGAGGGGTCACCATCAGCACCCCGGCCCCGATCCACATGTAGCGATCCACAACCCGCTCCGCATCCTGTCGCCGTTGCCGATCGAGCAGCTTGCGACTGGCTTCCCCCAGATCCCGACACTGCAGCAGCAGGTTGTCGGCGATCAGCTCCTCACCTTCGGCATGAAGCACCGCCGCCATCCGCCGCACCAGTGCCTCCACCTCCGGCGGCGGCTGGTACGGCCGACCTCCTGGCATGGGGACCGTCTGGGGGGCAGAGCTCACCGCCACCACGTCATCCTTGAGGATGCGTCCTGCGCAGCGCCTGCGCAGCAGGCCCAGCAGGCGCTGCTCCTCCTGCTCTCCCCTGAGATCGCACTTGTTCAGCACCAGCAGAAGGCGTTTGCCCACGCTGGACAGCGTCTCGAACACCTCCCATTCCGCGGCCCGCAGATCGCCATCCACCACCAGCAGCAGCAGATCGGCCCGGGCGGCCTGGCGGCGGGCCGTTTCCTCCCGCTCCCTGCCGCCCTCGCCGGCCTCCAGAATGCCTGGGGTGTCCTCCAGGATCACGGCGCGGCTCAGCCCCTGCAGGCGGAGCCGATAGCGCGTGACCGCGCGGGTCGATCCCATCGGTGCACCCACCGTGCCCACCAGTTCCTTCAGTAATGCCCGGATCAGGGAGGTCTTGCCCGTGGAGCCCGTGCCGAACACGGCGATCACCACATCGCCCCGCTCCAGTTCCTCCTGCATCCGCTCCCGTTCCTGCTGCAGGGCCTTGCGCTCCACCGCGTCGCGCACCTGCTCCAGGGTTTGATCGATGGCCTCCAGGTTGCGGGCTGCGGCTTCGCGGCGGTTGCTCGCCTGCTGCGGGGGCAGCGCGCTGCGGCTCCTGCTCGTGCGCACCATGGCCTGGATCCAGGGCCAGCCCAGCTGCACCAGGGCGAGCACCACCGCCGCCACCACCACCAGGAGCAGGGGGCCGACCAGCCAGCCGGGCAACCAATAGCTCAGCTGCCAGAGCAACTGGTTGAGGCCCTGCAGCACCACGCCCACCACCAGCAACACCCCCAGGGCGATCGCCAACCAGAGCCAGAGGCGAAGGCGAGGCATCAGGTGCGCAAGGAGTGGTTCATCCCTCCGATGGGGCCGTGGAACGAATGATCTCTCCCCAGAGTGCCGCGGCAAGCGCGCTGGTGGACTGGCTCGGGGTGTTGTCGTCGTTCCCGAGCCAGACTCCCATCACCCAGTTCCGCGACGGGTCGAACCCTACAAACACCAGATCCCGGCCTTCATTGGTGGTGCCTGTCTTGCCTCCAACGCCGGGGTGCACATAGGCCGCAGAACCCGTGCCGCTGCTCACCACCGACCGCAGCAGGTCCTGCATGGTGCGTGCGGTGCCCTTGCTCATCGCCCGCCGCGATGGGTTGGGCCCGGCTTTGCCCTGGGCCTGGGAGTTGCGGCAGCGTTTGTCCTCTCCGCTGGCTGAGCAGTGCTCCCCATCGGTGAGCTTGCGGATGGTGCTTGGAGCCTGCCAGAGGCCATCGTTCGCCACGGCAAGGTAGGCGGCTGTGAGCTCAAGGAGAGTCACCTCGCTCTGGCCCAG
>JBJTQT010000059.1:0-9854 GCA_046075745.1 Cyanobium sp. | reverse complement strand
CATGGCGTCCTTGGATATACACGTACACTAGCGTGGCTGCAACCCAGGCCTTTGGGTGCACCACCGCCATGGCCATCAGCCTCTGCATCATCGCGAGATCTCCTGGCCATCCAGCCGCAGGATTGGGGCTCCACCACAAACGGCTTCAGTGCGGGAGTGCCGCTGCCGGATTGGGCCAGACCACGGCGCGGCGTGTCGTTCACCACCGCCTTGAAGCTCCGGCCGGTGAGCCATGCCGCCGGGTTGAGCGCTTCGGCCAGATCATCATCCAGAGTGAGGGTGGTGCACATGGCCAAGGGTCGCGCCTGATCTTGTGTTGAGTACCATGAGGAATTGTGGCCGACAATGCCAACCTCAGCGTCGGCTTTCGTGTGGTGTGCCTCCCCCAGGGCCCTTCCCTTAACGCTTAATCTCTCAATCCCTCAACACTGGCTGTTTCTTAACCCTGGCTGTTGGGTTGCGGCTGCTGGCTGTTGGGTTTGGGCCCCGGCGCCGCAGGGGGGTGCAACACAGGCGTCGTGATGTCGTAGCCTCAAGAATAACTGTGAAAAAATAAAAACATCACAGTGCGGTGCCCCGGCGGGCGCGCCTACGGGTTGCTGCGCTCAACACCTCCCTTTCCGCTTTGGTGATGGGTTTTCTTGAAGACCTGGCCGTAGATGAAAGTGAGGCGCTGCGCCGTCGACGGCTGAGCTGTTCAGTTGCCTTCATGGCAACATCTCCGACCAGCGACGCACCACCCTCAGGCCGGGCACCCGCTCGAAATGGCCATCCAGGCTGAACAGCACCGCTCCATGCTCCAGGCAGCTGGCGGCAATCCAGAGATCGTTGCTGGGTATGGGCGTGCCCTGTTGTCGCAAGCCGCGGTAGAGCAGGCCATAGGTGTCGGCGGTCTCCAATCCGATCGGAGCCATCTCCACCGTGGCCACCGCCAGGAACAGGCGCAGCTCCTCTCGGTTGCGCGCCTCCCGATCCCCGCAGGCAAAGCCCGCCAGCAGCTCGCCCAACACCGTGCTGCTGATCAGCAAGCGGGGCGCCTGACCAATCATCTCCACACAGGCAGCCTCTCCCCTCTTGAAACCCACGTAGGTGTTGGTGTCGAGTGCGATCGGGCGCATCGATCAACACCAGAGGTTGGGATCCACCTGTTCCATCGGGCCGATCGCCTCTTCGAAGCTTTCGGCCTCCTCCTGGCTCCAGGTGCCAGCCAGGGCCTCGAGGGCAGACGGGTAGGCCGGCACCGCAGGCGCTCGCTGATTCGACAGGCGGCGCAGAGCCAGGCGATTCATGCTGATGCCCTCCTGCTCAGCCGCCTGCTTGAGAGCGGCAAGCTCGTCGGCTCCCAGCCCACGCACTGTGATCGTTCCCATCAATGCCAGCATATTTTGCTTGCATGCTAGCGCTAGTGCTGGCAACCCCGCACCCCCGCCAGCTGGCTCCAGGCCAACGTCATCAGAAAGCCCAGCAGCTGCACGATCACCACGCAGGGGCCGGAGGGGAGGTTGGTGAGGCCTGAGCCGAGCAGGCCGAGCAGGGCGCAGGTGCCCCCCAGCACCGAGGCGGTGAGCACGTAGCGGGGAAAGCTACGGCTCACCAGGCGGCTGGCGCAGGCGGGAAACACCACGAAGGCGCTGATCAGCAGCACCCCCACCGCCTTGATCGACACCGCCACCACCAGGGCCAGCAGCACGATGAAGGCCAGCCGGTGGCGGCCGGTGGCCACGCCGAAGGCATGGGCCAGATCGCCATGGAGGGTGAGCAACACCTGGGCCCGCAGGCTCACCAGCAGATAAGCCAGGGCCGCCAGGGCCAGAGTGCCGATCAGGGCCAGATCGCCCCAGCTGATGCCCAGAATGTCGCCGAAGAGCAGCTGCTGGATCCCACCCCGGTAGCTCTCCACCAGGCTCAGGGCCACCACGGCCAGGGCCAGGGAGCTGGAATACACGATGTTCAGCAGGGCATCGGCTGGCAGGCGGCTGCGCTCCACCAGCTGGTTCACCAGCAGGGCAAACAGCACGGCAAAGGGAATCACCACCAGGGTGGGGTTGATGTTCAGCAGGATGCCCAGGCTGATCCCCAGCAGGGCGGAATGGCCCAGGGCATCGCTGAAAAATGAAAGCTGACGCAGCACCGCAAAGCTCCCCAGCAACCCCCCCAGGCTTCCGGTGAGCAGGCCGCCGATCAGGGCCCGCTGCATGAAGGGCTGGCTCAGCACCACCCCCAACTCAGTCGGTTCCAGCATCGCTCCACCCTGCGCTGCCACCCAAGGCCTTCACCAGTTGGGCCCCATTGCGGGCCATGGTGTCGACATAGGTGGCCGGATCCCGGGAGGCCTCCTCACTGCCTGTTTCCAGGGGGTCGAAGGTGCCGATGCCAATCCCCAGATCCTTCGCCAGGGCCTGGAAGGAAGGTCCCTCCGCCTGGGGTTCCCGCAGCAGGGCCCGGATTCCATTGGCTTTCACCACCGCCGTCACCCGCTGCAGATCGGCGGGGGTGGGATTGAGCTCGGGCACATCCACCAGGGCCACCGCCTTCAATCCATAGCGCTCGGCGAAATAGGGCGCCACCGCATGGAACGACACGAAGGCCTTGCCTTGGTAGGGCTTGAGCTTGAGGGCCAGGGTGCGGTGGAGCTCTTGCAGCTTTGCGGTGGTGGCGACGGCGCGGCGGCCGTAGCCTTCGGCGCATCCCGGATCAGCCGCCGCCAGAGCAGCCCGGATCGTTTCCACCTGCTGGGCGGCCCGTAGAGGATCCAGCCAGATGTGGGGATTGACGCCGCCATGGGAATGGCCGTGGCCATGGTCGTCGGCATCATCCTGGAGGGTAGCCACACCGCTGCTGGAATCAACCACCTGCAGCTGGGGATTGGCCGCCGCGCTGATCAGTGGCTCCAGGAAGGCTTCGACCCCCAGGCCGTTCTTCACGAGCACACGGGCTTGCTGAAGGGCGAGCAGATCGCCTGGCTTCGCTTGGAAGTCGTGGGGGCCCACGGCCGGGGGCACCAGGGCCCGCACCTGAGCACAATCACCAGCCACGGCTCGGGTGAGCAGGGTGATGGGCAGGAAGGTGGTGATCACCTTCAGGGCCGGGGCCTTCGAAGGACGATCACTTCCCCCTATGGGGGCGTTGCCTTCCTCCGGCCTCTGAGAGCTGCAGGCGAGCAGCAGGCAGACGAGGCCGGCGAGGATCACCATCAGGCCGAGCTGAGATCCTGGCCGGACTGCCGGTGGGTGGGACTGGGCAGGGCCCATCACGAACAAGGGCCTGGAGGAAGGAAGCCCCAGGCTACAACGGCAATGAGAATCGTTCTCGGTGATGATTCTTGCAGGCGCTTCTCGAAGGGGTGGGCTAGCGGGTCACCACCACAGGCGTGCCCACATCCACCTGGTCGAACAGCTGGCGCACATGGGGGGTGAGCATGCGCACGCATCCGTGGGAGACGGCTGCCCGCTCTCTCACGGTCCATTCCCAGGCGGTAGGGGTGCCATGGATTCCGAACTGATCCCGCTCGGTGGTGTGGAAGCCGATCCAGCGATCTCCAAGGGGACCCTGGGCACCGATGGTGGGATTGTTCTTGCCGCTCTTGGTGCTCTGGTATTGGGGATTGATCACCTTGTTGCGCACCTTGAAGCTTCCCGTGGGGGTTGGGGTGGAGGGATCGCCGATGGCCACGGGCCAGGAGCCCACCACCTTGCCGTTCTCCAGCAGGCTGATCTGGCGCTTGCCCAGTTCCAGCAGGATTTGCCGGTTGCTGGTGATGGCCGCGGTGGCTGGCACTGCCACGGGCCTCAGGGGCCCAGGGGTGCTGCCGGCGGGTTTCTGCTGGGTTGCCGCAGGGGTGGTGCTGGTCGCCGCGGCTGGGGGCAAGTTCACCACAGCTGTTCCGGTGGGCTGGGCCTGGGCCGCTGGCACGCTCAGGGGTGGCGGCGGCTCCACGGCTTGCACAGCGAAGGGCTGGCCGATCAGGGCTGGACCCGAGAGGGCCAGCGTGGCGAGGAGGGGGCGGAGAAAACGTCCCATGGCAGGCAATTGGGGGAGGAGCACTGGTGGCTCAGCCCACCAGCTTTGGATCAATCGTTTCGGTATAGCGTGCCTCGCACTCCTTGATGATGCGGACAGCTTCGGAACTGTCAAAGAAGCCGTTCACGGTGCAGGTGCCCGGCTTCTTGAGGTCTTTGTAGTGCTCCCAGTAGTACTGGGTTTCCTTGAGCCAGTGGGCGCCGAGCTGCTGGTAGTCGGTGATGTGGTCCAGGCGTTTGTCATCTGCAAGCACTGCAATCACCTTGTCGTCCACTTCACCGCCATCATCAAATTTCATGATGCCGATGATGCGTGCTTCCACCAGACTTCCAGGCACCAGCGGCTCAGTGACCCCGACAATTTCCACATCCAAAGGATCCCCATCCTCATCCCAGGTGCGGGGAATGCAGCCATAGGCGAAGGGATAGGAGAGGGAGGAATAGCCCACGCGATCGAGCTTCAGGTGGCCCGTTTCGGTGATCAGTTCGTATTTGTTGATCGTCATGGAGTTGAGCTCCACGATCACGTTCAGGCGGAGCTCCCCTTCTGCAGCGAAGGCTGGCAGCACATGCAGCAGGTTGAGCATGGTGCGGCTGGGGGCGTGGTCGATGTTCGCCATGGCGATCGTCAGAGCCGCGCCATCCTAAGGATCGGCCCGGAGGTGCCTCACCCGCCCTGCCCAAGGTGCTCCACCTTAGTGCGCAGGTGGGCCAGGAAGGGTTGGGCGCTCAGCGGGCGGCCGCTCACGGCCTGCACCAACTCCTCACCGTTCACCGAACGCCCCAGGGGCCACACCCGCTCGCCTAGCCACCCTTGGAGGGCCTCCTCCTCGCCAGCGACGACCGCCGCTTCGATGGGGCCGATCTCCGCTTCCATGGCTTCGCTCAGCTGGGCACTGATCAGGTGCCCGAGGGCATAGGAGGGGAAATAGCCAAAGAGCCCCTCCGCCCAATGGATGTCCTGCAGGCAGCCTTCCCGATCGCTGGGTGGCACCAGGCCCAGGAGCTTCTCCATGCGCCGATTCCACTCCCGGGGCAGATCCTCCACCGGCAGGCCCTGCTCCAGGAGGGCCACCTCCAGCTCAAAGCGAAGCACGATGTGCAGGGCATAGCTGAGTTCATCGGCCTCCACCCTGATCAGGCCTGGCCTGAGGGGATTGAGGGCTCGCCAGAAGCCATGGGCGCTGCCCCAGGGATCGCTCCCCAAGCCCTCGCAGAAGCGGGGGTGCCAGCGTTGGGCGAAAGCCTGGCTGCGGGCCACTCGGCATTCCCAGAAGAGCGACTGGGATTCATGCACCCCCATCGAGGTGGCTTCCCCCAGGGGCCAGGGGAAGTAGTGGCTGTCGGTGCGGGGCAGGCCCTGCTCGTAGAGGGAGTGGCCCCATTCGTGGGCGGTGGCCAGGAAGGCGGAGAGGGGCTGGCCCGGCACCACCCGGGTGGTGATGCGGAAGTCCTGGGGGCCGACCGTGCAGGAGAAGGGGTGGGGGGAGCGGGAGCGCTGGCAGCGGCGCTCGTCGTACCCCCAGCTGCTGAGCAGCTCGGCGCAGAGGGTCTCCTGGAGAGCCTCCGGCATCTCCGCCACCGGGGGCTGGTGGCTCTGGTGCCCGCGGGCTTGCTCCAGGAGGGGGGGGATGGCGGCCTTGAGGGGGGCGAAGAGCTCCTCAAGGCGGACCTTGCTCACATCGGGTTCGAAGGGCTGGGCCAGCACCTCCCAGGGGCTGCGGGCCACCGGCTCGGCGGCGGCCAGTTGGCTGGCCTGCTGCAGGCGCAGCTTGATCAGCTCCTGGAGGGCTGGCGCGAAGGTGGCGAAATCATTGCGGGCCTTGGCGTCCTGCCACACCGCATTGCCCCGCGACTGGGCCATGGCCAGGCCGCGCACCAGCTCCGGATCCAGGCAGCGCTGACGCTCCAGCTCCAAACGCAGCAGCTGCAGGTTGCGGCGCACGGGGGCAGGGGCGTCGATTTGGGCCTCCGCTTCGGCGGCGCTCACCAGCTCGGCGTAGGCCGGGCTGCTCTGGCGCTCATGCAGTTGGCTGGCGAGTAGGGCCAGCTGTTCGCCGCGCCAGGGGGCTCCGGCGGCGGGCATCACGGTGTTCTGGTCGTAGTAGAGGGCGCTGCTGATGGAGCCCAGCAGGCGCGTGTGGTGCAGATGCCCCTGGAGGGCTTCAATCGCTGGACCCATCGGAGAGATGTCTGGAGAGCCTGTCCTCCAGCATGACCCTGCCGTTGCCCTCAATAACCGAGGGCTGGGAAGCGTCGTGCGGCTGGTTGGCAAGAATGATCACTGTTGGCGGTGCCCATGAGCCTCAAACCCGGCCGTGAGGCGGTGCCGATCCCCCTCCCCGGGGGAGCCCCCAATTGGCGCACCTTGCTGCGGATGCTGGGGCCGGCCTACCTGGTGGCCGTGGGCTACATGGATCCGGGGAATTGGGCCACGGATCTGGCTGCCGGCTCCCGCTATGGCTTTCGCCTCCTTTGGGTGGTGGCCCTTTCCAGCCTGGTGGCGATGGTGCTGCAGTCGCTTTGCTGCCGCCTGGGCATCGCCACCGGGCTGGATCTGGCCCTGGCCTGCCGGCGTCTGTTGCCCGGCCGCTGGCGCCTGCCCCTCTGGTTGCTGGCGGAGGTGGCGATCGTGGCCTGCGACCTGGCGGAGCTGGTGGGCAGCGCCATCGCCCTGCAGCTCCTCTTTGCCATTCCCCTGCCCTGGGGGGTGCTGCTCACTGCCGCCGACACCCTGTTGCTGTTGGCCCTGCAGCGCTTCGGGGTGCGCCGGCTGGAGGCGCTGGTGATCGCCCTGGTGGCGCTGGTGAGCACATGCTTCGCCCTGGAGCTGTTGCTGCTGAAGCCCCATTGGCCATCGGTGGCGGCGGGGTTGATTCCTGATCCAGGTGCGCTGCGCGATGGCAGCCAGCTCTATTTGGCGGCGGGCATTCTGGGGGCCACCGTGATGCCCCATAACCTTTATCTGCACTCCGCCCTGGTGCGCACGCGCCAATGGCCGGAGCATCCCCAGGCGCGCCACTGGGCGTTGCGCTTCGCCACCCTCGACGCCCTGCTTGCCCTGTTTCTGGCCTTCCTGGTGAATGGGGCGATCCTGGTGCTCGCCGGCGGTGCCTTTCACGGCGTGGTGGACCAGCCGGTGGAGGACCTCAGCCAGGCCTACCACCTGCTTACGCCCTTGCTGGGCACGTCGTTGGCCAGCGTGCTCTTCGGGGTGGGATTGCTGGCGGCGGGCCAGAGCTCCACCCTCACCGCCACCCTGGCGGGCCAGGTGGTGATGGAGGGTTTTTTGGACTTGCGGCTGCCGGCCTGGCAGCGGCGCCTGCTCACCCGCGGCCTGGCCTTGATTCCAGCCTTGGCAACGGTGGTGCTGTTGGGCGATCAAGCCACCAACCAGCTGCTGGTGCTCAGCCAGGTGGTGTTGAGCCTGCAGCTGCCCTTCGCCGTGATTCCGCTGGTGCTGTTTTGCGGCAAGGCGGGCCTGATGGGCGAGCTCTGCGCCCCCCGCTGGCTCCAGGCGGTGGGTTGGACCTGCGCGGCAATCATCGTGTTGATCAACGGCTCGCTGTTGCTGATGGTGTTCAGGTGGATCTGAGCGGAGTGGGGCGCTGCGGCTGAGGGCGGTGGGATCAGGAGAAAGCGTTCAGGAGAGGGTGTTGATCGCCCGGGAGACAAAGATCACCAGCACCACAAGCATCACGCTGGAGTGGAGCAGCACCACCACCCTGGCCTTCTCTCCAGCAGGGGAGTGATCTTCCGGCGGGCCGAGGGTGTTGCTGGTCAACACCGCGAAGTAGAGGTAGTCGAAGACGTTGGGCAGCCATGTATTTCCGGGGCGGTGGAAACCGCGCGGAAAGCAGATTTCCGGAGTGGATTCCGGATGGTGCAGTCGGCGCACCTGCGCTGGGTAGTCGACAAACCAATACCAGAACAGGAAGATGATATTCAACGAGATATAGACGCAGATGGATACCAGGAGGAGAAAGAAAGATTGCACTTTGAACGCAAAGATGCCGTAGGAAACCGTGAGCAGATTGATGATCAGATAAAGAGTTGATATCAAGCCAAAGGCAAAGAGGCTTTTGCGGGTGTGCCTCTGCTGGCGCGCCAGGAGCGTGTGGGCAAGATTGATTCCCAGAAGAATGAGCACGTTGCCCAGAAGGAAGCTGGAGGTGCCAAAGATCCAATTGAGAAGGCCGAATTCATGGTCGCCCCTGAGGGAGATCAGGCGAAAGTCTGTATAAATCAGCGAATTCACCAAGAGATTGATGATTGGTGAAGCAATCAAGATCAAGATATAAACGAGATTCTGTTCCCTTTTTGGCAGGTGATGGAGATGAAGTGTCGGCGGCGAGGCCACAGCGAGTGAGCAGAGACTCGCTCATGGTGGCAGTTCGGCTGAGCCTTGCCCAGGGGCCCTCACACCCCCGGTGCCACCCCGCTGCCGTCCACGATGTCGGCCAGGATCTCCTTGGCTAGGGCCTCGGCCTCATCCACCAATTGCTCGCCGAGCATGAAGGTGGACTGCCAGCCGATGCCCGCCGCGATCAGGGGGCCCGCCAGGGGAATCCAGCGGGTGGACTGGCGGCTGGCCTCCCGGGTGGCCAGGCGTTTGAGGAGCCCGATCAGCCCTTCTTTGGCCAGGTAGCGGGTGCTGAACTGGGCGATCTTGGCGATCAGCGATGGCAGGGCCTTGGGGCCTAGCAGGCGCTTGATGTAGTCGAACTGATTGCGGGTGAGGCCATAGATCGAGGCGATTTCATCGCCGAGCTTCAGCAACAGCGACACATCGGCGGCCAGATCCAGCCCAGGCACGGGATTGAGGCTGCCATTGGCGGCCGCAAGGCCGGCGTAGGGGGGGATCCGTTCTTCAGCCACCTTGCGCTTGCGCTTGAGGGCGTCTTCGCCGTAGGCGGCCATATCAGCCACAAAGCGGGATTGCTTGAGGCCATCGAGGGCCGCGCCGATGTCTACCAGGAGGGTCTGCAGGTCGTGTTGGGCGGGCTGGCGGGCGGAGGTGAGGTAAACGCGCTCCGGGGGGTTGGGCTCCAGCTGGGAGGTGATGTCGTGCTGAATTAAGCGGCGGGTTTCAGCCTCGTCATGGCCATGGTCGTGCAGACCATCCTCAATGGCCCGATCGATCATGTTGCGCACCACAAAGCAGGGCTTGCCGAGGGCGCGCAACTGATGAAAGAGGAAGGCGTCGTTTTCGGTAAAGCGATGGGCGGTCACCAGCAGGAAACAGTCGTAGCTGGCGAGCTGCAGCCGCTCGATGTAGGTGCCTTTGGGCCAGCGGCGCGTGCCGCAGCCCGGCAGATCCACGAAGGTGATGCCCCGATGGCTGATCTCCAGGGGATCGTTGGTGGTTTCCACCACCCCCACCTGGGCGATGCGCTCACCGGCGATGGCATTGATCAGCGAGGATTTGCCGCTGCCGGAGGGTCCGATCAACCCGCAGCGCACCTGCGTCTTCTCAAATTCTTCAATCTTCTCCCGGCAACGGGAGGCGAAATCACGGATCAGGGTTTGGTCGTCAGCCAAGGCCAGGTGGCGGTGGTGCAATGGGGCCATTCTCCCTGAGCCGTGGCCGCGCACACCGGCCCCCCGGGGCGGATCTCCCCGGGGGGTGGGTCATGTATCGGCCGGTGCGGTGTACAGAGCCTTTTGAAACCCTGCAAACACCTGGCAGATCTCTTCAGGCGGGCCGAGATCGGCTACCGCATCGGCGATGGAGTTGTGGTATCGCAGGCGAAGGAGCGGGGTGAGTTTCTCCTGGGCAAGTTCCTGCACGCCGCTGCTCACGTAGTGCTGAAGCACAAAATCGAGAAAGAGCTG